>JBHHVU010000035.1:0-32769 GCA_046754465.1 Nitrospinaceae bacterium | reverse complement strand
GGGCCTGTAGAGGACTTGCACCTCCAAGTAGGTGCGCCCTGCCGGGCGCACAAATTAATAAACCCTCTCCCGCATGGGTGGGAGAGGGTTGAGTGAGGGTCTTAAATGGAATTCAGGACCCGGTTATAATTCGATTCACGCAACATGGGGGCTAATCCGGGCCGTTTCAGCCCTCTTTCTCCACGGTGTCACCGGGGTCAGCGCCGGCGAGAAACCCCAAAAGGTGCGCCCGTTTCTCCGGATCCCCATACTTATAAATCCGCAACAGTTTTTCAATCATATCCTTTAAGTTCTGGTTCAGCCCGTATTCCGCGAATTCCTCATGGGCCATCGGGGCTTCCATTTCCTCGGTGCCGGCCCCGGCGGAAAGCCTTCCCTTGGTCATGGGACCCTTGCCGGTGAGAAGCCAAACGATATTGATGTTGGTATTCCGGTACAGCTTGGCGATGGTATCGGCGGAGGGCAAGGATTTATTGTTCTCGATGTCCGAAAGAGACCCCTGGGAGATAGAGATCAACCGGGCCAGCTCATAGGATTTGAGGGGCAGGGATTTTCGCCATTTCCGAAGCCGGTCTCCCAGAAAATTTGTCATTCCTGATAATTTTCCTTGCATTATTCCGTATACCTATATATAATGGTAGGTTGGGGAGGATTATTTTCAGTTCTAGGAAAAACAGCCTCAATCGGCCTGAATGCAAGGCCGGGTTACCGACAGGCCATTTGATAAAATATTAACCCAAATTCAATTAATTTCCCAAAACGCGTTAATATATCCACCATCTATAAATATGTCAAGTTCTATCCTGGCAAGCAAGAAATTTCCTCACTAATTTGATTTCCCCCGCCCCAAAAAATACCACCCGGCCCCCGGGAGGGGGATTGCTCCTGGCATCATCGCCAATCCGCCTTGGTCCGCCCTATAAAGTATGACCAATTGCCCGCGGAGGCACTCCGCCCGGCCCCTTTCCCTTGCCGCCAAGCCTTTTTCCAAGGATCCTCCGTGTTTTTACAGCGTTTTTGAATGAGCATTATCTAAGCGGGCGAGAGTGGATTTTTGCCCATACACATTCGGATTACCAAAAAATTGTTGATTTTATTAGGAAAACCGAATTATAGTATTAACAGGCGCCTGGAAACCTGCTAGAAAATCAGGGGTTGTTTGGGAATTTCGCTAGACGGAATTTCTCGGGCATTTGGAATCCATTATTTTTTCAATCCGGGCAGCGATTACACGAATGAAGCGGGATACGCGGAAGAAGGAGGAATCCATGTCCTTTGCCAGAAGAAAATGTGACTTTGAACATTACCTTGCCTTTGCCAGAAGAAAAACGGACCTTAATGAAAAAGTCATTCTCGTGGACAGCGAGAATTATTTGTCCGCCATCCTTGGAAACCGCCTGACCCTCGAGGGCATCGAGGCCCAGGCCTTTGAAGATGGGGAATGCGTGCTGGGCCGGATCTCCCGCCAGTGGCACGGAGTGGTGTTGGTCCACCTGGAAAAGGCCGAATGCGGCGCATTGGAATTCCTGGAAAAGGTGGTGAAAACGGACCCGGACCTTCCGGTCATCCTGATCGTCGGGCAGGGGAACATCCCGCTGGTCGTCCAGGTGATGCGGAGGGGGGCATACGATGTCATTGAAAAACCTTTTTCCGGGGTGGCCGTCCTGAAAACCATAAAACGGGCTCTGGAAAAACGGGCTCTGATTCTCGAAAACCGGGGGCTTCGATCGGAAATCGCCGTGCAGGAAAGGTCCGGCTCCTTTGTGGTCGGGAAATCCCCGGCGATGGGCCACTTGGTGCAATCCATCGAAAAGGTGGCGGAGGTGGATGCCGACGTGCTTTTGTGCGGCGAGACCGGCACGGGAAAAGAACTGGCCGCCCGCTGCCTGCACGAGCAAAGCGGCAGGCGGACGAGACGTTTCGTCGCGGTCAATTGCTGCGCCATCCCCCAGGAAATTCTGGAGAGCGAGTTGTTCGGGCACGAGGCGGGAGCGTTCACCGGCGCCCAGGCCCGTCGGGTGGGTAAGTTCGAATACGCCAACGGCGGAACCCTCTACCTCGATGAAATCGACAGCATGCCCCTCAACCTGCAGGGAAAACTATTGCGCGTTCTTCAGGAACGGCACATCGAAAGGCTCGGCTCCAACCAAATCATTCCCGTGGACATCCGCGTCATCGCCTCCACCAAGGTGGACCTCCAGCGGGCCGGCGAAGAGGGAAAATTCCGCCAGGACCTGTTTTACCGCTTGAATGTGATCCGCATCCCCCTGCCCCCGCTTCGCGAACACCGGGAAGACATCCCCCTGCTGTTCCAATATTTCGTGGTACAGGCATGCGCGAAATTCAAGCGTCCCATGCCACCGATCACCAATGAAACCCTGCACGATTTGATGGGCCAAGATTGGCCGGGAAACGTCCGCGAATTAAAAAATGCCGCCGACCGGTTCACCCTGGACTGCCATCCCGAATTGCCGCCGCCAAACGGACCGGGTAAAGGAAACGGTTCCCAAAACAACGCCATCGGAAAAAGAAGAACTCTAGTGGAACAGATCAATGATTTTGAGAAAACCCTGATCGTACAGGAATTGGCGCGTACCCGCGGGGATGTCAAGGCCACTTACACCACCCTGGGACTGCCCAGAAAAACCCTGTACGACAAAATGCGGAAGTACGCCCTCAAACGAAAGGATTTTCTGGAGCCCGCTTGAACCGGAAGTTTTTCCCTGCGCAACGTCCCGGGGTCCTCCGGGGGAAAGCTTACAAGATCGGCCGTCAAGAGGCGCCGGGGAATCCACCCCTTTCCCATAACCCCATGGGAGGACGACCCGTGTGCGATATTCCGCCCGGAACCTTTGACCCTTTGTGCGGAACTTGTCCCGGGCCGCCAAGATCGTTCAGGGTCTTCAGGGCCGGCAATCCGCATGGCACCAGTCGATGAGGCATTTAAGAAACGCCAAGGAGGGGTTTGGCAAACCATTTGCATTTACATCGTCAAACTTTGAAAAATGAACAGAACACCGTTTCCTGAAATTTATCATCTTGAAAAATTTATCGGGACGTTTCCCTATTGATAAATCCTGATCACCCAAAAGCGTAAGGAAAAAAATATGCCCCTCCCCCTTGGTAGTTCTTCTCATGATACATCCAGAAAACCTGGCTCATTTTTTTCACGATGGTTTGGAGTCTTCAACGGCGGCCGTTCGGGAAATTGGAACGGTTTTAAAAATTCATCTTCGCTCGAGTCCTGTCTGGACCAGGTTCAAGCCAACATTTTGGTCGCGGATGCCCGGTTCAGGCTCATTTACGCCAATCCGCAAGCCTTGGAAACCCTGCGGAAAATCAAGGAGGAGATACACCAGGCGTTCGGGATTTCAATCGGCGAGATGGTCGGCAGTTCTATCCACCGGTTTCACCGGGACCCCGATAAGGTGGAATCCATCCTGAAAAATCCCCATGCGCTGCCGCACACCGCCGAACTGACCTTCGGCGTGGTCACCCTGCGGGCCACTTTCAACGGAACCTTTGACTCCGGCGGCCGGCGGACCGGTTACGTGGTGAACTGGGAAAATGTCACCGAGACAAAGAGACTCGAATCGGAGAGGGCCAGGGTCCAGTCGATGATGGAAAACGCGCCCACTAACCTGATCTTGGCGGATAAGGAGTTGACCATCCAATACCTCAACCCGGCCTCGGTCCGGACCCTCAAGACCATCGAACAGCACCTGCCAGTCAAGGTGGAGAACATCCAGGGGCAATCGATCGATATTTTCCACAAGGATCCCGAGCACCAACGCCGAATTTTGTCCGATCCGGCGAACCTGCCGCACCGGGCATTGATCCAGATCGGACCGGAAACCGCCAACCTGCTGGTGAGCGCTATCTACGATAAGGACGGCAACTACCTGAGTCCCATGGTCACCTGGGAACTCGTGACCGAGAAACAGAAAATGGAAACGGAGAAGGCCCGGATCCAGTCGATTATGGAAAACGCACCGGTCAACGTGCTCTTCGCCGACCGAAACCTGAACATCCAATACCTCAACCCGGCCTCGGTCCGGACCCTCAAGACCATCGAACAGCACCTGCCAGTCAAGGTGGAGAACATCCAGGGGCAATCGATCGATATTTTCCACAAGAATCCCGCGCGCCAGAGGCAAATCCTTTCTGATCCGAAAAATCTGCCGCACCGGGCGGAGATTCAATTGGGACCCGAGACTCTCGACCTCCTGGTAAGCCCCATCTATGACCAGAACAACAACTACATCGGCCCCATGGTCACCTGGGAGGTGATCACCGGGAAGCTGGCAGCCCAGAACCGGGAAAAAGAAACCAACGCCAAAATGCGGCAAGTGCTGGACCAGGTATCGGACAATTCCCAGGCCCTGGCGGGGGCCTCCGAACAGCTGACATCGGTGAGCCAGCAGATGGCGGGCAACGCCGAGGAGACCACCGCCCAGGCCAGCGTGGTTTCGGCCGCGTCGAAGGAAGTGAGTAAAAGCGTGGAAATCGTCGCCACGGGCACCAGTGAAATGGAGGCAAGCATCAAAGAAATCGCAAAAAATTCTTCCGAGGCGGCCCGGATAACCGCTTCCTCGGTCCAAATGGCGGAATCGACCAACAAAACGATCTCGCAGTTGGGAGAGAGCAGCGCCGAAATCGGGCAGGTGATCAAGGTGATCACCTCCATCGCCGAGCAGACAAATCTTCTGGCGCTCAACGCCACGATCGAGGCGGCGCGCGCCGGCGAGGCGGGCAAGGGATTCGCTGTCGTCGCCAACGAGGTCAAGGAATTGGCCAATCAAACCGCCCGGGCCACCGAAGAAATCGGGGGGAAAATTCAGGCCATCCAGGACGATGCCCAAGGCTCCGTCGATGCCATCCGGAAAATCACCACGATTATCAATAAAATCGATGATATCGCCAATACCCTCGCCAGCGCCGTGGAAGAACAAACGGCCACCACCAACGAAATGAGCCGCAGTGTTTCCGAAGCCGCCCGGAACGCGGATGAAATCGCCGCCAATATCGGAGGGGTCGCCGAAGCCGCCCGGAGCACCTCCCAGGGGGCCAACGACACTCAAAAAGCTTCACAGGAGTTGGCACGAATGGCCGCGGAACTGCAAAAGTCGTCAACCAGACTGGCAATTTATAAAATTATTCCCAATGGAACAAACCCGGTCATCATTGGATAACAAAAAAGGATTATTTATTTTTTAAGGAGCCACGAATTCGATGCTCGAAAAAACATCCGTGATCGATTATGAAGCCTCACAGACGGCCACTCTGGAGGCCCAGGAAATTTCCCGAAAATCCTTTCCTGAGGAAAAGGAAACCCAAGCCCCCCCTGAAAGGCGGGCCTCCCGCGAGTATGCGACACAAGTCCCCACTCCTGCCGCGCCCAGGGGCAGCCGGTGGAAATGGGACCATCTAAGCCTGAAATGGAAACAAATTATTCTTTTCCTGATCGCGGGCATGATTCCCCTGTTATCCATCACCGCCCTCATTAATTATTCCTTCAAGGAAGTCCGGGAAATCAACGCTGGAACGCTGCAAAACGTGGCGGAAAACATCGCGGATAAAATTGACCGGAACCTTTTCGAACGTTACGGGGATGTTCAGGCCTTCGGACTGAACACCGTGGTGCAAGACCAGGACAACTGGTATCAGAAGGGGGGTCCCATTGTCAACGCCATGAACCGGTACGTTCAAACTTACGGCATCTACTACCTGACGCTTCTCGTGGATCTCGAGGGCAAGGTGATCGCGGTAAATTCCAGGGATCAAAACGGGAAACCGATTCCCTTCGAATCGCTTTATGCCCAAAATTTCCGGGACACCCCGTGGTTCCAGGATGTCATGGCTAAAAGGTTCTACACCAGCCAGGAGGGAAATGTTGGGGGGAAATCCGGATTCTCGGGTACGGTCATCGTTCCCTTGCACGGCGATGAATATGTGAAAACAGCCTATCCGGGCGATGCTGGCCTCACTCTGGGTTTTGCCGCCCCAGTGAATGATGCGTCCGGAAACGTGATCGCCGTTTGGCACAATTTCGCCCGCTTTTCATTGGTGGAAGACATTTTCGTGGATGCCTACCGGAACATGAAACAAAAGGGATTCCCAAATGTGGAACTCACGCTGCTCAATGACAAGGGCCTGGTGATCGTCGATTACGATCCGGCTTACGGCAGGGGAACCGAACACCGGGTGATCCGGGATTTGGACGTGTTGATGAAACTGAACCTGGCCGAGAAAGGAGTGCAAGCGGCCCTTGCCGCGGTGAAGGAAAAGAAGTCGGGATTTGGATACGCCACCCACGCGCGCAAAAACATCGTCCAGGCCACGGGGTACGCGCACCATAAAGGCACCATGGGATTCCCGGGCATGAACTGGTCGGTTCTCGTCCGCATGCCGGATTCGGAGGTGAACGCCTCCATCATCGGCATCGAGCAACGCATCTTTTTGATCAGCGCAGTGTTTCTGGGGTTGATCGGGGTTTTCGGTTTCTGGAGCGCGCGCTCACTGACCCGTCCCATTCTCTCCCTGGCGGAAGGATTGGAAAACTTCGCGGCGGGAAATTTTAAATCCATGCGGGAAATGGCCGTCCGCTCCCGGGACGAACTCGGGCGCCTTTCCGGCGCCTTCAACCGCCTCTTCCATAACGTCAAAAGTTTTTTCAAAAACGCCGAAAACCTCCTGAATGAAAAAATCCCCGAATCGAACCGTTTCGGATTGGAAGGGGAGTTCGAGAAAAATCTTGAAGAAATGCTGGTCCAGGCCAAGGAGAAACAAAATACCGCGGCGGAAATGGCCCGGGTCATGTCGATGATGGAAAACTCGCCCACCAACCTGGTATTGGCGGATCAGGATTTGATCATCCGGTACATCAACCCCGCATCGGTCCGAACCCTCAAAACCATCGAGCAATACCTTCCCGTCAAGGCGGAGGATATTCTGGGACAATCCATTGATATCTTCCACAAAAACCCGGACCACCAGCGCCGGATCCTTTCCGATCCGAAGAACCTGCCCCACCAGGCTCAAATTCAGTTGGGACCGGAGACCATCGACCTTCTGGTCAGCGCCATCTACGATCAGAACAATTATTATCTCGGCCCGATGGCTACCTGGGAAATCGTGACCGAAAAACTGAAGACCGAAACGGAGATGGCTCGGGTCATGTCGATGATGGAAAACTCGCCCACCAACCTGGTATTGGCGGATCAGGATTTGATCATCCGGTACATCAACCCCGCATCGGTCCGAACCCTCAAAACCATCGAGCAATACCTTCCCGTCAAGGCGGAGGATATTCTGGGACAATCCATTGATATCTTCCACAAAAACCCGGACCACCAGCGCCGGATCCTTTCCGATCCGAAGAACCTGCCCCACCAGGCTCAAATTCAGTTGGGACCGGAGACCATCGACCTTCTGGTCAGCGCCATCTACGATCAGAACAATTATTATCTCGGCCCCATGGCCACCTGGGAAATCGTGACCGAAAAACTGAGGACCGAAACGGAGATGGCAAGGGTCATGTCGATGATGGAAAATGCCCCGGTCAACGTCGTATTCGCGGACAGGGATTTGAAAATACAGTACAACAACCCGGCATCGGTCCGGACCCTCAAAACCATCGAGCAATACCTTCCCGTCAAGGCGGAGGATATTCTGGGACAATCCATTGATATCTTCCACAAAAACCCGGACCACCAGCGCCGGATCCTTTCCGATCCGAAGAACCTGCCCCACCAGGCTCAAATTCAGTTGGGACCGGAGACCATCGACCTCCTGGTCAGCGCCATCTACGATCAGGACAACAACTATCTGGGCCCCATGGCCACCTGGGAAATCATAACGGAAAAACTGGCCAATGCGAAAAAGGCCGAGGAAATGCAGGAGCGTGAAAAAAAACAGGCTCAGGAAATGCAGGAAAAAGTCGATAGCCTGCTGGAGGTGGTCAATGCCGCGGCCGAGGGTGACCTCACCCGGGAAATTCTCATTAAAGGGCCGGATGCCATCGGCCAGATGGGTGAAGGACTGGCCAAATTTATTAATGACCTCAGGCAAAGTCTTTCCAATATCGGGAAAACCGCCCAGGCCCTGGGGTCCTCTTCCGAGGAACTGACGGCAACCAGCCAGCAGATGAGCGCCAATTCGGAAGAAACCTCTACACAGGCCAAGGTGGTGAACGCGGCCGCCGGCGAGGTGAGCAAAAACATACAGACCGTCGCCACCGCCGCGGAAGAAATGGGAACGAGCATCAAGGAAATCGCTCAAAACGCCAACGAGGCGGCGCGGGTCGGCGCTTCCGCCGTTAAAATCACCGAGGAGACCAACCAGACGGTAGGGAAACTGGGCGAAAGCAGCGCGGAAATCGGGCAGGTCATCAAGGTCATCACCTCCATCGCCGAGCAGACGAATCTTCTGGCGCTCAACGCCACCATCGAGGCGGCGCGAGCGGGCGAGGCGGGCAAGGGATTCGCCGTCGTCGCCAACGAGGTCAAGGAACTGGCCAACCAAACCGCCCGGGCCACCGATGACATCAGCCAGAAAATCCAGGCCATCCAGTCCGATACCGGGAACGCCGTCGGGGCGATCGACCAAATCACAAAGGTCATTAACAAGATCAACGATTTTCAGGGAACCATCGCCAGCGCCGTCGAGGAACAGACCGCGACCACCGGCGAGATCGGAAGGAACGTGAGCGACGCGGCCAAGGGAAGCGGTGAAATCGCCGAGAACATCAACGGCGTCGCCATCGCCGCGCAAAGCACCACCCAGGGCGCGGGGGACACCCGGACCGCCGCCGAGGAACTTGCGCGAATGGCCGTGGAACTCCAAAAACTCATCAGCCGGTTTAAACTCTAGCCCGGGTATTGCAGGAATCGAATTATAACCCGGCCGTGAAATCCGGTTGAGAACCTCACCCCATCCCTCTCCCACGTGTGGGAGAGGGAGACAAAAATGATCCTTCTCCCCTGTTAATGAAATTCACAGTATCGTCATTAAAAAACAGGTTGCTCCTTATTTTCTCGGGGGGAACCTTTTTTTGGGTCCTGATTTGCGTGTTCGACTTGAGGGGATCGGCGTTGCAGTTCGCCTTTGCCATCTTGTTTCCCATCGCCTTCCTCTCATTGCTCCAGTTTTATCTCTCACAATATTTGTTTCGCCCGTTAAGGCAGCTCAGGGAAACCATTGACGGTGCCGGAGCGGACCTGGCCTTTCGCGAAAAACCGCTCCATGGCGGAGACGAAATCGGAGAACTCGCCGATGCCATCACCGGATTGATCCAAAAATGGAAAGGATCCCTGAAAGAAGAAAGACGGCAAAGGATTCTTCATCACCGGACCCTCATTCAGTTACGGGAAAAAGAAGCTCAAATACAAAACATCCTGGATCGTGTCAGCGACGGGATCATCATCATCGACCAAAGCGGGCGGATTCTGTCCTTCAACGCCGTGGCGGAACAAATGTTCGGCTACACGGCCAGGGAAATCGCCGGGGAAAATATCAACCGGTTGATGCCGGAACCCCACAAAAGCGCACACGACGAATATATCCGGCGCTATCTGCGGACCGGGCAACCCAAAATCATCGGATTTGGAAGGCAACTGACCGCGCGGCGTAAAGATGGAACCACGTTCACGATTCTGCTGGAAGTGTGTGAAACCCGAACCAATGGAGAGCGGGTGTTCACGGGAACGGTGCGCGACATCAGCGAAAAAAAACTATTGGAAAGCGCGTTGCGTGAAGTCAACGATATGCTCGAAACACGGGTCGCGGAACGAACTGAGGAACTTTCCCGGGCTCACGAGAAAATGAAAAACTACGCCGCCGCCCTGGAACAAAGCCACCAGGATTTGGAAGATTTTGTCCGGACTGCGTCCCATGATTTACAGGAACCGTTACGCAAAATCATCATCCTGGGGGATCTCCTGACCCGGTACGCCGGCGTTCTCGACGAGAAAGGAATCGACACTCTCCACCGCATACAGAAATCCGCCGGGAAAATGCAGGGACTCCTGCGCGATCTTTACGATTTATTCCAAATCACATCGGATCCCGGGGAGGCGGAAAAGATTTCGAATGAATCCTTTCAATCGGAAATTCTCGCCCATCTGGAGACCCGGATCCGGCAAACCGGGGGGAGGGTGGAATTTGAATGGATGGGAGAGGCGAATCTTTTATCCCGGCTTCGGGCCAGCCGGTTCCAGTTATCGCGGTTGCTGCATCACCTGGTTTCCAACGCGCTCAAGTTTCATCACAGGCGAACCACGCCCCGCGCGCGGGTCAAGATCCGGCGCATCCCGGCGCTCCCCGGTTATGGCGAGATCATCGTTCAGGACAACGGTATGGGATTCGACGAAAAATATCTCAACCGCATTTTCAAACCGTTTCAACGGTTACACGCGGATCTCGGGTTTCCGGGAAACGGCATGGGACTCACCATTTGCCACCGGCTGGTGACCCGGCTGGGCGGCTTCATCACCGCCCGGAGCCGACCGGACCGGGGAAGCGAATTCATCGTGACGTTGCCCCTCAGAAATACGGGGCGGGCGGCGAACCGTCGCTGGTAGTATTGTCATACTTTATATGGCGGGCCGAATACCTCGGCTGGTAATTGGACCTGCGTTATATGCCGGACCAAGGTGGGGTGGCGATGATGCTATGACCTATCTCCATCCATCAACATAAAACATCATACTTATGCAAAAGTCTCGTTGCCCGGGAGAGGCTCATTTCATCGCCGTGGGCTCGAGGTTGCGGGGAAGAAGAATCTGAAACAAACCGATCCTTTCCTCGAACTGATAGTTTTCCTCGATAAACCGGAAGACCCGGGGAGCGTAGTGGAGCAACCGCCTTTCCTCTTTCCCGTCGATGGGAATGTCCACATAAACGATCAGTTTAGGCGTTTGAGTGCGCAAGCGTTCCACCACTTTTTTTTCCTCTTCCCCATCCAACATCCCCGGCAAGATCCAGTCATACCGTGTGGGGTTGACCCGGCCGGTGAGAAAATAGAAGATCGGGTTCAGGGGCAATGCCAGAATGGGATCGCCCCGGTCCGAATATATTTCGATGCGTTCCACCACGTCCTTGATCCATCCCGCCTCGGCCGGGTTGGTATAAACATCCATCCGGTCCAGTTGAATCCGTTGAGTTTCCTGTTGCACGGCGCCGATGGTCCCGGCGTAAAACCCGTGGTTCACATTCATCTCGTAACAGAACATGAAGGGAAGGCAGACCGCCGCGACATTCACCGGTATTTTTCGCCACGGGAAAACGCCCGCTCTCTTTTCATCCGGGAACACGGGCAAACGCAACACCCGTTCGTGGATCCAAAAAAGCAAATAGCAAAACAGTATATAAAAAGGGGGCAGCGTGCGCAGCAGGTTATCGAATCCGGCGCGCCAGATCACCAGTCCGAATGACCCGATGCCGAAAGACAACACCACGAGCAGGTGAAGGTCGCCTATTTCCGGTTTCCAGTTTTTTTGCAGCAGCCGGACCAACAACAGCGCACCGGTGATTCCATAAACCCACAGCGGCAGGTAGAAAAGAATGCGCTCGAACATTTGGTGGGGTCCCAGCCGTTCGAGAAGGGAATGGAAAGGGAAGATTTCCGGAAACGGGTTGCCCCAAACCCCGTGGGCATCGACCACCAGGCGGAACACCTTTACAAAAAAATCGTTCTTGATGAAAAACGCGGCGAGAGCCAGAAACAGGACCGGCATGAATATCAGGGCCAACCGGGAAAGAGTCCCGGCCCCAAAGGCTCCCGTCCCGGTCCCGGGTTTTTGGGAACCGGGAAATCCCATCCTCCACGCAGGACGGGAAAGCATCACCCCCATCAAGACCAGGCTGACTATCAGGGAAATCAGGGCAATTTCAAATTTGAAAAATCCGGTAAGAACGATGACACTTCCCAAAAGAACCAGCCGCGAGGCCTGGAACCTTTCTACCACCCGAAGGAGGCAGAACAGATTCAAAACGCAAAAGAAAGGGTAAAACCGGTTGTAATACATCGAGGGCGCCGAGAGCATGCAAAGCGCGGCAAGAAAGGCAAAACCCGCGGGCATCAGTTTTCGCGAAGCCGCATAAACCATGAAAACCATACCGGGCGTCAAAAGAATCACCGCGAGACGAAGGCTCCGGATATCGATACCGAACAGTTTGAAGAAAATCGCCCCGTACAGATACCGTCCGGGAAGATAGCCGTTGGGGTTGAAATCCACCAACGCCTGTTCCCCATTCAGGGTTCTCAGGGTCCCGTTGGCGAACCCGCCCTCGTCCCAGATGTTGAAACCGTACTGGGAAAAGGAATAAAAATAACCCATCAGGAGCAGGTACAATGCGGCTCCCAGGAACCGGCGGGACCGGAAAAAATCCCAACCGGTCAGGCGGGGTGAAGGGCTTGGGTCCATGGATGGGGGATTTAATTCTCGAGGTGTGATTTCATTTCATCGACCAGGGCACGGTGATTTTCCGCCAGGACGGATAAATCTGCGAATCCCTCCTCGGCGGGAGGGAGCCCGCGTTTCACGGCCCGTATTTTGCCGGCCGATGCCTCCACTTTCCCAGGGTCAACGCGGCGATTTTCAATATCCTGAATCATCCGGTCCTGAAGAGCCCGGGTCTTCTCCGTATCATGACAAATCATGAAAAGATCGAGTCCGGCCTCGATTCCCAACGCTGGAAAATCCTCAAAAGGTAAATGGTCTTCCACCGCTTTCATCTCAAGATCATCCGAAACGATCAGGCCCTTGAAACCCAGTTTCTGCCTGAGGATCCCCTGAAGAATCTTCTGTGAAAATGTGGCGGGGTATTTTTCATCCCAGGCCCGGAAAATGACATGGGCCGTCATCATGAAATCCAGTCCCTGTTCGATCCCCGCCGCGAAGGGGATCAATTCCACCCGCTCCAGGGACGCAGCCTCCCTGCCGACCGTGGGCAGGGTGAGATGCGAGTCCTCGCCGGTATCCCCGTGACCTGGAAAATGTTTTCCCACGGACAGGACCCCGGCCTCTTTCATGCCACGGATGAACGAGGCCCCCAGCTTGGCGGTCCAATGGGGATCGTCACTCAGGGCGCGTTCCCCGATGATGGGATTCGCGGAATGGGTGTTCACATCCAGCACCGGCGCGTAATCCGTATTGATTCCCACCGCGCGAAGTTCCCGGCCAAGCGCCCGGCCAAACCGCCGCGCAAGGGATTCGGACCGGGAACGGCCCAGGCAGCAGGGTGGGGGAAAGAGGGTGAAGGGCGCCTTCAATCGGGAAACCCGCCCGCCCTCCTGATCCACGGTGATAAAAAGCGGCAAATGGGGAGAAACGGATTGCGCGAGAGCCTGCAGGTCCTGGATCATGTGCCGCAACTGGCCGGGGGTCTCGAAATTGCGCTCGAATAAAATCACCCCGCCCACGCGGCGGTTCAAAATCAGGTCCTCGATCCGCGGATTCAGGGCGGTCCCCTCAAAACCGGTGATCAGCATCTGGCCGGTTTGTTCCTTTAGGGACAAGGTGGATTTCAATCGGGGTTCCTCCTTCCCGGTCCTCGGGGGTCAAGTCACCCGGGAACACATGAAACGAAAATCATTTTTCCTACCGGCCCGGCCGGCAGGGCTACCCTGATTTAAAAGAGTTCGGTGCACAAACACGAATGGCTGGGATGGAAAACTCGATGGTGAGTGAAGAGGATCTGCGAAAAAGACCCGCCGCCCGGTGAAATCATGATAATAGTATAGTAAGGAATCGCCGAACGCGGCGACCCCCATTGAGGACGTTGCCCCGTTCCACGCCCCTATGGTAACATAACTTCATCATACGAAGAAAACCCGGTTTTTTATTTTGAATATGCTCCGTAAAGTCGTCATTACCGGATTGGGTGCGATCAGCCCCAACGGTTTGGGAATCAGGAATTTCTGGGAAAACACGTGCCGGGGAGTCAGCGGACTCGGCCGCATCACCCACTTTGATCCGTCAGGCCTGGCCTGCCAGATCGCGGGCGAGGTTAAAGGATTCGACCCCGGCGGGTATTATCCAAAATCGGAATTGAAGAAACTGCCCCGGTCGGTTCCCATGGCGGTCGCCGCCGCCCGGGAAGCCCTGGATGATTCCAGGATCGATCTCGACATGTTTGACGAAGCCGATTTCGAAAATTTTGGCGTGCTGATCGGAAGCGGGGGAGCAGGTTTCGACTTTTCGGAAAAACAGTTCAAGTTATTTTTTTCCGGACAAAAACATAAGATCAGCCCTTACGCGATCTCCAACTCGCTGGTGGGAATGCTCTCGAGCGAGATTTCAATCTATTTCGGATTCCAGGGCCGCAGCCACGTGATCTCCAACGGGTGCACCAGTTCCACCGATGCCATCGGTTACGCCTTCAACGCGATCCGGTTCGGCCAGGAAGACTGGTTTCTCACCGGCGGGGTCGAGTCCTGCATCACTCCCGCGATGATGCAGGGGTTCGAACGGATGCGGGCCAACCCGGTGCATTTTAATGATGACCCCACCCGCGGGTCCCGGCCCTTCAACAAGGACCGGGAAGGATTCGTTCTGGCGGAAGGGTGCTGGATTATGATTCTGGAGGAATTGGAACACGCCCGGCGCAGGAACGCCCCGATTTACGCGGAAGTCCTGGGGTATGGAAGCACCTGCGACGCCTACCACCGGGTGGCGATCATGCCCGACGGAAAACAGTCCACCCGCGCACTCCAGATGGCCATGAAAGACGCCCGGGTCAACAAGGAAGAGGTGGACTACATCAATTTTCACGGCACCTCGACGGTGATCAACGACAAGATCGAAACCCTGGCGGTCAAGCAAGCGTTCAACAGCCATGCCATGGAAATTCCCGTCAGTTCCACCAAGTCCATGGTCGGGCATCCCCAGGGCGCCTCGGGGGCGCTGGGGGTCACGGTCACCGTGTTATCCCTGCGGGACGGTTTTTTAACGCCCACCATTAACATGGAAAATCCCGATCCCGACTGCGATATGGATTATCTCTCCAATGAAGGCAAGGAAAAAGCCATCCAGGTGGCGATCAGCAATTGTATTTCATTCGGATCCAAGAATTCCGCACTCGTTCTCAAAAAATTTTCCTGAGAGGACAGCCCCGATGAAAAAATTTTTGGCAACAAAAGGCACCCGGTTTTTTAGACTCGGAATGGCGCTTTGCGGGGCGATCTGGATTTCCGCCTGCGGGAAACTGGTGGGCGTCGACGTCACCATCGTTGATCAGAAGACAGCTCTGGAGAACCAGATCCTCGGAAGCTACGAAGAACTGGGCAATGAGATACTGCTTCTGGCCTCCGTGCGCTCGGTGGACGAGGAGGGAAAATTGAAACGGGTGGCCCAAATCCCGCCCGGAAAGCTGAAGGCCATCCGCGCCATGCAGCGCCAGGAATTTAACCGGGATGATATTCAGATGTTCAAGGAGATCGGCGCAGCGGGGGAGGGAAAAGATGGATTGCTGGTTTTCTTTGATAACGAGCGCACCCAAAACGACGCCCAGTTCAAAAAATTCGTCCAAACCATCATCGGTGAGGAAAACCAGGACCGCCTGGCCATCCTCCGGCGGACGGTCGCGACGAACGAGGCGTTTTCGGACGGAGACCTTCCCAAGGTGCAGAAAATTTTTGCCAGCCTCAACCGGGACAACGCCAAGCCGGGAGAAAAAATCCAGACCGAGGACGGGAACTGGATCCTCAAAAAATAAAGCCCCCGCGCTTTCCCCGGGAAACCGGGTTCAATTCTTTCTTTCCCCGCTAACGGTAGGGCATTTGATTGCCGCTAAGTTGTTTGATGATATCCTGCTCGAACTGATTTTCCTGGCGGACAAATTCCTCGAACTCTCTGGGACTTTTAAATTCGAATCGGCGCGGTTCTTTTTGGCCGCAGATTTCCTCGTCCTGCTCCACGGTCAGGACATTGTTTTCCACGCATTTGATCACGAACTTTTTCCGGGTCTTGAATTTTTCGAAAATTTGCCGGTAAACCGGTTCCAAATTAAGTGCCATGAGACAACTCCTACTGCTTATGGTGAATCACCATTATGAAATAAATGTAAAGAGGATCTCTTCTAAAGGATAGCTTCGCCCCGAGGCAAAATCAAATAATTTGATGCATAAAAACCACGGGAGATCCCAGTGCAAAAAATTTTCACACGGAATGAAAAATTATGCTACCCTGCCTCCTGTCATTTGAGGGGGAGGCGCTGGGTGGTGGAAAACCCTCTTCCCGAAAATCGGATGAAATCCCATCGCAGTATCCTCGGTGGGCCGAAAACCTCTGAGTGGCGTTTTATCTTCCATGGCCGTTTTGCCGGTTCTGCTTTCCATCCATTTAAAATCGGAAAAAATCCTTCCACCTGTCCCTGAGTTTCCCATGCCACGAAAACCCTCTTTGCAGACTTTGATCGATCACCTGATTCGTGAATCCCGCGCCCCTTTTACCGCGGAAGACCTCGCTAAAAAAATTCAGGAACGGTGGCGCAGAAAAATCTCCAAGACCACCCTGGACCGTTTGAAACGCCAGTTGACCGATCACGACTGCATCATTGGAACCGATAGCGAGGATTTTCTTCCCTGCCAGGCGGTGCTGGAAAAGATCGGTCACCTTCCCCTCGCCATTCACCTGGGAAATTTTGAAATCAAACAAAAAATCTTTGTTCCCGGTCACCGGATGATTCCCTTCCTCTCCAGAAACTGGAAAGAAAACGATGTGACTTTTCTGGATCCGGAGGGAAACGAGATCCCGAAAAGGAAAAAAACCTTCTTCATCGAAGAGGTGATCCATTTTTATCAATACTCCGGTGAATACCATTTTCCGGGTGAGATCAATGTCAACGAATGGATGCCTGGAAAAAGCTCCATGGTCACCACGGTTTGGGATATGGAAGCCCTGTTCAGAAAATTCAAATGCAAAACGGGCGATGTGATGCACATGAAACTCCTGGATTACCAACGGGGTGTATTTCAACTGCGTCCCTGTCCCAGGAAAGAGATGCGGGCGGGCCTCCTGAAAAACCGTTCCCTTCACCTGGCGCTGGAGTCGGTCCTTTCCCGGTTATGCGAGGACGAGGCGTTCGCCTCGTCCAGCCTGGAAAAACAGATCCTGCGCGGGTTTTTCTCGGTGGAGGAGAAATTCCTGGATGTTCCGGCTTTTTGCCTGACCGATTTCATGGAATCGTTAAAAGAATTGACGGTGGTGAATTGCGAGGGCAGCGTCCAGCTGGTTCCGGCCTGGAAGTCCGAACCCTCGCGGATCGTCCGGGAGGAATCGCGCAAGACTCCGCAGGGAGAGAAGGGATCTCTCGAGGAAATATTTCAAGACCTGGGCCTGGCCTTTCACGAATGGGAGTTCATATCCATCCTGTACACGGTCATGGCCTCGGACAAATTCAAGGTCGAGGTGGTGTTTTATCTCCTGTTCGGCGGCGAGGGAAAACTGTTTCACGACCAGAAACAACATAACGCGTTCTATCAGCGCTTGAGAAAAATCCTGTACCAGATCTGCGAGGATCTCAAAACCCCCGAATCGAAGCTCATCTCCGATTTGCGGGACAAAACTGTTGAGGTCAAACTGAGCCTGATTGGAATTTTGCGGTTCCTGGAATCGCAAGAGGTGGGATTGGAAGACCTGCCCGTGGATTTGTTGAACCAGATCATCGATCTGGATCATTTTTGCACCGAAACGCTCAAACGGTTTTCGGACCGGGGGCGTTCCCCCGATTTGAAGTTCTTCCGCGATGTCCGACTGGCGCTCAAAATCATCCTTCCCCATTTGCACCAGCTGGAAGAGGAAATTTATTTCCGGCTGGGAATTTTCTAGGGCAAAGCCCTGCCATTCAAGGCGTGGCCGGAAACGTCCTCCACCTTCACCCGCACCAAATCCCCCGGTTTCAAAACCTCCAGGTCGCCCTTGAAATTGACCCTCCAGTACTGGGGGTTGCGGCCTTTAAGGTCGGCGCCATGGCGCGAGGTGCGCCCTTCGATCAAGACCTCCACCTCTTTTCCGAGAAACGTTTTTCCCGTGTTGCGGGTGAGCTCATCCTGAAACGCAATGGTCCTTTGCAGGCGATCCTGTTTGACGGATTCGGGCACGGTATCCGGGATATCCGCCGCTGGAGTGCCCGGGCGCGGACTGTATCGAAACATGAAGCTGCTGCTAAATTCCGCCTTTTCCATTAATTTCAAGGTGTCCTCGAATTCGCTCTCCGTTTCCCCCGGGAACCCGACGATGATATCGGTCGAAAGGGCGATATCTGGCACGGCCGATTTGAGTTCCCCGATCAGGCCGAGGTACTCCGCCGCCGTATGGCTCCGGCGCATCTCCTGAAGAATGCGGTCGCTGCCGCTCTGGACCGGCAAGTGAAGATGATTCATCAGAATATCGATTTCTCGGTAGGCCTTGATAAGCTCCCGCGTGAAATCTCTGGGATAACTCGTGGTAAAACGGAGTCTCGTGACTCCGGGAATCTCCGCGATGCGGTAAAGCAGCTCATGAAACGACACCGGTTTCACCAAACCGCGTTTCCCATAAGCGTTCACGTTCTGGCCCAGGAGAATGATCTCCTTCGCGCCGCGGCTGACCAGTTGCCGGATTTCCCGATAGATTTCCTCCGCCTCCCGTGACTTTTCCCGCCCCCGCGTGAAAGGAACCACGCAAAAGCTGCAAAACTTATCGCACCCTTTGATGATGTTCACAAACGCGCTGGGTCCCGGATCCTTCAATGGCGGCCCACCCAACTCCGGCAGGGAATAATGCTTTGCCTTATCAAAATCCGTCCATACCAGGGGTTCGCCGGTGGACCGGACCCGGTCCACCGCAAGGGGAAGGTCCTCGATATGATCCGGCCCCATGATGAAATCCAGAAAAGGGATGCGCCGCAAAAGCCGCTTCCCATCCTGTTGGGCCAGGCACCCCGTGAGACCGAGGATCAGATCCGGGTTGGCCTCCTTTAAAGGTTTCATGCCGCCAAATAAGGAAAAGATTTTCTGCTCCGCCTTCTCCCGCACTGAACAGGTATTGACCAGGATCAAATCGGCATCCTCCCGGTGCGGGGTCCGCATATATCCAGAATGGAACAGCAAAAGCTCCATGCGGTCCGAATCCGCCACATTCATCTGGCAGCCAAAGGTATCCATATAAACCTGTTTCATAGAAGCCGAATTTAAGCGATATCTCCCTGATATTCAAGCCGCATTTAACAAAGGGCCGGAAAACCCCTGATGCCGGAAGTAAGCTTTTGTGCGGTTTCCCGGAATCCCCGGGATTCAAGCCCCTCCCCCCAGGTTAAAAGGGGGATTGGGAGACATAAAATTTATATAAATTCATAATAAAAATAATAAATTTTATGATATTATATTTAATAATAAAAACTTTGTTGACAAACCCCCAAACTTAGAATACTCTTTATTTTATTCCATAAAAAATGGTCCGAATGTGAATTATTTTATTAATTCCAAACCAACTTAAAGGAGGAGTTGTACCGTGTCGAAGACCAATTGCGTCCGACAAATCAGGGAATCCAAAATGATGAGCAAGGCGGAACTGGCACGCAAAGCCAACGTGACAGTGCAGACGATCGATCGCATTGAAAAAGGGAATGATTGCCGGTTGGATACGAAACGGAAAATTATTCTGGCCTTGGGCTATAAATTGGCGGACCGGTCCTCCATATTTTCCGAGAATTATGGAACCAAAACCAAGGACGGGGAAAAATCTCGCGGCCGGGGCAAAAAGAGCGGTGAATCCAAATAATTGAAGGTCCGGGCCGGGGCGGGAATTCAACGAAAATGGGGGCTGCCGGGGAGGCGCCGGTTTCCAGGGCAAACGGTGAATTTTTTATAACCCGTGGTAACAATATCATTCACTTTTTATCCCCTTCCCAGGGCAGCCAAACGGTAACCATCCAAAATTCAACGAATTTCGAATATGAGCCGGTTTGGTATAGTGTTTGCTCACTTACAAGTATCCTCCAATTCAAAACCATGATTGATCCAGGACATCCAAACTCCACCAAGGCCGGAAATCCTTCAGGAAATTAAATGTTTCTTTCAAATAAAACTCCATTGATCGCGGTGGATATCGGAACTTACTCGGTAAAACTGGCCCAGTTGGCGAAAACCGGCGACAAATTCGAATTGCTGAAATTCGGGATGATGCCCTTGAAAGAGAATTGTATCGTCGACGGGGTGATCAAAAGGCAGGAAGAAGTGGTGGAAACCCTGACCCGATTGATCAAGGCGGAAAAGATCGATACCAAATATGTTGTGGCCTCGATCGCCGGGGAAGCGGTGATCATCAAGAAAATCCGGGTGCCCCGAATGACCAAGGAAGAGCTGGCGGACAATATTCAGCAGGAAGCGGAACAATACATTCCCTTCGACATCGATGACGTGAGCATCGATTTTCAAATCTTGCCGACGGAGGAAAAGAAATCCGGGAAAGACAAGGAAAACGCTGAAGACACTGGCAACAAGATGGAAATTCTTCTGGTCGCGGTCCAGAACGAAACCATCGAAAGCCGGACCGATATTTTATTCGAAGCGGGTCTGCGGCCGGCCATCATCGACCTCGATGTATTCGCGATGGCCAACGCCATCGAGCTAGGCACCCCTCTGACCTCCATGGGCGCGGTAGCGGTCCTGGACCTCGGGGAATCCTATTCCCATCTGAACATTCTTCAGAACGGGCTCACCGCCTATACCCGGGATATTCCCCTGGGAGGCGGGGCCTGCACCCGGAAACTGATGTCCAAACTGAAAGTGCCCTACAAGCAGACTCCGGAAATCAAGTCCGGCACCCTGCCCGCCGAGATAAACAACGAATCCGTCGTCGAAATCATCGTTCAATCGCTTGAAAAAATTCTCGAGGAAGTGGAAAAGTCCTTTGAAATTTACACCACCACCTCCAACAGCCCGATCGACCGTGTCTTTTTGAGCGGCGGCGGAGCCCTGGTCCCAGGGGTGGATGGATTGTTCTCCCGGAAGCTGGAAATCCCGGTCGAAATCCTCAATCCCCTGAAGGGGATACAGGTCAACCACCGGAAATTCGACAAGGATACCCTCAACCAAATGGCGCCCTTATCGGCCGTGGTGATGGGCCTCGCCACCCGGAGGTTCGATTACAAATGATTAAAATCAACCTCCTCGATTACCGGGACGAATTAAGACGGATCAAAATTCAAAAACAGGTCCTCAAGGCCGGGGCCGTGGTGCTGGCCTCGATTGGGATCATTCTCGCCAGTTGGATGATCCAGCAGGACAAGATCGGCCGCATAAAGCTTGAAATCGCGGGATTGGATGCCCAGGTTCGCGCCCTCCAAGACACCGTGAAACTGGTTAAGAGCATGCAGGTGAAAAAGAAGCGGATCACCTCCATCATTTCCGGCATCGAGAAGCTGCGAGTCAAACAATTGCCAGCCACGCAAATTCTCAGCGATCTCGACGGGCAACTGCCCAAGGAAATCTGGCTGACCAATATTCAGCAAAGTAGGCGGAGCGAGCTGGATAAGAAAAAAATTCCCGTCATCTTTTTCGACGACCCGGACAAGAAGAAAAAGCCGAAAAAACCGGGAAAAGAACCACACGAATTCATGGTGATCAGCGGGAATGCCCTCAAGGATCAAGCCATCGTCCGTTTCATCGAGCGGTTGGAGGAGCTTCCCTATTTCAAAATGGTTTTCCTCTACAAAACGGAACAGACCTACCTGGGCACCACCCAGGTAAGAAAATTCACCATCTACTGTTATATGCCCTCGGACAACAAGAAAGTGACCGCCTGAACCCATGCTGGAAAAACTTTTCGACAAGTTACCTTACGATATCCTGGAAGGATTGAAATTCATCCACCTCCTTCTGGGGGCGGCGGGTATTGGCGTTCTTCTGGGCACGGGCTACTACTTTACCCTGTTTCAAACAGGCCACGAGGAAATCGTTAAACTGGAAAAGAAAAAAAATTCCACGGAACGCAAACTCAAAAGGTATAAGAAGCTCGTCAAGAAGAAGGAACCCATCGCGAAAGAACTGGCGCGGAACGTGGGCCGTCTCGACGCCATGAAGAAACAAATGCCCAAGGAAAAAGAGATGCCCGACCTGTTAAGGAAAGTGGCCGATTTTGGCGCCGCGCGGGGGGATTTTGATATCGTAAGGTTCCAACTCAATGAGGGCAAGGTCCGCGATTACTACAAGGAGATTCCCGTCGCCATCCAAATGCGCGGGTCTTTTTGGGACACGCTGGATTTCCTCGATCGGATGCAAAACCTCCTGCAACTCGTTAGCTTTAACGATCTCAACATGCGGCTGCAAAAAGTTCAAGTTCCCGAGGGAGCCGAGGGCAAAACCCATACTCGATTGATGCTACTTACCGATTTCGTGGCCAATACTTACGCCTATGTCCAGGGCGCGGAGGAAAAGACCGCGGCGGGGAAAAATAAGAAATCACCCTAAAAACGGACCGGCTGAATGAATCTGAAATCCAACCGAATACCGGGCATCTGGCTCCTGATCACGATTTTCATCGCCGCCGCAACGGTCGCCGGGGACCCTGCACTGGCGGCGGCACGCCCCCCGAGCCCGAAACAGGCTCTGAAGGAACGAGAAAAATCCATCGAAAAACTGTTCCGGATATCCGGCCTCGGACAGCTGATTCGCCATTTCGATGCCATCCTGTACGGCGACCCGCTCGGCCAGATCGAAATTCCGCCCGAACAGATCACGATGGTCAAAAACATCATGAACCGGGTCTACGAACCCGGGCACCTGGTCCGCTCCGTCAAGAAAAGAATGCGGAAAACCTACCAGACCTCCTATGTGCCTCCCCTGGTCCGGTGGTACCAATCGTCCACGGGGAAAAAAATTGTTCAACAAGAAATCCGGATCCTGACCGAAGGGGCGACCCCAGAACAAAAGAGGTTTACGGATCGATTACAAATCATTCCTCCGACGAAAACCCGCCTGGACCTGGCGGAACGACTGGAAGGTTCGAGGAAGATGACGGATTTCACCCTGGATACGGCCCTTTCATTTATCCGCGTTCTGTTCCCCTTTAACGACCAATTCAAAGGCAAGTCCTATCGCACCATCGTCCATGATCTGAAAGAGGAACTCTTTGAGCCGTTGAGGGAAGAAATCCTGCACTCCATCCTTTATGCGTACCGTGACCTGACGGACGCGGAATTTGCCCAATACGTCCGTTTCACGGAAACGCGGCCCGCCCGGTGGTTGTTCCAATCCTTATCGCTTGGGACCCAGGCGGCCATGAAACATGTCGCCCGGGAGATGGATCGCATCCTTTCCCAAATCGCTCAGGAAATCGAATCCGGCAACGGCACGTCCGATCTGTTGAATGAGATCGCCCCCCCCGGACAGCGATACATTTTTGTCAAAAAGCGCGATCCGTTCAAGCCCCTGGTGGATCCTCTCGAAGGGGTCCTGGCGGCAAATCTAAAGGATGACGCCAAAATGGAATTCCGCAAATTCGCAGATGAGCTGAGAAACCTGCCACCCATACCCCTGGAAGTGTTTAAAAGAATCCGGGAGGACAATCCCAAGCTCTACAGCGATCTGGAATATTACGGCGAACTTTTCAGCCAAAACAACAAGCTGGCCCGCCTGGAACAGGAAGAATATATCCAAGCGGTCCAGAATTACAAAAACCTGATCCAGGACGCAAACAGCCGCAAATCGAATCTCATTCAGAGTCCGATCCAAAAAGATTACGACACGCTGAAACTGGTCGGCTTTATCTGGAAGCAGAATGAAAAAGCGGCCTTGGTGGAAACCGACGATAACAAGGGCCACACCGTCAAGGAGGGAGACCTGATCGGTCCCAATTTCGGCATCGTGGACAGGATCAATAACAGTGATATTTCCGTGCTGGAACAGGCCCGCGATTATCTGGGAAACATCTTGTCCCGGAAAAAAGAAATCGATTTCGATAATGATTCCAATGACGAAGAATGAGGAGTCACCGTGAATACTAAAACCTTTCGAACATTCTCGCTTATAGGGGCAACGGTTCTGTGGATCGTTGGAGGTGTGGGATCACCCGCTTTTGGCTATAAATCGGCCAGCCCCAGGATGGTGGTCCCTGAAATTTCAGGAGACCGGGTCCTTGCCGGGATACAGTTCGACAACCCTCTCCAACAGAGTCACCGGCCTCCAACTCCGGGCGCGGAGGAGATTCTTCTGGTACAGAACCTGGATAATCCGTCCGCCGAACCGGCCGGGTCCATGGCAACACCGGAAATCAGCCAATTGACCACGGAGGAAAGCGGTACCGGCGAAGCCATCATCACGATCGAATCGACCCAGGCGATCCAGTATACCGCCTTCAAACTTCTGAACCCCCTCCGGCTGGTTCTGGATTTTCCCAAAATGGGCCGGGGTTTCCTGAAAGATCCCATCGAAGTGAATAAGGGGGTGGTGGACAAAATTCGTCCTCTTTATTTTGACGAGGCAAAAGTGCTGCGGTTGGAGATCGGCTTGAATAGAGCGGCGGGATACGATATCCAAAAACCGATTAAAAACCGGCTGGTCATCCGCGTGCGGGAGGCGGCCGCGGAAATCCCCCCCGCTCTGCCCACGAGTCCGAAATCCGCCGCCGAGCAAAAGATGAAGCCCAAAACCAAACCCCCCACTCAAAAAAAAGTGGCGCAAAGTAAAGAGAAACTGGCCAAAATCGAAAAGGATCCCTGTGAACCTCTCCTGGGCGGGAAAAAGGAAAAAATTTCCCTGGATTTTCAGGATGCCAACGTAAGAAACCTTTTCCGCATATTCTCGGAGATCAGTGGATTCAATCTGATCATCTCCCCCGAAGTCAATGGAATGGTCAATATGAGATTGCTCGACGTTCCCTGGAACGAGGCCTTCGAGATTATTCTGGCCAACAGCTCCCTGGGCCGAAAGTGCCTGGGGAAAAATATCATCCGGGTCGCATCCCTGAGAACACTGGCGAACGAAGAAGATCATAAGGTCGAGGATAACAAGAGAAAACGCCAGAAGAAAATCACCGAAAAGCTGGCCGCGGAACTGGTCACCGAAGTGTCTCGATTGAATTACGCGGATATCAAGGAAGTTGCCAAAAACCTGGAAACGCTGAAAACCGAGCGTGGCAAGATCACCCTGGACAGCAGGACCAATACCCTGATCCTTACCGACATCCGCGAGAATGTAACCGACATGCTCAACCTGATCCGGGTCCTCGATGTCCAGACTCCACAGGTGATGATCGAGGCGCGGATCGTCGAGGTCAACAAAAAAGTCACGCAGCAACTCGGGGTCCAGTGGGGATTGACGGGAGATCTCGATACGGGCGGCGGCGGCCGTAGCGTGTCCAAGCTCGCCTCGCCCTCCGGCGCGAATTCCCCGTTTCTGGTCGATCTGCTTCCCGGCGGATCGGCCCTCTCCAGCGGAGCCACTTCCGGATTCCTGTTGGGGCTGGGAGGGTTGGCGAAGGGCGTGAATCTGGACATCCAGTTGACCGCCCTGGAAAAGCAGGGAGATGCACGTATCCTTTCCAGTCCCAAGGTCACCACGCTCGATAATAAAGAAGCGCGGATCAAAAGCGGGCGTTCCATTCCCTTTTCGACCGTTTCGCAGAATGGAACCGTCATTCAATTTATCGATTTCGAACTCAGCCTGACGGTGACGCCGCACATCACCTCCGACGATTACATCTATATGGTCATCGACGCCACCAAGAATTCCGCGAACCCCTCGGTCATCGTGGCGGGATTCCCGGAGATCACCACCAAGGAGGCGCATACCGAGGTTCTGGTGGCCAACGGCGATACCACGGTTCTTGGCGGCATCTATGAAAGCACGATAAAAAGAAACAAGGAAGGCGTGCCCTTCCTCTCAAAAATTCCCGGCCTGGGCGTGCTATTCAGGAATTTTGACGATGCCGATGACGTGGACGAACTTTTGATCTTTATCACCCCCACCGTGATTTCCAATGAAGCATCCAGAAAATTATGAAGCGGTTGAACATCGACCTCGGCGAGAGAAGTTATGAGATCCTGATCGGCCGCAACCTTCTGGAACGAACCCGGGAATTTGTATCGGAGATTTTAAAACCCAGCCGGGTGGTCATCGTCACCCACCCTTCTCTCCACCGTCTTTACGGCGAAACCCTGGCCGCCAACCTGGCGCAAGGCGGCACGCCCACCGAGGTGATCGAAGTTCCCGAAGGCGAGTCTTCCAAATCCCTCCAGCAGGCCGAAAAAATCTACGACCGCCTGCTCGAATGGAAATGCGACCGGCAAACCCTTCTGGTGGCCCTGGGAGGCGGTGTGATCGGGGACCTTACCGGGTTTATCGCCGCCACCTATGTCCGGGGGATCCCTTTCCTGCAAATACCCACATCCCTTTTGGCGCAGGTGGACAGCAGCGTGGGGGGCAAGACCGCGGTCAACCATCCCCGGGGGAAAAACATGATCGGGGCGTTTTACCAACCCCGGCTCGTTATCATCGATCTCGAAACCCTGCGCACCCTCCCGCAAAAGGAATTCCGCGCCGGAATGGCGGAGATAATCAAACACGGCATCATCGAAGACCCCGGCCTGTTCGATTACCTGGAAACCCACTTCCGCCAAATTCTTGAACAGGAAACCGAAAGCCTTCAACACATCATCGCGGCTTCCTGCGCCATCAAGGCGAGTGTGGTGGAAAAGGACGAACGCGAAAGCCGTTACCGGATGGTGCTCAACTTTGGCCACACCATCGGGCATGCCCTCGAATCGCTGACGGGCTATACCTCGCTGATCCATGGGGAGGCGGTCGCCATCGGCATGGTGCACGCCGCGCTGTTGTCACGGATCACCGGTCACTGCGGCCCAGAAATTCCCCGGCGCATCGCCGCCCTGGTGGAAACCTTCGGCCTCCCCACCCGTCTGCCCCCCCTGGATCCCGGCGACATCATCCAGTCCATGTACCTGGACAAAAAGACCGCCCACAACAAAATCCGCTTCATTCTCGTTAAGGACATCGGTTCCATAGAAATCGTGGATGACGTTCCGGAACACCTGATACGACAGGCCCTGGAAGAAGATTAGATTGACCTATTTCCCTCCTGCGTGGCGGGGGCGGATTTCCTATCGGGAATCCAGCCGTTGAAAACCAGGAGGGAGGACCCCAGCAGGATGGGAGCCCACAGGGAAAATTCGCGTCCCAACAGGGTAAAACCGACGAAAAAGAGGAGGATGCCCAGAAGGAAACCGTTATTTTCATGGAAAAACAAACGGTCCACCGTTTTGAATCCCGACAGGATAAAGACAAAAAACCTTCCCGCCCACAACCCGGTGACAAACACCCCAAAAGACGCCAAAAACAATGTGAAACTGGAAAAAGGCCATTTCACCACCAGCCCGTACACCCCGTAATAACTCAACAGACCAAGGATCACGCCCAAAGGGACGTTTAAATTTTTCAGCCACAACCCGACCAGGGACCCGGCGAACCAGGAAACCACGATGATCATGTAGGTGAGATAAGCGGAGGAAATATTCACTTGGAGAAGGATCAAATAACAGAACTGCAAAATGGCAAAATACAATCCTGTCAAAAACGCGAAAACGGGCAATTTAATCATAATCGAAATACCTGTCTAGAAACCGTTCCAATCCCCGGCGGAGTACCAAATCCAGGTTGTCCGTGGCGAGTGGTGTCGCCTTCTTGAGGTAGGAGGAAACCTTGTTGCGAGGAATTATCTTGAGACGCTTTTCATGATCCCGGGTGACGGAAAGGCACTGTTCTTCGGTAAACGGCAAATGGTTCGAGGCATATGCGAACCCGCGATCCGCCTTTTTACTGTATATCACCATCACCTCCCGGAAAACTTTATTCAACGCCGC
Source organism: Nitrospinaceae bacterium (assembly GCA_046754465.1). GTDB lineage: Bacteria > Nitrospinota > Nitrospinia > Nitrospinales > VA-1 > JBHHVU01. The sequence goes on along the minus strand of JBHHVU010000035.1, from coordinate 4,911 downwards.
GACCACCCGGGCCGGGGTCCGGTTGTTCCTGGCCAGGGGCCCACTCAACTGAATGGAGATCACCCCCTCGGGGCTCAGCCGCCGGCTCGCCAATTCGTAAAATTCCACCGTATGAAGGAGGGCTTCCTGAATCGTCAGGGGCGAGGGAATATCCATGATGATCAGATCGAATGTTTCCCGGTTGCTACGCAGAAAATGTTTTCCATCGTCCACGATCAATCTCCACCGGTCCAGCGAGGCCAGGCTCTCGGGAGGGGTGAATGCTTTCTGGCCCGCCAGCAGGACACCGGAATCCAGCTCCACGGAAACCACATCCCCGGAAAAGGGGTACACCTTGGGGACGGAGGACAGGGTGCCGTTACCCACCAGCAGCGTCTTGCGGGGCCGGACCAGGCTCGCCGGCACCTCGGCGATATAATAATTCAATTCCTTCAAGTCCCCCGCGTTCAGGTTTTGCAGTCCATCGAGGTACAAATAGCGTTTGCCGCGCGCGTCCTCAATCACCTCGACCTTTTGATACGCCGAATTGATGGAGAGCAACACGCGGGGGTTCTTTTTCCCATGTTTCATTTTGTAGAGGATGGCGGTGCTTTGTTTATCCATCGGATCCAAAAAAGTCACCGCCACGAACACGGTCAGGAAAAACGCCGCGCTAACCGCTTTTTTCCTCAGGGTGAGGTGCAGGATGATCCCCAGAATGAACCAGTACACCGGGAGGAGATGACTCAAGGGTTGGTTCCAACTCCAGCCCACGATGGTGAATCCCAGGGCAAACCCCAAAAGTTCCACCGAATACAGGATTTTCAGGCGCTGCTCCGGGGACATGTCCGAATCATTTTGGGCGGCCAGGCGGGGAAGAAACGTGGCGAAAATGGAACTGAAAACGAAAGCATACCCGAACATGAGAACCATGTACCACACGCCCTCGTTGTCCAGCGTACTGATCCCGGCGGCCAGATACCGGTAGGAAAAGGGAAAGGTCAAATGGAGAAAAACACTGACCAGAAAGGAGATCTCGAAAACCTTGCGCGAAAATTTCAGCGACAATAAATACCCCAGCGACAAACCGGAGAAAAAAGCCGCCGTGACAAGAACGATGACCACTTCCTCCCCATACAAAATGGTGACGAAATCCCGGATCATCACGAACTGGGCAATACTCAGGCAGATACCCACCAGTAGGAGGAGAATATAATCCTTCTTTATGCCGTTTTCGCGGGATGCCACTTATCTGAAATAGCCGAAGGGAAAAAAGGTTTGAGGCAAGGATTCCCCGGGAAATCCATCGAGGAAAATTCAAGACTGATGTAAAGAAGGAAAATGGCCCCGAAAAAGGTCGGGAAAATAATGAGACTTCATTCCTTCCCGGCCAGGGACGGGACGGATCCCAAGCCGGATGACATCAATTTTCATTTTGCCATATATTTATCCTTAAAGAAAGAAGTTGTTCGCGGGGAAAGCGGGCAACCGGCCGAGAGGCCTCCCGCGGGGACGCCGGGCGAGTCAATGATCCAAAGGGAGGCTCCTCCAGGGCCGCCTTTGGGTTCCATTGCCCCCAAACCCCTCACCTAACTGAATGAGGAAAGCCCGACCACCCTGGATTTTAAGGGCCGATTTTTTAACTCCCTGGGCACGGAGGAAACGATGGCCTTGAACAGGGCTTCAATAATGTTTCGCTTCAGGAAGGACCGGCTGTAAACCAAACTGACTTCGCGGGTGGGCACGGGGGCCTTGAAAAACTTGAGTTTTCTTTTTCGTTCCCTGGCCGGCATGTCCAGCACGGCTAACCAGGGGAGTAAGGTGTAGCCAAATTTTTTATCGACCAAGCGCTTCAGGGTTTCCAGGTTTCCGCTTTCGAACAACAAATTTTTCCCTTCGAATCTCCTGCTTTTAACCTTTTTGCAAAGTTCGATCGCCTGTTCTCTGAAGCAATGCCCCTCGTTCAGCAACCAGATATCCTCCAAACTCAAGTCCTTTTCCGAAATTTTAGGAAGCGAATGAAGGGGATGGCCGGGAGCCAAATAAATCACAAAGGGTTCGTAAAAAAGAGGCCGCTCCACGATTCCCCTGCCATGCAGGGGTGTCACTAAAATTCCGGCATCCAGGGAATCATTCCTTAATTTTTCCATAATCTGCCACGTTTGCAGTTCTTCCAGGATCAAATCGATTTTAGGAAAACGATTAACAAAACTTTTTAAGAAAAGCGGCAGCAAATAGGGCGCCAGGGTGGGGATGACCCCCAATTTGAATTCCCCGCCGATCTCACCCTTCTCGGCCTTGATCAATTCCTCGATTCTTTGGGCCTCCCGAAGCACGGCCTGGGCCTGCTTGACAATCTTGTGTCCTATCAACGTCGGTTCAACGGGTTTCCTGGATCGATCGAAAAGAATCACGTCCAACTCATCCTCCAATTTCTGAATCTGCATGCTCAGGGTGGGTTGAGAAACAAAACAGGTTTTCGCGGCCCGGCCAAAATTCCGCGTCCGGGCCAACGCGACGACATAGGACAGTTGCGTGAGGGTAATAGTATTCATCTATTAAATTATAAATTTAATTGATTTGAGAAATCAATGACAAAGACACATAATGAATCCGACGCAATAAGAGCCCACCTTATCTAAAGGAGGTATAAAATGGTGATCGACATGGGAATCACTGCAAAACACCCAAAGGACAGGGAGGAAGGAAGGTCCCCATTCCCGGCGGAGCCGCACGCATTCTATTTGAAAACCGGTCCTTTCCCCTTCCACCGGGTCCTGGCTGGGATCCTGTCCCTGATATGGGTGGCCCTGTTTTCGACGCTCGCTCCGCAATCCGCCCTGGCGGCGGATTCCTTCTACCAACCCCTTCCCAAGATGAAATACCCGGCGGACAACCCCTGGTCCCAGGAAAAGGAAGCGCTGGGAAAGATGCTGTATTTTGATCCCCGGTTATCGGGGAGCAACTGGATCAGTTGCGGCACCTGCCACAATCCCGGACTGGGCTGGAGCGACGGTCTTCCCCGCGCCTTCGGAAACGGACAAAAAGAACTGGGAAGAAATTCACCCACCATCATCAACAGCGGATATTTTGATTTGCAATTTTGGGATGGGAGGGCTCGCTCTCTCGAAGAACAGGCCCTGGGACCCATTCAAGCGCATGGGGAAATGAATCAAAACATGGAAGAGCTCATTGGGGAGCTGCATGCCATCCCCGGATATGTTGAAAGGTTCAAGAAGGTTTTCCCCAAGGAAGGTATTACCCAAACGACCCTGGCCAAGGCCATCGCGACGTTCGAGCGATCCATTGTATCCAACAATTCACCTTATGACAGATACCATCGGGGAGATAAGTCCGCCATGTCCGAATCCGCCGTCCGCGGCATGAACGTGTTTTTCGGCAAGGGGCGCTGCGCCATCTGCCACAATGGGCCGGCCTTTACCGACAGTAATTTTCATAACATCGGTGTCAGGCAACATGGGCCCCTCAAGCAGGACCTGGGCCGCTACAACGTTACCAAGGACGAATCGGACAAGGGCGCCTTCAAGACACCCGGGCTGCGTCACATCACCCGCTCGGCGCCTTACATGCACGATGGCAGCGAAGCCACCTTGGAAGAGGTCATCGAATTCTATAACCGGGGTGGGGACGCGCGGGAAAACAAGAGCGCATTCATCAGCCCTCTCGGTCTCACCCCCCGGGAGAAGAAGGACCTGGTGGAATTTCTCAAGGCCCTGGAAGGGGAACCGATTATCGTCTCCCTCCCGGAACTACCGTAATTTGGGATGCGCAAAATAAATTTCCAGGGAGAGGAAAGTAACAACACACGACTTGCCCCAGGGGTCCCCTGGTTCCAGCCAGGGACCCACTGGAGAAAAGACCTGGGGTTTCCTGGGTAACCGCGAAAGAGGCCTGTCCCGGGTTTGCTCCCGGGTGGTCTTCTCTTGATCCGGTGTGTCACCTTCTCGAACATTCCTCTTCACATCCCCCCTCGTTTTCTACCCCAGACAGGTGATTACAAATTCATTAATCTTTTTCCCTCGAGTACAAAAAAGGATAAAGCCCAAAATCTTCTGAGGTTTCTCTTTTCCCCCCGGAACATGCCGTGAGAAATTTAAGCCAAAAATAGCGTGGAAAAACAAAGGATTTTGGTAACAGCGTTTAAAAATTTTCAAAGAAGGAAAATTTGGCTTGGTAATTGCTATCAACAAGAAAGAAATAATAAAAAAATAATCAATCGGTCACAATCCATAAAAATTCCCTTGCCAATAGCACATTTTATGGAAACCGATCCAGTTTTTAAGGTCAAAGAATTGTTTTCTTTTAAGGAGAAATCGTTGTGACCACTCGTGTCAAATCGCTTTTAAAACGCTTTTGGGAAACCAACCAGGGCTTCAGTCTCATCGAAGTCCTTATTTCCGTGGCATTGCTCGCTCTTGGGTTGTTGGGAATGGGGGTCTTGATGGGATCCATCATGGACTACAATGATGACAGCAAAAAGACCAGTATCGCCACCACCCTGGCTCAGGACCGGATCGAGTTTGTTCAAAATCTAGCCAAAACGACCCCTCTGGCCAACGCCGCGGGAATGGATTCACCCGACTATTCAGGGGGTGCATGGAGTGCCAACCCGGGCGGCAAGGCTGTTGATGCCACTGGAAATTCCGATAACGGTAACGCCAATTATACCGTTGCCTGGACGATCAATCCCGTGCCGGGGAAAAATTATCTCTACCAGGTGGATACCACTACCTCCTGGACGGATAAACAATCCAAATCCATTACCCTTTACGCGGAAGTTTCCCAGGATTATGCGTTAAGCGGCCTGGGCAATCCTGGAAATCCTGGGAATCCCGGTGACTCTGACGATTCCGGTGGCTCTGACGATTCCGGTGGCTCTGACGATTCCGGTGGGTCTGACGATTCCGGTGG
>JBHHVU010000034.1:0-33339 GCA_046754465.1 Nitrospinaceae bacterium | reverse complement strand
CCGCCGTGATCCTCGCCGAACTGCATCGCCGCCCCGGCCCCCGGGGAGGGGGATAAGTCATGGCATCATCGCCTATCGAGCCCGGTCCGGCATAAACGTATGACAAATTGCCCGCGGAGGCACTCCGGTGACTTTTTTCGCTAAATTACATCCGTTGCTGGTTCATTTCCCGGTGGGGCTTCTGGTGAGCGGATCCCTGTTCGAGCTTTACGGCAAACTGTCGCGCGACGAGGTGGCCGCCACTGCGGGACGGTTCAACGTGCGGTTGGGGTTTTGGTGCGCGTTGCCGGTGATGGTGGTGGGACTCCTGGGGTTGTTAAGCCTGGAGGATACGGAGAAATTCAAAACTTTCTTGAGCAATCACATTCTGTTCGCGGGAGCGGGTGCGGGATCATTTTTCCTGGCGCTGCTGGTTTCCCGCTTTGCCGGGAAACTCCTGGCCGGGTTCTATTATTTATTTCTGTTCCTGGGACTGTTGAGTATTCTTGCGGCGGGTTTTTATGGAGGGGAAATGGTACACCGGTTTGGCGTCTCCACGCCCCATCCCCAGCCTTAAAAAACCAGAAGGTACCCGGAATACGCGGAAGCGCCCAGGGCCAGGAAAGTGAGCACATAAAAAACGGCCGCCGTGCGGCTAAACACATTGGTATAAGAATAGCCCGCACAAAAGCCATATAGCAGGGTAAAAAGAAACGAATACCCCTGATGCCCTTCCACTTCCACCGTCGTTCTCAAAGCCAGGTCGGCGGAAAGCATCCCCGAAAAATCGGCCAGAACCGCCGCCAGAAGGCCCAGGCTCAGATTGAAGGAGCCAGCGGCCCGGTAAAAGGGACGGTCCTTTTTACGGGAAAGGTACAGAAGCGATATTCCCGCCACGAACAGGGCCACAGGAAAATGGGAAATGAACGGATGAAATGAGACGGTACTGATCATAAAAGGGAATCATGAAGGCGGAAGGGTTTCCGTTTTCGGCCATTCAGCGGCCGGAAGTGGATGCACGCGGGGATGATCCCTCACCCCCCCTGAATTCGTCTATAAGGGGACCCCTTTGAAAAGACGAACCGAGGAGATCCTGCTGGAAGGCCGGGGGACGCCGTGATAAAATCGGCTAAGAAAGTTTCCAACGATGGAACCCCCTTTTCGCCTGGAAGGAAACCCCGCCCTCTTTGGAAGATTACGGGTTAGGAGAATTCAGGACTTGTCAGAGGAATTCTTGACCTCGTTCGCGATTTCAAGGCCTTTATCCGAAATATCCAGATTCACGTCCACATCGACCTTGGTGGCGCTGACGACCTCCTGTTCCAATCCATCGATGTTAACGTTCTGTTTCAAACTTTCGGCCTCATCCATGACTTCCTGCTTGAGACCGCTGAAGGTGCTCTGGAATTCTCCCCATCCTTTACCAATGGCCTTGGCGAGCTTGGGAAGGTTCTGGGGACCAATGACCACCACCGCGATGGCCATGATGATCATCAACTCGAAAAAACCTATATCGAACATGGAAACACTCCAAGGGATTAAATGTGATTTCTGGATCCATTAGAATTCTATCAAACTATTCACCAGTTTTCCAGCCGGAACCCCCCCATGGGGGCCGGGCCACCCCCCACGGGGGAGGGAATAGGGCGAATCCCAATTAGCCGTCGATCTTGGTCCGGCATATAATACATGGCAAATTGCCAAATGAAAATTGTACGTGGAACAAAAAACATTGTCGGTCCCATTCCCTATCCCGTGGTGGCCATCGGCAATTTCGACGGAGTTCATGTGGGACACCAGATGATTTTCCGTAAGACAGCGGAAAAAGCCCGGGCGAACCACGGCACCTCCATTGTTTTCACTTTCGAGCCGCATCCCCTGAAAATCATCGCTCCGGACAAGATGCCCCCCCTGTTAACGACCTTCCGCCAAAAAATGGAACTGATCGAGGGATGCGGGATCGATCAAGTGATCTGCGCCGACTTCACCCGCCAGTTCGCGGATCAGCATCCCAGGGATTTCGCCCGGAACATTCTGGTGGACCGTATTGGCGTGAAGGAAATCGTCGTGGGATTCGACTACGCCTTCGGCCGCGGCCGGAAAGGTACCATTACCTACTTGAAAAAAATGGGCGAGGAATTCGGCTTTAAAATCCATGTCGTCGATCCGATAAAGCTTAATGGACACCTGGTGAGCAGCTCCTATGTCCGCGAATTGATCGAGGACGGAAAAGTCAAAATCGCGGGCAGTTTTCTCGGCAGGAGTTATTCCATTCGCGGTCTGGTGGTCCACGGTCACCATACCGGCAAGGCCATCGGGTTTCCCACGGCCAATCTTAACACCGCCAAGGGGCAAATTCCTGGAACGGGTGTCTATGCGGCGCGGGTTCTTCATCGGGAGAAACAATACCAGGGCGTGGTCAACGTCGGATTCAATCCTACTTTCAACCGCGACCGGCTGAGCGTTGAAGTTCATATATTCGATTTCCAGGACAAAATTTACGGCCAGGAGATCGAGGTGATCTTCGTGGACCGCATCCGCAGCGAAAAAACCTTTCAATCGGCCGGTCAACTGGTCGAACAAATTAAAAAAGATATCCAAACCGCGAAAGAAATTCTGGGTAATCAGACTTGAAGAAAATCAGTCATCTGTTCATTGGGTTGGCCCTCGCCGGCGGCGCGCTTTACTACACCCTCCGCAACGTTTCTCAAAAGGAACTCGTGGAATCGTTCAAATCGGTGGATTACGTATACGTCCTGCCGGCCGTGGTGCTGGTGGCGCTGAGCTACATCATGCGCGCCTACCGGTGGCGGGTCCTGATGCTTCCCATCAAAAAAGTCGGGGCATCCAGCCTGCTCTCTCCCCTGATGGTGGGGTACCTGGGAAACATTTTGCCGGCGCGGGCGGGGGAATTGATTCGGGCCTGGCTCCTCGGCAAAAAACACAACGTTTCCTTCTCCGGCGCCTTCGCCTCCATCGTGGTCGAACGCCTGTTCGATATCGTTTCCATTCTTCTTCTGTTCACCTGGTTTTTCACCTTTCGCGCCGAAATGTTCAATTCGGGAGCCACCATCTCCGGGGTGTCTCTGGAAACCCTGGCGGTGAAATTCGGCCAGGTAAGCGCCGGATTAGTGATTTTCCTGATCGCTTTCATTTATCTCATGGTCGCGCATAAAGACCGATTGATACGCCTTGTCCGGCGCCTCCTCAATCCTTTTCCCAAGGCCTGGAACAATAAAGTCCTTTTCCTTCTGGAGGAGTTCAGCCTCGGCTTTCAGGTGACCCGCGATTTCACCGCACTCATAAAAATCACCCTCTATTCCGTGCTGATCTGGTCGACAATTATCCTGAGTTATTATCCTTTTTTCTGGGCTTACGATTTGAACAACAAATCCCTGGAATCGGCCCTGCTGGTCACGGTGATGATCTGCATTCTCATAACCGTCCTGCCGACACCGGCTTTCCTGGGATCCTTCAACGCAGCGGTATTGATCGCCCTGCACGATATTTTGAACGAATCGGAAATAAAAGCCGCCAGCTTTGGAATGGTCGCCTGGGTGGTCAATTTCGGCTTTATATTTCTCGCCGGACTGTACTTTATCCTGCACGATAACCTCTCCGTCCGGCAACTTGTGAAGGTAGAGGAAACGGAGGAAGAACTGCTCCATGAATCGGAAGAAAAAATGAATACGCCTTGAAATTTCCGGCGGGAAAATTCATAATGCTGTAAAAAAGACCCCAAACCGTGCCGAAGTGGCGGAATTGGTAGACGCGCATGATTCAGGATCATGTGTTCGAAAGAACGTGGAGGTTCAAATCCTCTCTTCGGCACTCGCCCATCCCAGCGGGGGTCCAACGATCCACCCCCCGAAGTTGAAGAGTCATAGCATCATCCCCAATCCGCCTTGCAATGCCATAAAACGCAAGACAAAATCACTTGCGGCGGCTCGCCGCGGAGGCACTCCACTGAAAATTTGTCTCACTATATTTTCCTCTCCCTGGTCGGAATTTAAAGGCGGCGGGCAAATCGCCGTCCACCAATTGGCCTGCGCTCTTCAGGCTAAAGGCTGTGACGTCCACGTGATCTATTCCAAAAGTCCCGGGGAATCCCTCGCGCCCGACGTGCCTTACAAAATTCATTGGACCCGCCATTACCCTTTCCCCACCCTCAACCTGGACATCTTTACATTTGCCCGGACCCTCCATCGCCTGACGAAAAGGGAACGGTTCGATATCATCCACGGCAACGCGGAGGAATCCGTTTTCGCTCCCGGCATCGCCCAAAAATTTGGAGCGGATTTTGTATTCACCAACCACGCGCCCTACATTCCGGCCACCGGCGTTTTAGGCGGGATGCGCCGGCCGTTGTTTTTCCTAAAACGGCTCAATTCCTACCTGCTGCGCGCGGCCGCCGGACGGGCAAACAGAATCATCGCCTTCAGCGGGTTTTCCCGGTCCCTCGTGGTGGACGCGTTGGGCCGGGAATCGGAAAACCGTGTCTTGACGATCCCCCCAGGAATCGACCCCGCCTGGGGAGAACTGCGGCGAAATCCGGACCCCGGACGGGGACTGATCTTTTGGGGCCGCGTGGAGGAGGAAAAGGGGATTCCCGAATTATTGCACGCCTTGAAGATTGTCGCCAAACAGGTGCCACAAGTGGACCTCACCCTGGTGGGCGAGGGCACCCGCCTCGAAGAATACCGGGAATTGGCGCATTCCCTGGACATCTCCCTCCTGGTAAACTTCACCGGCTGGCTGGAGGCGGAGGAAATCCGCGGCCTGGCGGCGCGGGCCCGGGTGGGGGTTTTCCCCTCGCGGGTGGAGAGTTTTGGGATGGCCGCCGCCGAGGCCCTTGCCGCCGGACTCCCCATCATCGCCGCGAGGGCAGGGGCCTTGCCGGAAATCGTGGAGGACGGCGTGACCGGCACCCTGGTGCCGCCCCGGGATGCCGAGGCACTCGCCAGAGCAATCCTTCACACCCTGAACCACCCGGACGCGGCTCGGGAAATGGCCGAACGCGGACGCCAAGCCGCCCGCGAAAATTTCTCCTGGGACACCGCCGCCGATAAAATCATCCGGCTTTACGGAGATCTTCGCGCCCAGTCCCAAACTCCCTGAAGCACGCGGCCGGGCAAAACTCCCACAATCGGGCTAAACCACTGTCTCTCCAGGGCCGTTAAGTAATCCATTAACCTCATGGACCGAGTTCATGGAAACCATCGAAAAAAAACTGCGGGGCTCCGCCATCCGTCAAAGGGTCCGGACTCCGGACCGGATCAAGCGGTGGATCAAAAAACTGCCGTTTTTCATGGAACTGGATTATCTCCGCCGGCGAGTCCATGATTCGTCCCTGTTCGATTTCAAGGTGAAATCTCTCGCAGCCGCGCTCGAAGCCTGGCCCCCGGCCCTGCTCCTGGATGTGACCAACCGCTGCAACGCCAAATGCGTTTGGTGTCCCAACCCGGACTTGACCCATCTGGGCGCCATGAAAATGGACCTGTACCGGAAAATCATCGGCGATTACGCCGTCCGCGGCGGCGCCGTCCATTTCGGCACTTTCGGCGAACCGTTGATGGATAAAACCCTCGGGGAAAAAATCGAGTATCTCAGCCGATACCCCACCATCACCAAGGTGCAGGTATTGACCAACGCGTTTTTCCTCGACCGGAAGATCGTCCCCACTCTTCTGGAACATGGGGTGGCGGTGGATATCAGCCTCGACGAGTTGGACCCGGACACCTTCGAACACGTCAAAAAAATGAGTTACGGCGTGGTGCGCCAGAATATCATCGATTTCCTCGAAGCCAATGACGGGTTGGAAAATCCGGTTCCCGTGAACTTCCGCATCAAAACCCTGAAAACGATGGAGGAAACCCTCCGCCACGAATTTTTCCGAATCATCCGCAGTCATCATTGCACGATCGCCCTGACGCCGCTTGACGGCAACATCCTTTCCAACTGGGCGGGCCGGTTCGACAAGGAATCGTTTTTGAAGGAATACCGGATCACCGCGAACGGTGGTTCGTCTTACAATCATAAGCGATTCAACCTCACCAGCAAAGCACCCTGCACTCAGCTCTGGAAATGGATGGTCGTTCAATGGGACGGCAGCGTGGTCTTGTGCTGCGCGGACATGTTCTCGGCCAGCACCATTGGAAACCTCCAGGAAGACAGCATCCGCGATATTTGGCGTGGAACCGCCCTGACGGAACTCCGCAAAAAAATGATCGCCCGGAAGCGGTTCGACATCCCCTTATGCCAGAACTGCGACATCCATTTGAGCTGGCAGCACTTGAAAAAGGACTACGACTCCGCCGGCAATCCTCTTGCCGGGAAATTCCTGTAATTCCTTTTCGTTCGGAAATTTCCCCCCAGCGGCAACCGGGGTGGAATTTCCTCCTTCCGGATCGCGGGGGCTCCCGGGGGGTGAAGGCGCTTCCTCAATCGATCCTCTTATTTTCCTTCATGGAAACGGGCGATGTATTGTAAGATGAAACCTCGGCAAAAATTCCGCAATCATTTCTTCATCACCTATGAAACATTATGACGTAATCGTGATCGGCGGGGGCCACGCGGGATGCGAGGCGGCACTGGCCGCCGCGCGGATAGGGTGCTCCACCGTGCTGATCACCCTCGACCGAGACAAGATCGCTCTCATGCCCTGTAATCCCGCCATCGGCGGGGTGGGAAAGGGACACATCGTCCGCGAAATCGACGCCCTGGGCGGGGAGATGGCCCGCTGCATCGATAAAACCGGGATCCAGTTCCGCGTGCTCAATTCGTCCAAGGGACCCGCGGTCCAGGGATACCGTGCCCAGGCGGACAAAGCTCTCTACAAGGAAGAGATGCGGCGCGTTCTTGAAAATCAGCCCGGACTCGACCTCCTGGAAGAGGAAGCCGACGAATTATTGATCGAGGACCGGCGGGTTCTCGGCATTCGCACCAAGGGAAAAGTGGAAATCCGCTCCGGAGCCGTGGTTATCACTACCGGAACTTTTTTGAACGGACGCATTCACGTGGGATTGAAGAACCGGCCCGCGGGACGGGTGGGGGAAAAACCCTCTACCCGGTTGTCGGAATCCTTCCTTGCCGCCGGATTCGATTTGGGACGGCTGAAGACCGGAACCCCACCGCGGCTTCTCCGGGACTCCATCGATTTCAGCCAATGTATCCTCCAGGAGGGGGACCCGGACCCCAAACCGTTTTCGTTTTCCACCGCCTCCATCGGCCGGGACCAAGTACCCTGTCATATCACCGCCACCAACGAACGCACGGCGGAGGTGATCCGGAAAAACATGCACCTCTCCCCCCTGTACAGCGGCATCATCGAGGGGATCGGCCCGCGTTACTGTCCTTCCATAGAGGACAAGGTCGTTAAATTTCCGGACAAGCTCTCGCACAACATCTTTCTGGAACCGGAAGGGCTCCATACGGACTGGGTGTATCCCAACGGCATTTCCACCAGCCTGGCCGAGGAAGTCCAATGGGAGCTGGTACGCACCATTCCGGGATTGGAAGAGGCTCAAATCGTCCGCCCCGGTTACGCGGTGGAATACGATTTCGTGCCGCCGACGCAATTGCTGCCCACGCTGGAGACCAAGCGGGTGAAGGGCCTTTACCACGCTGGGCAGATCAATGGAACCTCGGGATACGAGGAGGCGGCGGGGCAAGGCCTGGTGGCGGGAATCAACGCGGCGGTGAAGGTTCGGGGGCAATCCCCCTTCATTTTGACCCGCATGGAAAGTTATATCGGCGTCCTGATCGATGACCTCGTGACCAGGGGCACCCAGGAACCGTACCGCATGTTCACCTCCCGGGCCGAATACCGGCTACTTCTCAGGCAGGACAATGCCGACGCCCGCCTGATGCACAAAGGTTTCGCTCTGGGACTCGTCTCCCACGAAGATCACGAACTCTGCCGGGAAAAATACGCCGCCGTGGAGAACGAAATTCACAGGTTGTCCCAGACCCGCGTGGCACCCAACCCGCGGGACCTTTCCCGTTTGGCGGCTCTCGGCATCCGGGAATTGAAAAATCCGACCACCTTGAGCGGATTGCTCAAACGGCCAGAGATCAGTTACGAGCGTTTGATCGGTGCCTTCAACGGCGCTTCGCTGCCGAAACTGGTGGGCGAGCAGGTGGAAATCCAGATCAAGTACGAGGGCTTCATCCTCCGGCAAAACCAAATGATTCAGAAACAGAAGAAACTGGAGACCGTGGAGATTCCACCGGATTTTTCGTACCAGGGCCTTCCCGGCCTTTCCCGCGAAGTGGAACAGAAACTGACGGAGATCCGGCCCGTCACCCTGGGCCAGGCATCCCGCATCTCCGGCGTCACCCCCTCCGCCATTACCATCTTGATGCTGTTGCTGGAACAACGGTCCCGCTCCGGGGAAAACCCGCCGAAGCGTGAAGCGGGAAAGGAACCCGTTGCCCCGGAATCCTCCAGAGCAGAGTCCTGATGCCCACCGACACGGTTCAATGGCGGATCGAGGTGGATAAGAAAGACATCGCCTACATAGTCAGCGTGTTGGAAGGTTATGACTTCCTGGCGGTGGTGCGCACGATCGATAACACCCGTGGGTGGCTCGAACTCATGATCTCGCCCGATTTTCTCGACGACACCCGGCAACTCCTCGAAGGCCTTTCCCAGGAAATCCCCCTGACCCGTTTGTAGCGAGCCACGCTCGCAGGGGAATGGGTCATGGCATCCTCGCCAGTCGATCTTCGTCCGCCCTATAAAGTATGACAAATCACCCGCCGAGGTTCTCGGCTCAATAGTGGATCAGGGAATGGATCGGTTGATCTTTTAATTTTTCCCGGCCTTTCAGGAAATCGAGTTCGATGAGGAACGCCACCTCGACCAGCTCCACTCGAAAATTGGACTGAATGAGGCCGAGGGTGGCGGAAACGGTCCCCCCGGTCGCCAGGACATCGTCGATGAGAACGATTTTTTGTCCGTTTTGCAAGGCGTCCTGGTGGATCTCAACCGCATCGGTTCCATATTCCAGGGCATAGGACTGTTTGAAAGTTTTGTAGGGCAGCTTTCCCGGTTTCCTGACCACCACGGTTCCCGCCCCCAGGGCATAGGCCAGGGCCGCGGCAAAAATGAATCCCCGCGCCTCGATCCCCACCACCACGTCAATACCTTTGCCGCTGTACCGGTCTTTCAAGGTATCGATGGTTTTCACGAAGACCGCCCTGTCCGCCAACAGGGGGGTGATGTCTTTGAACAGGATGCCTTTTTTGGGAAAGTCTGGAATATCCCGGATGCTTGCTTTCAGTTCGTCCATTGCGGCCGCCTTTCATGCGAAAAATATCCTGAAAATGAGTTTGGGTTTTACTACGGATACGGTCCAAAGGGAAGATTATCTTCTGGCGGAAAGATATTTCAAGGGATTTCTGGAGTGGGCATCGTTCCTCACTTCAAAGTGCAGATGGGGTCCGGTGGAACGCCCGGTACTTCCGATGGAAGCAATTTTCTGTCCTTTCTTGACCCATGAATTTTTTCTCACCCAGTTCTTGGAGTTGTGGGCGTAGACGGTGGTGAGGTGCTTTTGGTGTTTGATGATGACCATCAATCCATATCCCGTCGGTCCCCAATCGCTAAACACCACTTTTCCCGCGGCGGCGGCAACAATAGGGGTTCCCCGGGGAGCGGCGATATCGATGCCCTCGTGATGACGTCCGTTCCGGCGGCCAAAGGTGGAAGTCACGGTTCCCCGGACCGGCCATTGCAGGAAATTTTTAACCCGTGGCCGGCGGACCGATCGCTTTTTTTTCTTCGGGACGGTGACATAGGCTTTGTCCGTGGGGGGAACGTAAAGGACCCGGTGGGCTCCGGGAATCCATAATCGTCTGCCTACGAAAACGTTCAAGGGATCGCGAATTTTATTGATCCGAATCAGGGTTTGAACCCTGAGGCCGTAGGCCTTGGCAATGCTGTAAAGCGTTTGCCCTGGCTGGACTCTATGAAATACGCCCGCACCCGAAGCAGAGGGTTTGGCCGCGGGCAAGCCCTGGCAACCCCAAAGGATCAGGGTGGGAAGAAGAAGTAATAGTATTTTTGGAAAAAACTTTGGGTGAACCTTTCCGGCCATGGTTTGATCGCCCAGTAACTGTTTGAAAAATTGTAACATTGCCGCACGCCGTGTCAAGTCCATTCGCCTTTCGGAGCAGGGCTTTACAAGATGGGGGCCATGGGGTATAACCGTTAAATTCATAATCAAAATATCGTTTTGAATGGGTCCCCCCACCACCACCACGGGAGAGGGGACAGGTCATGGCATCATCGCCCCCGCCACGCGGGAGGGAGATGGGTCAATCTAAATCGCCAAATCGGCCTTTGTTCGCCACACCCCCCACGGGAGAGGGGACAGGTCATGGCATCATCGCCAATCGAGCCCGGTCTGCCATATAACACCTGTTCCAACTATCAGGGGAGGTACTCCCCGGTCCACCACCCCCCACGGAGGAGGGAGACAAAAGGTATGCCCAAACTGCCTGGGGAGGGACTCCCCTGGAGGCGCTTTGTGAAGAAACATTTTCTGATCGTATTGCTGGGAATGGTTCTGGGCTGCGGCCTAGAGAAACCCGCGCCCGACCTGTTCGAGTTACCGGTAACCTATCCGGTGGGGAAAAAACCCGCCGCCGTCATCGCCTACGACATGAACCGGGATGGTTACCACGACCTGCTGGTCACCAATTCCGGGGATAACACACTGAATTATCTAGAAGGCATTGGCAATGGAACGTTTAAGGACCCTCTCAGCCTGAGCACGGGCCGGGAACCTGTGGCGATGGATGTGGGCGATTTCAATGGGGACGGGACGCCGGACATCGCCATCTGCAACTATGGGGATGGTGATGTCTCCATCATCCTGGGGCAAAAAGACGGTCTCTTTAAATTGAAAGCCAATGTGAAGGTCGGCAGGCTGCCTATCGCCATCGCCACCGGTGATTTCAACAACGACGAAAAAATTGATCTCGCCGTCACCCTGCGGTTCGACAAGATGATCATCCTTTTGGGGGTTGGGGACGGAACCTTTAAACTGGCGGAGGCCTATAAAGCCTCGGGCACACCAGCCAACATGGCCGCCGGCGATTACAATGGCGACCACAACCTCGATCTCGCCATCGCGTTCAATGCCATGAAGGTGAATTTTATCCGGATCTTTTTCGGCAATGGCGATGGCACCTTCCAGAATCCCAAACAAGTCAAGGGGGGCCATCAATCCTCCTTCATCACCCAATACGATATCAATAAAGATGGTGTTCTGGACCTGATTACCTCCAGTACCATGAAAGACAGTGTCACCCTCTATTTGGGGAATGGCAAGGGATCGTTCCGGGCGGTTCAGGATGTCGCGGGGGAAAAGGGCCCGGAACATATTGTGGCGGGTGAATTTACCAGCGACCGGATTCCCGATCTCGTGGTTTGCAACCGCAGAGACAACTCGATTTCGATCCTGGAGGGCAAGGGGGACGGAACCTTCGTGTGGCCGCATTTTAATTATCCCGTGGGCAGAAACCCCAGGGCCATTACCGGGGCCGATTTTAATCGGGATGGCCTCACCGATTTGGCCATTCTTTTGTATGATTCCCAAATGCTGGAAGTGCTGATGAGAAAAATCGATCTTCCCACGCAGACGGGGTCCTAGGTTTTATTGGGTTTCCCCGGCAGGTGAAATAATCGATCCCACTCAGGCCGGGAAATTTCACATTTTTTGATTCTTGGAAAAATGATTTTCAATAGAATCCAAACCTTTCATAAAATCAGACCGTCCCTGGGCGTGCAAATTTTCAGTGTGGCTGCATTCCTTGCCGCCCTTCAATTAATCCTCGCGCTCGCTGAATACTCTGGAATATTGAATCAACCCCTGGTCATGGATTTCTATGAGAAATATTTTTCGCCGGACGGAAAAATCAGCAACACGGATTATTATAATAATGTGTTGATAATTTTCAACTTATGGCTGATCTGTTTCTGCATTTTCAATATCAGGTTCTTCGATCTCAAATCGGGCATCCCCTTAAATAACTTAAGGAAATACGTTATTTTCGCCTTGGCCTTGATCCTCGTATTTATCCTGGTGCAGCCCTCCGAACAAGCAGTTAAACTATTTTTTTCGTTTGAGGAAATTCCAACGACGCTGGAGGGCATTTTGTACGCGGAGGATGGTCTGCTCGAGTCCTTGACGGCCCTCCTTTTTTTATTGGCGGGGATTCATGCTTTTCAGGCAGGGAAAATCGCGATTCAAGAAAAGATGGATTGTAAAATTTCCTCGATCCTTTTTCTGGGGGGATTCTTATGTTGGCTTTTGTTCCTTGAAGAAATCAGTTGGGGCCAGCGTTTATTTGGGTGGCAAACTCCCGATCCCATCGCCGCAATAAATTTCCAGAAGGAAACAAATGTGCATAACTTTTTCAATCCGCTTCTGGGCAATGCGGAACGTATTTTCGCCATTTTTTTATCCATGCTGCTATTCATTCTCCCCGTGCTGAGGGAGAAAATAAAGTCTCTTCCCGCGCGTGCCTTTATCCCAGCCAAGGAATATTTTTACGCCTCCCTGATTTTAGTGGTTCCCATTTTTGCGGAAGGACCTTTCAGGAACGAGTTACTTGAGGTAGTATTATCGGTTTTCGTTTTGGCCTACACCATCGAAGTCCGAAAACATTTTTCAAGGTTTCAAGAGAGAAGCTCCCGTAAAACTGGATGGGTCAAAATTATCATTCCTCTTCCGGCGGGTGCCCCGCATCGGGGGAAATCCGGTCACCCTCGATGATAAATTTTCCATCCAGCCAGGCGCCCAGATCGATGAGCTTGCAACGCTCGCAACAGAATGGGAAAAAAGGCGTTCCCTGTTCCTTCACAGGTTTTTTACAAGTGGGGCACCGCCGGGAATTCGTGGAAGCCGGAAACATTCGGGTCACTTTTTACTGGATTGGTTGAGAATAAAATTATAATATCACATCACCCCGGGAATTCTCGACCCATGCCCTTTGCTTTTTTTAAATATCCGTGTTAATCTACTTATATTCAACACCTTAGGAACTTGACCCGTCGTGAGGGGGACCATGATTGGTAGTGTTCAACAACGGGATTTCTATCACGTTCTAGGAATCCGTTCCGACGCGACCCAACCGGAGATCGACCACGCCTACCAAAGGTTGATCGGCCGCCTGGATTCACCCCGCGTCCAAAGTTCTCCCAGGATCCAGGATTTATTGAATGAAAAGATCGCCCTGCTGCAGGAAGCCTACGATACGCTGTCCAATAGGGAAAAGCGGGATGCCCACGACCGCGGCATCTTGAGTCAAAAACAAAAAAAACCCACCCCTGCCCGGTTCCTTCACATCCAGATGCCTCCCGGCCTGGCGGAAGAAATCCGGGCCGGAATCCAGAAAAAACCTCACGACATCTACCGGGATTATTTTGGGTTCTCCGAAAAGCCCTTTGACCTGACCCCCGATCCCAAATACCTTTACCTGAGCCCCAAACACAAGGAGGTTTTGGCCCATCTTATTTATGGATTGCAGGATAATAACGGGTTCCTGAAAATCATCGGCGAAGTGGGGACGGGGAAAACCATGATCTGCCGCAGTTTCCTCAGGGAGTTGCACAGCGATTTCAATATCGCCTACATCTTCAATCCCGGTATCGACGAGCTCGAACTGCTGCAAACCATCAACGCCGAGTTGGGTTTGCCCTCCGAAAGCCCCAGCAAGAAAAAACTGACCGATATCCTCAACCGGTTTCTCCTCGAGGAAAGGAAAAAGGGTAACCGGGTGGTGGTCATCATCGATGAAGCACAAGACCTCCTGCCCGGCGTGTTGGAGCAGTTGCGCCTGCTTTCCAACCTGGAAACCGAGACCGAGAAACTGATCCAGATCGTTCTGATCGGTCAACCGGAATTGAACAAACTGCTCTCCCATGAAGACCTGCGCCAGTTGAACCAGCGCATCACCATCCAGTGGGAACTGCTTCCCCTGAACCAGGAAGAAACCCGCGGCTATATTCAGCATCGCCTGAACGTCGCCCTGGGGCGCGGAAAAGTCCTCTTCACCCGCGCGGCGGCGGACTGGATTTACCGGTATTCCAAGGGGATCCCCCGGATGATCAACGTCATCGCCGACCGCACCCTGATGATCGGCTACACCCGCAATACACGCAAGATCACCGGAACCATCGTCCGCCAGGCGGTCAAGGATATCGGCGGACTGCGAAGGGCCACGAACTGGAAAGACCTTCTTTGGAAGATCGGGTTGCCCGCGGGCGCCGTCTTCGCACTCCTGATTTTTATCTTCATAGATTTTACCCAGCCGAATTCACGAGCAAATGCCGACCGGGGCAGAGATATCCCGGACCTCATCCAGGCAAACCCCATCGATCTCGCCGCCCCAGGACGGTTGATCGAGAAACAAACCATGACGCCGGCCTCCCTCGCGCCGCCCATTCCGGAAGAGAACCCGGCCGCGGTGGAAGAGACCCCGGTCACCCCACGGCGGAAGATCAATGGTCCCGTTCCCCTCTCCGTCTCCAAACCCGAAAAACTCGTGACCTACCTTTCCAGCCTTTCGCTGAAAGAAAGCAAGATCGAAGCCGCCAAATGGATCCTCAAAAGCTGGGGATTCGATCCTATTGAAATCCAGGGGATCGACGAATGGGCGCTCAATAACCTCCAGGAGGAATTCGACCTGGCCCAGTTCGAACTGAGTGGAAATTTCAAGCGGTTGACCACGCTCAATTATCCGGCCCTTCTGGAGATGAACCTGCCTTATGCCCAGGGGACCAAATATCTGGCCCTGATCTCTATTCATGGTGACCGGGGAGTATTCGGTTCCGTCGACCAAATTGAAATGCCGCTGAAAACCATCAATCCGCTGTGGACCCGGAAGGCCATCATATTCTGGAAGGATTTTGAGATGCTTCCCGAAAAATTGGGGAGAGGATTCAATGGCAAGGAAGCCATCTGGCTGCAGAAAAACCTGCGTCTGCTGGGCTACTTCCAAGGGCTGGAAGCCCCCTATTTCGGGGAGAGAACCGAGCGGGCGGTCCTCCAGTTTCAGAGAAAAAACAACATCAAGGACGACGGGAGGTTTTCCTCCAACAGCAAAATGCTGCTCTATAATATTTTGAACATTTATCCCACACCCAAACTCGTCGAGCCATGAGCACCATTCTCAATACTCTGAAAAAACTGGAAGAGGAGAAGAGCGTTCTCGAAAAAAGCATCGACCTGAAAAGCCTGGTCCTGCAAGGCGAGAACCGGTTGCATCCCTGCCGGGACAAAAAATCGCTTCACAGGATCGGTCTGGTGGCCGGTCTGGTCTTCGGTGGGGTTTTTCTGGGAACCTGGGGGTGGATGATTTCTCAACCAGATGATAGAGGAAGAGTGGAGGCCCAAAGGCCCGGGTCAGTGAACTCACATCAGGCGGCTGCCCCCGTTTCACCCCGGTCCGGTTTACCGTCCTATTCCGGCATCCCGCTGGCGAACATTGCCGACACCCCCCCAACCGATTTCGACATCTTCAACGAGGGCAACTATTTTCCCGCCGACGAAAACCCGCCCCATCCCCCGGAACCCGCACCCGCGAACAACACGGAAGACCCGCCCGAAGCATCCGGGAAAATCCAGGAAATCGATGCACTGATAAAAAATGCCACGCAATCCGCATTACAGGACCGGGAGGCATCAGGGTCCTCTTTTGCGGAGAACCGGTATGGTTCCATCTCCGGCCTGAAGGTTAAGGGAATTATTTTCTTCGCTTCCGACAGCCCCTCCAATTACATCCTGGTATCCACGCCCGCCCTGAAAAACAGGAAACTCAAAGTGGGGGACACCGCCCAAGGCGCCACCTTGCAATCCATTCACCCCAACAAAGCCATCTTTACCTACCAGAGTGGGACGGTCGAACTGGGCATCGGCCGATAAGCAAGGGGTCATCCTTTCTTAACAACAACTGGAAAACATTTTCTTGATAGGTCCCGTTTCAGGGCGATGCCCATCCCGGCTATTCCTTAAAACTCCCTGGACCAAAATTCCAAAATTCCAAGATTCAAAGCCTGACGCCGGTTTAGGGGAGATCTTGGAAGTGGATCCGGGTTCCAGGAAAAGCGTCATGCAGGAGGATGTCGATGACCTGTTTGATGGCTTTCACGTGCCGTTTGCGCGAGGGGACGCCGTCGAAATGGGGATCTTCCTCCTCGAGGGAAATCACTCCCGGCGCCACGAAGTTGCAATAAAACGCGCCCAAGGGACGGAAATTAGGGGCGGGGCCCTTCTCGGCCGAGGAGTTCACGATCACCATCTCCATGCCGCCTTCGGGACCGGGATACACCTCGAACAGGCCGCCGTTTTGTACGCTGTTGGTCCGGCAGTATTCGAGAATTCGAGAAACGTCCTCAAAGGGAACGGCCCTGTATACCGCGTGCATGCCCTGTCCATAAGGTTGAAAGTGGGTGCCTTCAAGTTTAACAAAAAACTTCCGGCAAATCCTCGGGATTTACAGGTTGCCAGACCTTTCAGAAAAACCAAATGGTTTTCGTTTTCGTGATCCCGGAAAAAAATGCTATGGTGATTTCTTAGGGGTGAATTGTCCCGCTTCGTCTGTTCATGGCACCGGGAGGAAAACAGGAGTCAAGGCGGAGCCGTTGATTTTTCCATTCCCCCAGTGATCGTCCAACCACATCGAGTCGGCCATGGAAGATAAAATAGAGAGTTTACTGGTAAAAATTAAGCAGTTGGAAAACGAACTGCGTGCTGAGATCCAGAAAAAGGAAAGGCAATTTTATTACAAGATAATCCGGGAAAAGGTCCGTTTTGAACGCGATATCAAACGGAACCACAAACTGCTGGTGAAAAAGATTCGCCTTTATTTTCACGAGGCGCCCTGGTCCACAATTCTCACCGCGCCGGTGATCTGGTCTTGCCTGATTCCCACGGTATTCATGGACCTGATGATCACCATGTACCAGGCCCTCTGTTTTCCGGTCTATGGCATCCCCAAAGTTCGGCGCCGCGATTATATCGTCCTCGACCGGCACTACCTGAGTTATCTCAACGGAATCGAAAAATTGAACTGTCTCTATTGCGGTTATTTTAACGGCCTGGTGGCTTATGCCCAGGAAGTGGGCGCCCGGACGGAACAGTACTGGTGCCCCATCAAACATGCCCGGAAAGTCAAGTTCCTCCACAACCGTTACCCCAAGTTTTTCGAGTACGGCGACGGCGAAAAATACCGTGAAAAAATAGAAGAGGTCCGAAGATCGTTCAAGGATATTGAATAAAACCGGGAGCGGGAATCCATTCTCCAGCCATATTCTGTTATAATCCGCGGGCGCCGCGGGAGACAGCGTTTCCCGGAATGAATCCCTTATTCATGGACACCCTACCCCTATGAATTTCCAAAATGTGATCCTGAATCTGCAGAGTTACTGGGCGTCAAAAGGCTGCGCCATTCATCAACCTTACGACATCGAAGTGGGCGCGGGCACTTTCAATCCCAGTACCTTTTTTCGCGTGCTGGGTCCCGAACCGTACCGGGCGGCCTATGTCGAACCCTCCCGCAGGCCCACCGACGGCCGGTACGGGGAAAATCCCAACCGCCTGCAACATTATTACCAGTACCAGGTCATCATCAAGCCTTCGACGGAGGATGTCCAGGACGTCTACCTGCAAAGCCTCACCGCGCTGGGGATCGACCTCCGGAAACACGACATCCGCTTCGTGGAAGACGATTGGGAGTCGCCCACGCTTGGTGCCTGGGGGCTGGGGTGGGAAGTTTGGCTGGATGGCATGGAAATCACCCAGTTCACCTATTTCCAGCAGGTCGGCGGCATCGACCTGGCCCCGGTGACCGTGGAACTGACTTACGGTCTGGAAAGAATCTCCATGTACCTGCAGAACATCGACAACGTTTACGACCTGCAATGGAACGAGGTGCTCCAATACGGCGATGTTCACCTCGAAACCGAAAAACAGTTTTCCCGCTACAATTTCGAGGAGTCGAACAAGAACCGGCTCTTCCAATGGTTCGACATGTATGAGGCGGAAGCCTCGGAGCTGCTGGAAAAGGACCTGGTGCTACCCGCTTACGATTACACCCTGAAGTGCTCCCACGCTTTCAACCAGCTGGAGGCCCGAGGGGCGATCAGCGTGACGGAGCGGACCGGGTTCATCGCCCGGGTGAGAAAGCTCGCGCGTTTATGCGCGGAGGGCTATATCGCCCGGCGGGAGGCAATAGACTATCCTCTGCTGAAAAAATAAGGGGTCAGGTTTTTTCGGGTGCGGAAGTTTCGAGGGGTTTTTGGGGGGAGGCCTCTTGCGCCGCCTCCCAGGCCGTGAGCTGTTCGCGGATTTCCCGCACCTCGGGACGATTCAGTTCCCGGAAAATCTGGAGCGCGGACCTGGCGCGCCGAACCGCCTCGGTTTGGTTTCCCGATCGATCCAAAGCCAAACTCAAATTCCAAAGCGTCTCCGCCTCCTTGCGGCGTTCCGTTGTTTTCTGGAAAAGAATCACCGCTTTTCGATACCACTCCACGGCCTCACCGTATTTTTTTTCCTCGGCGAGGATTTCTCCTATCCGCAACATCATGGACCCCGCCGCCTGGTGGTCGCCGACGGCCCGGGCCAGTTCCAATCCCTCTCTGTAGGAAGGAATCCCTTTCCTGGGGACCCCAAGTTCCCCATGGGCATCCCCCAGCCGCTTCAACAAACGGCATTCCTCGGATTTATTTCCGGATTCCCGGGCAAACGCCAATCCCTGCTCAAAAAACTCCATGGCCGATCCGGAATCTCCCAAGGACGCATAGACATTTCCGAGGTCTCCCAAGATGCGGCCCTGCCGGGGGGAATCCTCTTTTTCCCGGGCCCATTCCAGCTCGATCTTGAAATATTCCAGGGCGCGCTGGTCTTCCCCGACTTGGTGGTAGAGCTCACCCAGGCTTTTGAGCACATCTTCCTCTCCAGCCGTGTTGCCGAAATCCTTCATGAGTTTCCATTCGTTTTCCAATAATTCGATGGCGCCGTGCGGCTTGCCCAACGTCCGCTGGGTCGATCCCAGGCAATCGAGCACCTTGATTTCCGCAGGGGTATCCTGCAATTTCCTGGACAGGTCCAGGGCTTCCTCCAAATATTTCCTGGCGCGTTCGGGCTGGCCCATCTTGTTCCATTCCCACCCCAGGTTCAAAAGGAATTTGTTCACCGTCTGATTTTCTTTCATGCGCCGTGCGATGTTCAGGACCCCCTCGAACCAGCGGATGATCTCCTGGGGAGGCTGCCGCAAGATTAGCAATGGCGCCCCTTCTTCTCCATAGGCGACGGCCAGTTTTTCTGCTTCGCTGTCTTTTTGGCAGTGGGCCTGGGCCCACGCAAAGCCGGTACGGATGTTTTCCCATTCCAGATCGAAAAGATTCAATCCGCGTTCCATCCCTTCTCCGCCCCGTTCATAAAAATCACGGGCGGATATCAGCAGGGTCAAATAGTACGTGGCGAACTTTTTCTCCGCCAAGGCCATTTCCGATTTCCTGCGGCGGGATTCCAGGTACCGCCGCACCTGGCCGTGCAGGTAAAAACGATTGTCGTTCCTGTTGTTCCCTACCAGGCCGTACATCATCAAGGTGGTGAGATGCCCATTATCATCATCCTCGCAAATGAAGGCCTCGGCCTTGGCGTCGAAAGTCTCCGGGAGCAAGATCAGTTTGCGCAGAACCAAGGCGGTTTTTTGGGGCAACTGCTTGTAGGTGAGCGTGAACGCAGCATCCATCACCGATTGCAGGCCGTTTCCCGTCTGCGATTTCAACCGATTGATTTCATCCCGAAGGCTATCCACATAGTGAGAGGGGTCATAACCCTTGGCCGCGCTTATAAACCGGGCCGCCAGGGTAAGCGCCAACGGGTGGCCGAGGCACAGCTTGGAGATCTCACGGATCCAGAACCCTATCCTGGGCGTCAGCGCCAGCAGCAGGGACTGGGATTCGTTGGGGGTCAAGGGATTCAGCTTGATGGAATTCTGGCCGGGCAGGGAAAGCGGTTTGGAGGAAGCGACGATCACCAGGCAATGGGCCGGAGGGGCCAGGGTTTTGACGGCTGCGATATTCGGCGGGTTGTCCAGAAACAAAATCACTTTCTGCTTCTTCAGAACAAACCGATACATCCCTTGCAGGTCCTCCAGGCGGCTGGACAATCTCTCCAGCGGACGATACAGGTGAATGACCCGGGCCATGACTTCCTCGGGAGACACCGGGTGGGCCGTGGTTCCCCGCATATCGAAATATATCTGGTCGTCGCGGTAACCGGGCAGGAGGTTCCGCGCCATCCGGACGCCCAGGGCGGTCTTGCCGATACCCTCCATGCCATACAGGCCGATGAGCGCGGGTTTTTTCCCTCCCGAGGACGGCATGGCATTCTGGAATCCTTTCCTGCCGAAAAAAACCTCGGGGTCGGGCGGCAAGCGGTGGAGGGCTACCTTCGGAAACCGGGTCTCCTCCGAAATATTCAGCGCCTTTTTAAAACACTTCTCGCCATCGGATTCTAAACTGTTATTTGAGGCCGTTTCGGGGCCGCCCTTCCGGGAGCCGGTGGAGTCCGGCCTGGCATCCGGAATTTTTTTTCCGGGTTTATCCAGAAGCACCACTTTCGCGATTGCCAACCCCCCCAATACGAGGAGGATCAAAAAAAGTGCGGTAGTCATGAAGGATGGCTTTCCTCCGGCATGGCAAATCCTTTCGTTCAAACAATCGTAACTGATTGTAATTATTATACCTTATAAAAAGGAGCGCAAAAAGGGGCAAATCAATTATCTTCTTCCCTGGCCGGTTGACTTTGAAAGGTTTGTTTGATACATACCCATCTTTAACCCCAACCCGGATTTCAGGGTCCAGGAGTTGGACCTGGGTCTCCCTGAACCGGACAAACCGGTTCGATATCCTCAACTCGGAGCTCATTCGCCTTTCATGCCGGAACTATTATTGGAAATCGGGGCCGAGGAAATTCCCTCGGGCTATATCGATCCCGCCCTGAACTACATGGAGCGGGAACTGAAGGCGTTTTTCACCAAGAACCGGATTGGGGCGGGCTCCTCAAAAACCCTGGGGACGCCCCGCCGTCTCGCCGTGGCCTTTCAAGAGGTGGCCGCCCGCCAGGAAGACGTGGTGGAAACCCATTATGGGCCCAGCGTCAAGGCCGCCTTCGACCCCGAGGGGAACCCGACCAAGGCGGCACTGGGCTTTGCCCGGGGAAAGGGAGTGGAGGTTTCCAGCCTCACCGTGGAAACGGC
Source organism: Nitrospinaceae bacterium (assembly GCA_046754465.1). Lineage (GTDB taxonomy): Bacteria > Nitrospinota > Nitrospinia > Nitrospinales > VA-1 > JBHHVU01. The sequence goes on along the minus strand of JBHHVU010000034.1, from coordinate 12,081 downwards.
GCCCCGCGGGGAGGTGGTGTGCGCCCGGCTGGAAAAAAAAGGCGGCCTCACGGAAACTATCCTGAACGCCTTCCTCCCCAAACTCATCGCCAACATCCCGTTTCCCAAAAAGATGCGGTGGGAGGAAAAAAAGATTCCCTTCGCCCGCCCGGTCCACTGGATCGTCGCCGTCTTTAATGAGAAACCGCTGGATTTCGAGTTCGACGGCATCCATTGCGGAGACCGATCCCAAGGTCACCGGTTCCTGAATCCCCACCCCTTCCGGGCCGGGAACCTGGAAGAGTACCTGCGGGAATGTGAAAAGGCTTTCCTGGTGGTGGACCCGGAAACCCGGAGACAACGTATTCGGGAACAGATCCGGACCCTCGCCGCGGAGGCCGGAGGATCGGTGGAGGAGGATCCAAAACTATTGAACGAAGTCACTCATCTCGTGGAATACCCGGTGGCGATCCGGGGCAATTTCGACGGCCAATACCTGGAGCTTCCCAAAGAACTCCTGGTCACCACCATGAAGCATCACCAGAAGTATTTCCCAGTCACCGGGGAAAACGGAACCCTGTTGCCACACTTCATCACCATCAGCAACATGAAACCGGATGGCGGGGACGAGATCCGAAAAGGCAACGAACGGGTCCTGAAAGCACGCCTGGAAGACGGGAGATTTTTCTTCGAGGAGGACCGAAAACGCCAACTCGAGGATTTCGTGGAAGAACTCAAGGGGGTGGTCTTCCAGAAAAAACTTGGGACCTCCTATGAAAAAATGACGCGGTTCACGTCCCTGGCCGAATGGCTGGCCGGGAAAGTGTGCCCCGATGAAATCGGGCGGGTCCGCCGCACGGCGCGGCTCTGCAAGGCGGACCTGGTCAGCCAGATGGTGTACGAGTTTCCCGAGCTCCAGGGCATCATGGGAAGCTACTACGCCGCCCATGGCGGGGAAGACCCGGAGGTGTGCCTGGGAATCCGGGAACACTACCGGCCCGCGTTCGCGGGCGACCTGCCGCCCGCGAACCTGGCGGGGGCGATGGTCTCCATCGCCGACAAACTCGATACCATCCTGGGCTGCATCGGGGTGGGTTTGATTCCCTCCGGTTCTGAAGATCCTTATGGATTGCGCCGCCATTCGCTGGGGATCATTCAGATCGTTCTTCATCGCGGGTTGCAATTCTCCCTGTATGAAATGGTCGATGAGGGCCTCCGGCTCCTGGAGGACAAAACCAAACTGCCGGCGGAAAAGATTCGCTCCCACACGGAAGACCTTTTTTCCCAGCGCTTCAAGAGCCTGCTGAACGATGAAGGGTATCCCTACGACGCAGTCGACGCGGTTTTGTCCACCGGCATCGATTCCCTCGTGGACGTTAAGGCCAAGGTCCAAGCCCTGTCCGATTTGAAAAAGCAGCCCCATTTCGAGCCGCTGGCCATCGCCTTCCGCCGTGTGGTCAGTATATTGAACGAGGACGCGCCCGGGGAAATACGGCCGGAACAGCTTAAGGAACCGGCGGAAAAAAAACTATACCAGGAATTTCTGCGCATCCGGGAACCCGTGGAAACCCACGCCCGCGAAAAGGAGTTTTCCCGGGCACTGGAAAAAATCGTCGAAATCAAGAGCGCCGTCGACGATTTCTTCGATCAGGTCATGGTCATGGTCGAGGACGAAACATTGAGGAACAACCGGCTTCACCTGTTGTACGGCATCTCCCGCCTGTTCGCGCAACTCGCGGATTTCTCCAGGATTGTTCTTAAAAAAAGTTGAAAAGCAGAAACGCTTCGGATAATCTAACTCCTCATCCCACTGTCAATACGGGCACAAAACCCGTGTTTTCATAACTTTTCCTGTCGAATTAGATCAAGAATGAAAAAGAAGTACGTCTATTTCTTCGGAGCTGACCGAACCGAAGGCAACGGAGACATGACAAACCTGCTGGGAGGCAAAGGTGCCAACCTCGCCGAGATGGCCGCCTTGGGAATCAACGTTCCCCCCGGATTCTCCATCGCCACCGACGCCTGTACCCACTATTTCCGGTCCGCGAACAAGTTTCCCTCCAACCTCTGGACCGAAGTTCTGACCCATCTCAAATCCCTGGAAAAACTGCTGGGCAAGAAATTCGGGGATGGGGCCGCCCCCCTGCTGCTTGCCGTACGCTCCGGGGCGCGGGTTTCCATGCCGGGCATGATGGACACCGTCCTCAACCTCGGGCTGAATGAGGAGACCTTGCTGGGCCTTACCGAACAAACCGGCAACCCGAGGTTTGCCCTCGACTGTTACCGCCGGTTCATCGCCATGTTCGGCAACGTGGTTCTGGGCATCGACGGGGAAAAATTCGAGTCAATCCTCACTCAAAAAAAAACCAAACGGGGCATTGAGTTCGATACCGACCTCACCCCGCAGGACCTTCAAACTCTCGTTCGGCAGTTCAAATCCCTGATCAAAAAAAGCGTTCACCAGGAATTTCCCGACGACCCCCTGGTGCAACTGCGGATGGCCATCGAGGCGGTGTTTCGCTCCTGGAACACCCCCCGGGCAATCACTTACCGGAAACTTAACAACATTCCCCATGACTGGGGCACCGCCGTCAACGTGCAGGCGATGGTATTTGGAAATATGGGTGACACCTCGGCCACGGGGGTGGCGTTTACGCGCAACCCGGCGACCGGAGAAAAGAAATTTTATGGCGAATACATGGTGAACGCCCAGGGCGAGGATGTCGTGGCGGGGGTACGGACTCCCAAGGCCATCGCAGAGCTGGAAAAGGAATGGCCGGAGGTGTACCAGGAACTGGTGAACGTCTACCAGAAACTGGAACACCATTACCGGGATATGCAGGACCTGGAATTCACCATAGAAAACAAAAAACTCTACCTGTTACAAACCCGGACAGGGAAACGCACCGCCGCCGCCGCTATCAAGATCGCCATGGACTTGGTCCACGAGGGGATGCTCAGCAAACAGGAAGCCCTGATGCGGGTTCCCGCGGACCAACTGGACCAGATTTTTCATCCAATGGTCGATCCCAACACGAAGATCCGCGTTCTGGCCAATGGGCTTGGGGCCTCCCCCGGCGCCGCGGCGGGAAAAATCGTCTTCACTCCGGAAACCGCCCTGGCCATGGCCGAAAAAAAAGAGAAGGTTATCCTGGTGCGGCTGGATACCTCTCCCGAGGACATTCACGGAATGAGCGTTTCCCAGGGGATCCTTACCGCCAAGGGGGGAATGACATCCCACGCGGCGGTGGTGGCGCGCGCCATGGGCAAACCCTGCGTATCCGGGTGTTCCAGCCTTGACGTTGAACTGAAAAAGAAGAAATGCACTCTCAACGGCGTCCAGTTAAAGGAATGTGACGGCATTACACTCGACGGATCCTCGGGCCGGGTCATCCTGGGGACCGTTCCCCTCATCCGGCCACGGATGACGAGCCATTTCACCCGCTTAATGACCTGGGCGGGGGAGATCCGGTCCCTGAAAATTCGCGCCAATGCCGATACCCCCCACGACGCGATCGTGGCCCGTGGGTTCGGCGCGCAGGGGATCGGGCTGTGCCGGACCGAGCACATGTTCTTTAATGAAAACCGCATCATCCTGGTGCGCAAGATGATCATCGCGGACAACCAGAAAACCCGGGAGGAGGCCCTGAAAAAACTGCTTCCCATCCAACGGGCCGATTTCAAGGAAATCTTCAAGGTCATGGCGGGGCTGCCGGTGACCATTCGCTTGTTGGACCCGCCGCTTCATGAATTTCTTCCCAACACCCGCGCGGAAATCCAGAGCCTGGCCAAGGAGATGAAACTGTCCTGCACCGCCCTGTCCAAGAAGATCGCCGCCATGAAGGAACTCAACCCCATGCTCGGCCATCGGGGATGCCGGCTTGGCATCACCTTTCCCGATATATACCGGATGCAAACGCGGGCGATTATGGAGGCGGCCTGCAAACTCGTTAAAAGAGGCCTGAAAATTTTCCCGGAGATCATGATTCCCCTGGTGAGCCACGTGAGCGAATTTAAAATCGTTCACGATCTGATCCTTGAAGTGGCGAGGGAGGTCATTCAAAAAGCGGAAGTGAAACTGCCTTATAAAATAGGAACCATGATCGAGTTGCCCCGCGCCGCCCTCACCGCGGACGCCATCGCGGAGGAAGCGGATTTCTTTTCCTTCGGCACGAACGACCTGACCCAAACCGCCTTTGGTTTGAGCCGGGACGACGCCGGGAGTTTTTTGCCCTCCTATATCGACCAGGGGTTGTTGAAGGAAGATCCCTTTGTCACCCTGGACCAGGAGGGTGTAGGCCAATTGGTAAAAATGGCCGTGGAAAAAGGGCGGGCCGCCCAGCCAGACTTGCACCTGGGGGTATGTGGAGAACACGGCGGTGACCCCGCGTCCATCGGGTTTTTTCACCAGGTTGGACTCGATTACGTGAGTTGTTCCCCCTTCCGGGTTCCCACCGCCATTCTCGCGGCGGCCCAGGCGGCGATTCGGTACCGGTAAGCCGGAAATCCCAAAATATCTTGCAGGGCGTCCGCGCAGCCTCGGCGCACTCCGGGTTTTCCCAAAAACGGGTTGACTTCATTTTCGTCTGTTTTCATAATAAGAAACCCTTTTTACAAATTGAACCCAACCCCAATCCGGCCGATTTGTTTGAAGGTTCGCTCCTTCCCTCCCTCCAGGAAATAGTCCGGGAGGACTGAATCGTTTCGATCCGGCTTCAGGAGGGAGGCGGGGTTTGCGTGCGGGCAAAGCCGGAACTCGATGGAAGGATCTCTTAACCGGGCTCCTTCCAAAATAATTTTGGAGGAACAAAATGAAAATTGCGCTTACCGGCATCACGGGAATGTTGGGCTCGCACTTGGTCAAACAGCTGACTACGGAAGACCCCAACGGAGGTGAAATAGAGATTCGGGCGCTGATCCGGGAAAACAGTATTGTGGACCATCTCAAGCCTTATGAAGATGTGGACTACATCATCGGGGGCCTGGAAGACAAGGATTCGCTTCGTCAACTCGTGGAAGACACCGAGGTGGTCATTCATATGGCGCATTTCCCCGGTCCGGTCCAGACCGAGGACGAGCTGGTGGAGGTGAATGTCAACGGCTCCTTCCATCTATTGGAAGAAGCGAAAAAAGCCCGGGTGAAGCAATTTATTTTCCTGAGCGCCTGTTCGGTTTTCGGCGAGCTCCTGCCGTCGGTCGATGAATCGCATCCCCTGGACGAGACCCATCCCGTGCGCCCCAGCAACCTGTACGGCGCGATCAAATCCTCGATCGAATCGCTGGCTTTCAGCTATTTCAAGAGGAGAGCCTTTGATGTCACCATTCTGCGGCCGGTGACGATGTATGGCCTGCGGCCCCAGATCGACCGCTCGGAATGGTTTCAGACGATCGACTACCTCGCCACGAACTACAATGTCGACCTCAAGGGCAGCACGAAATACGTTTCGGTGGACGCGGTGTGCCAGGCGGTGACGAAGGTGATGGGAAACAAGGATGCGGCGGGAAAATTTTATCACCTGGTGGACGGTCACATTCACAACCTGGAACTGGGCCAAATGATCGTCGATACCATCGATTCCTTTGGAGAAGTGGAAGGAATCCGGGGAGAGCAGGGGGTTCCCATGTCCAATCAGGCCGCGAAGGAACTGGGTGTGGAATTCAAGGGCAAGGAAGGGATTAAAGAATACATCAAGCTGGTTTACGACCTGCAAACGAAATATGGAGGGGAGCGCGCCATTGAAAACTGGTGATCCCACCCTTACTTGAACATGCTTTCCTCCAGGAATTTCATCGAACATTTGACCGGAGAGGGATTCAAATTCTTCACCGGGGTTCCCTGTTCCCTGCTTTCGGGATTGATCGCCTGCCTTGAAAAATCCCCAGAAATATCATACCTGCCCGCGGTACGGGAAGATGCCGCGGTGGGGTTGTGCGCGGGAGCTTACATGGCCGGAACCCTGCCGGTGCTTTTGATGCAGAATTCCGGCCTGGGCTACAGCTTGAACGCTTTCACCTCCCTCAACCTCATCTATAAAATTCCCACCCTGGTGATCATGAGCTGGAGGGGATTCGAGGGCAAAGACGCCCCCGAACACATCATCATGGGAAAAATCATTGAGGATCTCCTGAAAACCGCCGGGATGGAATACGCCATCCTTTCCAAGGAAAATTATCGGGAGGTGCTCGAGCGGGCACTGAGGAAAATTAAAGAGGAAATCCCGTTCACCCTCCTGGTCAAGAAGGGGATTTTTGATGAAAGCCACTGAGGCCTTCCAGGAATTGCTGCCGCTTTTGAAGGATGAACCGGCCGTTCACGCCAACGGGTATATTTGCCGCGAGTCTTTCCAGTTGCGGGACCGGGAAGCGAATTTCTATATGATCGGGTCCATGGGACTGGCCTCTTCCATCGGGCTGGGCGTGGCGTTGTGCCGGCCCGATAAAAAAGTCATTGTCCTCGATGGCGACGGGAATGTATTGATGGCGATGGGAACCCTGGCTATGATCGCCGCGGCCGCGCCCACCAATCTGGTCCATATCGTCCTGGACAACCAGGAGTACGAATCGACCGGCGGCCAGCGCACGCTCTCTTCCTCGGTTCCCCTGGAGGAAGTGGCCCGAAGCACCGGGTACCGGACCTCCCTGAGAATCACTGAAAGGGAGGAACTGAAACCGGCCTTTTTAAGATTGATGAACGGCGAAGGACCGGCCTTCCTGCTGATCCAGGTGGAGGCGGATTTCGATTCGTCCACCGGACGGGTCACTCACTCTCCCCAGGAAATCAAGGCCCGGTTCATGAAGGCCCTGGACCGGTCCGCCCCCCACGGGGGAGGGAAATAGGTCATGGCATCATCGCCTGGCAACCTCCGCTCGCCCTATAAAGTATGGCAATATCACCAGCGGCGGTTCGCCGCGCGGGTCACTGGGAAGAATCGTTTTCGGAAAAATCATCCACGACGTTTCGGATCGCGTCCCGTATACGGAGTTCCTCCTGGGAAGGAATTTGTTTGACCACTTCCCGTGTCTTGTTATCGACGATTTTCAAGACCACATCATGAGCTTCGGTGACGGTGAATTTGCGCCTGCTGGCTTCCCCGCCCGCGTCAGAGCGCGAAACGGAGCCGGTTGGGCCGGCCTGTTCCAGCGCCTTTTTGCCGGCCGATGACAACGATACCGTATCCACAGGTTTAACCGGGACGGCCGCGGAAGCAGGGCTGGTCCTGGACCCCGTTGGGGACACCCCTAAATTTGGACCCTGAAAATCCGTCTTTCTCGCAGGATTAATGCCTTCGCTGTCCATGATTCGCTTTCCTTCAACACCCAAAATAAATTGAAAACTCCTCTTTACTCAAGGCCTTTGGCTAATGAACCTCCCGGAGCCAAAAAGCATAACCTATTGAAATCATTAATTTATTAAATTTTCCGATGCCATTTTCGACACAGATGGCAATCATCTTATCGGCGAAACGGAAAAAATCTTTAGCCAAAAGTAAATGCGGGCCGCATCGGGGCGAATTCCCGGATCGATCCTTGAAAAACCGAGACCTCGCAACGGAAAGGAGGAAATTTCATCGGCGGTTTTCAGGAATTTTCCTGTTTTTTGTTCCGGATGATATAATTCTGTTGGCGTAGTCCGGGGGTTGTGATAAATATTTAAACCATTTGATAAAAATGATCTTTTCAAGACAGGCCGGCCCGTGGAGGCCCCGGGCTTTTTTATATCCTCAATAAGGCGCGCCAGCACCCAACATCATGAACGACTTCACCAAAATTCTGAAATTCGCCCGTCCTTATAAAAAAAGCCTCGTATTTGCTTTTTTGTGCCTGGTGCTGACCTCAGTGATCAATCTGATCCTCCCCCTGGTCGTCCGCAACATGATCAATGCGGTGATCGTTTTGAAAAACGGCGCCATGCTGAACAGCCTGACCCGGGACCTGGCCGTGATCATCCTGTTCCAGGCGGCGTTTGGAATCACCCACAACTATATCTTCGGGTTTGTCGGGAACCGGGTGACAACGGATTTCCGTATCGAGTTTTTCTCTCATATCCAGTCCCTGTCTCTGCGGTTTTTCAATACACGCCGGGTGGGTGAGATTCTATCCCGGATGGGCAGCGACATTTCGGTCATACAAAACGCCCTGGTCACGATACCCGTGGCGGTTCTGCGTCAAACGATCACCCTCGTGGGTGCGCTGGCCATTATTTTTTACTTGAACTGGAAACTGACGGGACTGATCCTTCTCGTTCTCCCCCCCCTGATGCTGTTCGCAAGGATATTCGGCAAGCGTCTGCGCCGCATTTCCGAATCCGTTCAGGACAAACTGGCGCGGGCGATGGTGGTCCTGGAAGAAATGGTCTCCTCCATCAAGGTGGTCAAATCGTATACACGGGAACCCTACGAAAAGAAACGGTTTGAAAAAGAGGCCGAACGGGCGTTCGAGGAATCCATCCGGAAACTCAGGATATCCGCCTTCTTCGGTCCGTTCATCCTCGCCTTGACCTTTCTGGTATCGGGGCTGTTGATCTGGTACGGAGGTTACCAGGTGATGCGGTCGGCCACCTCTCCTGGGGAATTGGCGGCCTTTTTCCTCTATGGCCTCATCATCGCCGGTCCGATCGGTACTTTTGTAAGACTGTACACCCAGATCCAGGAGGCCCAAGGGGCAGTCAAGCGGGTTTATGAAATCCTCGATATCCGGCCCCGGATCAAAAACCCCGAAAATCCCGTGGGACTTTCCGACATCAAGGGACAAATCCAGTTTGATAATGTTTCTTTCGGTTATGGCGATCAGCCCGATGTTCTCAAACAGGTGAATTTCGAAATTCTTCCCGGAGAAACCGTGGCCCTGGTCGGGCCCAGCGGCGCGGGCAAATCCACCTTGGTGCAACTCCTTCTCCGTTTTTACGACCCCCAGGAAGGAACGATTAAATTGGACGGACACGATATCCGCCAACTGGATCTGAACAGCTTTCTGAGCCAGATCGCCCTGGTCCCGCAGGAAACGCTTTTATTCGGCGGTCCGGTCCGGGAAAATATCCTGTATGGCAAACTGGACGCCTCGGAAGAGGAGTTAATGGAAGCGGCCCGGTCCGCCAACGCCCACGACTTCATCCTTCAGCTGGAAAACGGCTACGACACCCCGGTCGGGGAAAAGGGCGTCAAACTTTCCGGAGGAGAAAGGCAGCGCATCGCCATCGCCCGCGCCCTGTTGAAAAACCCCAAAATCCTGGTCCTCGATGAAGCCACTTCGGCTCTGGATAACCGGTCGGAAACCCTTATCCAGGAGGCGCTGGACCGGTTGATGTCCCATCGCACCACCCTCATCATCGCCCACCGGCTCAGCACCATCCAGAAAGCCGACAAGATCATTGTTCTCGAGAAAGGACGCGTGGTTGAAACTGGCAGCCATCAGGAATTGATTCAAAACGAAAAACTTTATTACACCCTCTACACCAGGAAAATGCTGGAGATCGAATCACCCCCGATGGAGGACAGCCTGGATGACACGGGCCTGGGCTATCCCGCGGAATCCGTCAGTTAGCCGCTGGCCCACACCCTGCCTGAATTTCCATCCACGGGCCAGGTGCTGCCGGGTGGAGCGAATCAGGCAACAGTGTCCGCGGCGAAAAATTTCCCGCCCATAACCCGCATATTGCATGAAAAGTAACATTGGGTCTCCCTCTCCCACGTGTGGGAGAGGGGTGCGGTGAGGGTCTCCAAAGGATTTCACGGCCGGGTTATAATTCGATTCATCCCATATGCGGGATAACCCTCTCATGAAAAAAATAAAATTCTTATTCGGCATCCACAATCACCAGCCTGTTGGGAATTTCGGCCATGTGTTCGAGGAAATCCATGAAAAATGTTACCGCCCCTATCTGGAGGTCCTCGCCAAATTTCCAGGGCTGAAGACCGCGATTCATTTTTCCGGTCCCCTCCTCGAATGGCTGAAAGACCATCGGCCCGGCACCCTGAAAATAGTAAAGGACCTGGCGGCGGCGGGGCGCCTCGAAATCATGAGCGGCGGGTTTTACGAACCCCTGCTTTCCACCCTCCCCGAAGAGGATGCCGTGGGGCAAATCCGGATGATGAACAACTTCATCCGTGACGAGTTCGATTATTCCCCCAAAGGCCTATGGCTGGCCGAACGCATCTGGACCCCCAACCTGCCAAGTATCATCGCCGCTGCCGGAATCCAATACACCGTGGTCGACGATACCCACTTTTATTATTCCGGCATGGAAGAACACCAGTTGCAGGGCTATTTCATCACCGAACGGCTGGGGCGGCCGCTTTTTGTGTTTCCGATCAGCAAGGCCCTGCGCTATGCCATTCCCTTCAAGCTGCCCGGCGAGACCCTGGACATCCTCCGCCGTGCGAAAGAGGAGTTCAGATTCCAAGGCGTCACGTACGCCGACGATGGCGAAAAGTTCGGTTCCTGGCCCGAAACCCATCACTGGGTTTATACCGAAAAATGGCTGGAGAAATTTTTCACCGCCCTTGACCAAAACGCCGACTGGATCGAAACCGTCACCTTCCGCGAATATATCGACCGGTACCCCCCCACGGGACGCATCTACCTGCCAATGGCCTCCTACGACGAGATGATGGAGTGGTCCCTGCCCACTTCGGCCGCCTGGAAATTCGCCGACCTGAAAAAAGAACTGCAAGACCGGGGCATCCCCGAGGAACGCTACAAATTATTCCTGAGGGCGGGTCAGTGGGACAATTTTCTCACCAAATACGAAGAGAGCAATCTGCTCCACAAAAAAATGCTTCATGTCAGCCGGAAAGTGAACCAACTCCCCAAGGAGGAGCGGGAATCCACCGGCGCCCTGCGGGAACTTTACCGCGGCCAGTGCAATTGCGCCCAATGGCACGGCCTGTTCGGCGGGTTGTACCTCAATTACCTGCGCCACGCACTGTACCAGCACCTCATCGCCGCCGAAAACATCGCAGACAGCCGGCAAGGCCCTTCCGCCGCCATGGAAACCCTAGATTACAACCTGGACGGACGCGCCGAGGTGCTCGTCCACAATCCCGAAATGAGCGCCCTCCTCGCCCCTGCTTACGGCGGGGCTCTGGTGGAGCTCGATTACCGCCCGGCCTGTTTCAATCTGAGCAACGTGCTGCGGCGGCGGGAAGAGACCTACCACAAAACCATCCTGGAGGCGGCCCAATCGGAATCCGCCGGACCGGACCAGCCTCGGTCCATTCACGACCGCATCCAGTTCAAGGAGGCGGAGTTGCAAAACCAGCTGTTTTTCGACCGGTGGGAGCGCTATTCGTTCATGGACCATTTCCTGGGACCCGAAACCCGGCTGGATAGTTTCCGGCAATGCCGGTTCGAGGAACAGGGCGAATTCGTGGATCAACTCCATGCGATGAAACCCTCCGCGGCGGACCGGCCCGAAGGGGATTTTGTCCTGGAGTGCCAACGGACCGGCTCCGTCGTGCAACAGCAGGTACCACACCCGGTCACCCTCGAAAAGTCCTTCTCCTTTTCAAGGGACGAGGCGCGGATCCTCTGCCGTTACCGAATCACTAACGCGGGAGAGGAATCCGTAGGTTTGTGGTGGGGAGTGGAATTCAATTTTACCCTCCTGGCGGGAGACGCCCCGGACCGTTACTACGTTTGCCCCGGCCGCGACCTGGAGTTCCCCCGGCTCATTAGCGAGGGGGAATTGAATGATGTGGAAAGCTTTGGCATGCGCGACGGCTGGCAGGGCTTTCAGCTGACTCTCGATTTTTCCCCAAAGGTGACCGTCTGGCGTTTTCCCGTGGAGACGGTCTCGCAATCGGAAAGCGGATTCGAACGCACCTACCAGGGTTCCTGCATTCTGGCCCACCGGCAATTCGAACTGTCCGCCGGCCAATCGCGGGAACAAACCATCCTGCTGACCATCAGCAGATGATCCACGCCGTCCAATCCTGATGCCGAACTTCCCGAGGCACCTAAGAGGAATCCCCTTATCTCGGCCTTCTCCCAATGGGAGAAGAAGTTACTTCCTCTCCCGCCGGGAGCACCCGCGGGGTGACGGACTGGGCATTCGGATCGGGTAGGAGGCGGAGTTACCCCCACCGTCCTCCCACACCACCGGGC
>JBHHVU010000033.1:0-33806 GCA_046754465.1 Nitrospinaceae bacterium | reverse complement strand
TGGAGGAGCAAACGGCGACGACCAACGAGATCGGCCGCAACGTGGAGGAAGCGGCCAAGGGCACCCAGGAAATCGCCCAGAACATCGCCGGGGTCGCCCAGGCCGCCGAGAGCACTTCCAAGGGCGCGGCGGAGGGCCAGCAGTCCGCCACCGAACTGGCCAAAATGGCGGCGGAACTGCAGGAAATCGTCGGCCAGTTTAAAACCGCTTAGTCAACGGACTAGTGATATAGGTCTGCATTCCTCTCAAGGCGAGGGGAATGAATGTCAAATCCTCCCGGTCTCGACGGTTGCTGCATTCACCCTTCCGGTAATTCCAGGATCACAACCGTTGAGGCCTGGGGGTGTTATTACTCCCAGGTTTTTATCGCGCCCTTACCGCGTTGAATATCATTTTTAAGAGAAACTGGACCACTGATCTTTTATGAACACCAAATACCTTCCCGCCAATAAGTCTTCGACAGGATATTTCTCCAATATTTGGTGGGCTTCGGCCGCCATTATTTTGCTGGGGGCCGTGGGGTGGTGGGGATTCAACACCGTCGAAAAGGAAATGAAAAAAAACCTTTCCGAACAATTGCGAACCACATTGGACACCAACATAGAAACGCTGAAAGTCTGGATCCACGATAAAAAAATGGACGCGAAAATTGTGGCTTTGAATCCCGGAGTGCGAAGTAACATCCTTTCGCTGACGGCAAAAGCCAAGGGGAATTCCGGGATGGCGGATGCGTTTAAAAGTTCCGCGGAACTCCATTGGCTCCGCTCTTACCTTGGCTCCGTGAGCAAAACTTACGGCTTTGTGGGATTTGTCATCATGGACCGGACCGGGCTGCAAGTAGGCGCGCTCCTGGAAGAGCCGGTGGGAAGCCGGGATCTTTCCCAATTGTCGGATTTTGTTGAGCGATCTCTTCAGGGGGAAACGGTGCTTTCCCTGCCCTTTACCGGGGAAATCGATCTTCCGGATGAACAGGGGACCCGGCATGCTTCCTGGCCGACCATGTTTGTTTCCACGCCGGTTCGGGACGATCATGGGAAGATAGGGGGAGTGCTTGCGTTCCGCCTTCATCCGGAAGGCGAATTCTCCCGAATTCTGGAAATCAGCCGGGCGGGCGAGACGGAAGAAACCTATGCCTTCGATGCCCAGGGATTGATGATCAGCGACAGCCGGTTCAATGCTCATCTCCGCAAGATTGGAATCATTCCCAACCGGCCGGACAGCCGGGCCATTCTCCACGTTCATGTGCGGGACCCGGGGGGCAACCTGCTCAAGGGATACCGGCCCAAGCTCCCCAGGGACCAACAACCCTTGACCCGAATGGCCGCCAGCGCCGTCAGGAAAGAGCCCAGGATCGATGTAGAGGGTTACCGCGACTATCGGGGGGTGCCGGTGGTGGGGGCCTGGACCTGGCTGGAGGAATTCGGATTTGGACTGACCACCGAGATCGACGTGAGTGAGGCGTTCGCTCCCCTGTTTGCCATGAGAAGGTTGTTCCTGGTCATTTTTACCTTCCTTTGCACGGCAATGATCATCGCCTTGGTGCTGCGCGGGAGAAGGTTGAAGTCGCAACGGGACCGCGACCGGGCGGTGGCCGGGTTGAAGGCAAGTGAGGAGCGGTTCCATTCCGTGTTTTCCAATGCGATGGATGGCATCGTCACCATTCACCAAAACGGAATCATTGAAACCCTGAATCCCGCGGCGGCAAGGATTTTTGGTTACCGGGCCGGGGAGATCGTTGGCAAAAATGTCTCCTTGCTCATGCCCGAACCCCACCGCGCAGCCCATGACGGTTATATCCAAAGATATATGTTCACCGGCGAGGCTAGAATCCTCGGCGTGGCCCGGGAAGTTCCAGGACGGCGCAAGGACGGGTCTATCTTCGATCTGGAAATATCCGTCAGTAAAGCGGACCTGGGCCATGGGAACATATTCATTGGAATCGTCCGCGACATCACGGAACGCAAACAGGCGGAAAAAAAGCTTCAGGACCATGCCAGGCGCCAGGCCGCGGTTTCCCAACTGGGTCAATCGGCCTTGGAGGGAATGGAACTTTCGGATTTGATGAATAAAACGGTTCACCTGCTGCAGCAGACCTTGAATTCCGATTATTGCAAAATCCTGGAATATCTTCCAAAGGAAGATTCATTTATATTGCGGGCCGGAGTGGGTTGGAAAACAGGACTGACCGGGCGGGAGCGAATTCCCGGTGGCCGCAATTCCCAGGCGGGATTCACCCTCCTGTCCAACAAACCGGTGGTGGTGTGGAATATGAACCGTGAAACCCGGTTTTCCGGAGTCCCCTTATTGCGGGACCACGGGGTTATCAGCGGGATGAGCGTGGTCATCCGTGACGGCAATCAAATCTTTGGCGTGTTAGGGGCGCACACGGGATATCAACGGAAATTCACCGAGGACGAAACCCATTTCCTGCAATCCGCCGCCAATATTTTAGCCACCGCCATCGAGCGCAAACAGTCGGAGGAACGCCTGCGGCATTATGCCGGGGAGTTGGAACGGAGCAACCAGGATCTGGAGGAATTCGCTTTCATCGCCTCCCACGATCTTCAGGAACCGCTGCGCAAGGTGATTATTTTTGGGGATCGGATCAAATCCTGTTTCCCTTCCCAAATGGATGACTCGGGGAATGATTACATCGGCCGCTTGCAGAAAGCGACTTCCAGGATGCAGGATTTTATCAACGATCTTTTGCAATATTCAAGAATCACCCGGAAACGGGAACCTTTAGAAGCGATCTCCCTGGATAAAACCGTGGAAGAAGTATTGTCTTGCCTGGAGACACGCATCAAACGGTCCCATGCCACCGTGGAGGCCGGACCCCTTCCCACGATTGAAGGGGGGAGGATTCAAGTGAGGCAGTTGATGCAGAACCTGATCTCCAACGCTCTTAAATATCATAAAGAGAACGAAAGTCCCCGTGTCCGCATCAGCGCCCGGAAAAACGAAAAGGACACCTGGGATATTCTTGTGGAGGATAATGGAATCGGCATCGACAAAAAATATTATTCCCGGATCTTCAAACCCTTTGAACGGTTGCATGGCCGCGGCCAATACGATGGCAGCGGGATCGGGCTGGCGATCTGCGCCAAGTTGGTCAGCCGTCTTGGGGGCAGCATCCGGGTTGAAAGCGAAACCGGCCGCGGGTCCATTTTTATCCTCACCCTTCCCGCAACCCAACCCAGGGAATCCCGGCCGGAAGTCAAACCGGATACGAGTTCGGTAATGGTTTGACCCTTACAGGGCCTTGCGCAGCAGGGTGTCGATCGTTCTTCTGTAAAAGCTTCTTACCAGGTGCGTGGTTTTTCCATAGTCCCGCATCAGCGTATCCGCCCGTTCGCCTTCGTTCCCTTCGTATCCCAGCAGTTTGGCGAGGGCGGCGAGGGATGTCCGGTTTCGGGGAAGGTAGTTGGTGAACGGCTGGTACAAAAGGCGCAGGGCGCATTCGAGGTTGCGGAGGAAAAGGTAGCTTTGTTCCAGTTGATCTGCGCCGCCCTGGCCGATCACCCCGTAAGCCGCGCAGAGTTTCAGCGTTTCCAGGGTGTTCGTCCGGCGAAGCCGGGGAATTTGATGTCCGTGCATGAGCTGAAGGATCTGCAGGGTGAATTCGATATCCGCTAACCCGCCGAATCCCAGTTTCACGTTTTTCCCCTTTTTCGGTTCCCGGGCCAGTTCCTTCTCCATCCGTTCCCGCAGGCGTGAAATTTCTATCAAGGATCCATACTCCAGTTTCTCCCCATAAGTAAATTCGTGAACCACTTTCAGAAATGATTTTTCCATGCCAGGTTTCCCGGCGATGAACCGGGTGCGAATCAAGGCCTGCTTTTCCCAGATCCGGGCCCGGGTTTTAAAATATTCCTCGTAGCCCTGGATGGAAAGAACCAGGGCGCCGCTACCGCCCTCCGGCCTCAGGCCCGTGTCGATTTTATAAGCGAAGCCCGCGGGGGTCATCTCAGCGGTGAGCTGGTAGATCAACTGCGACAGTGCGGCATAATGGGCGGAAAGTTCCCCCGGGGGAAAGGGCGGTTCGCCGGGAGCGGGTTCGTCATGGACGAAAAGGAGGTCCAGGTCCGATCCGAAATTCAGTTCGTTGCCGCCCAGTTTTCCCAATCCGAATATGGCGAAATCATCCGGCGGGGGATGAGGGGAATCGGAATTTTCATGGATCGTTTCCAGGGCAAGGGCGAGGACGGTTTGCAGGTAAACATCCGCGAGGTTGGATAGGTCGGCCAGCGTCCCGGCCAAGTCGGCCTCCTTGATGAGGTAACGGATGCCGACGCGCAGCTCCTCGCCCTGTTTTGCGCGGCGCAAGGCGATCTTTTTGGCGGCCAGGTCCCGGCAAGAGTCCAGCATCTTTCTCCAGTCCTCGGCGATTTTCTCGGGGGGTTTGAACCGGTAAATGGCTTCCATGTCCATGAGAATGTCCACCAGGCCGGGTTGGCGGACCAGGATTTGCGAGAGGAAGTCACTGCTGCCGAAGAGGATGAGCAGCAGTTCCAGAAATTTGGGATTGGCCTGAAACAGGCTGAGGGTGGTTTCCCGGGCGGCGCCCACGGAAACGAACTTTTCCAGATTTTGAATGGCGTCATCGGGTTTGGGCACCCGGGTGCTGTGGTCCAGGATATTCGGAATGATGGTATAAAAATCCTGAATGCTTTTTTCGGACGGATGCGAAAAGGGCGGGCCGTCTCGCAGGGATTTCAGGAACCGGAACGTCCTGTCAGGATCGGCAAATCCCCTGGAGGCCAGGGTTTTCGGGGAGAACCCGGATTCCCCCGGCGCGGAGGGGGAGGGTTCCGCCTCCGCGATTTCCGCCGCTTCCTGTTTCTTTTCACCCGCGAACAGGTTGGCGAACATGTTGCCGGCGAACCGGGTGTGCCTCTCGAATTCTTCCATCAAACGCGCGGCGAGATCTTTCCGGGACCGTCCCTTCAGGCGCATTTTCCGGGCCAGGACGGAGAGCCGGGCCTCGTCCACGGGAAGAACGTGGGTCTGGAGCCCGAAGGATATCTGGACCCGGTTTTCCAGGTTACGAAGAAAGATGTAGGCTTCCTTGAGATGCCTGAAATCCTCCTCCGTGAGGAACCCGCATGAGCGTAGTTTTTCCATCAGTTTCAGCGTATTCACCACGCGAAGGTCCGGGTTTTGCCCCCCAAATATAAGCTGATAGGCCTGGACGATGAATTCGATTTCACGGATGCCTCCAAACCCCAGCTTGATGTGGCCTTTTCCGGTTTTTTTGCCCTTGAGATCCAGGTCGATTTTTTTCTTCATCGATTTGATTTCCTCGATGGCCGAAAAATCCAGGCTGCGTCGGTAAATGAAAGGTTCCATGAGAGAGAGGAACTCCTTGCCAAGGGGCACGCTCCCCGCCGCGATGCGGGCTTTCAGGAGGGCCTGCCGTTCCCAGGTTTGTCCCCAGGATTGGTAATACACCTCGCAACTGGCGAGGGAATTGGCGATTTCCCCGCTTCGTCCTTCGGGGCGAAGATTGAGATCGACCCGGAACACGTTTCCCTCTTCGGTGATTTCGTTGAGGGTGGTGGTGATCCGCTGGGCCAGCTTGGTGAAATACTCGTGGTTGCTCACCTGCGTGAATGGTCCGGAATGCGGGTCTTCGGCCCGGGTCTCTCCCTTGCTGGAAGTGTAGATGTAGATCAGGTCGATATCCGAACTGTAATTGAGTTCCTTGCCGCCCAGCTTGCCCATGCCGAGAATGGTGAACTCGGATACTTTCCAATGGCCGTCGGGGGCCTGGTAAATAGGCACGCCGTATTTTTTTCTCAATTCCCTGTCCTCATGTTCATAAGCCACTTGCAGGCAGACATCGGCGAGGTTGGACAAGTCTTCCACGGTTTCCTGCATTTCCACCTTGCCGAGCAGGTCCCGAAGCCCGATGCGGATGCATTCCCTTTTTTTGAACCGGCGAAGGAGCCGGGGAACCTTTCCGGGGGCGGTATCCTGTTCGGCCATTTCATGGAAATCCCGCATGAGCGCATCCTTGGATTTCGATTTTCCAAGCGTTTCCGGCTGCCGCAGCCAGTCAAAGTGGGAGGGATCCTTCAGGAGCGTATCGGTCAGCACCTGGCTCCCGGAAAAAAGAATGATCAAGGCTTCCAGGAGCTCGGGGGAATCCGTCAGCAGGGTGTACAAATAATTTTTATCGAAGATTTTACCGGCGAACCTTTCCAAATTGTGCAGGGCGATGTCCGCGCTATAGGATTTGGAGATCGCTTGCATGAGGGCGGGGAAAAAGTCCGGAAACAGGTCGGGGAATTTCAACTGTCCCGCGAGGGTGATCAGGTTCTGCCAGGCTTTTTGAGGTTCCTCGAAACCGTACCGCCTGAGGGAGGCGCTGAGGCCGTCCTCCCAGGGCCGCCGGGCGTAAATCCAGTCTAGCAGTTTGACAGGATCATTCATCGGCCGCTCAAAGGGAGGAACCGGAATCCACCGATTCCGGAGCGGAAACTGGAAAAGTTGGGGGTGGCGGTTTGGCGGTCATTCGAGTTCTCCACGCATGATGGTGACGGCCCGGCCCCCGAGAATCACCCGGTCCGCTTGCACCTCGACGCGGACCACTCCCCCCCGTGCCGAGGCCTGGTAGGCCAGTAAATGGGTCTTGTTCAGCTGGTTGGCCCAAAAGGGCCCGAGACAGCAATGCGCGGACCCGGTGACGGGGTCCTCGTCAATGCCGCATCGCGGGGCGAAGAACCGGGAGACGAAATCATATTCCGGAGTATCGGAGGGCCCTGTCACCATCACGCCCCGGACCGGCAGCGACCTTAGCAGGGAGAGGTGCGGCGCCAACGCACGCACCGTATTCTCCGACGGAACCGCGACCAGGTAATCGGTCCCGTCGAATCCCGTGAAATCCGCCGTGGTTCCCAACGCCTGAAGGAGGGAATCGGGGGGATCGATTTTTTCGGCGCGTTTTTTGGGGAAATCCATTTCGATCCATGGGTCCCGGCGGCGAGCCGTCAACCGGCCACTCCGCGTGTTGAAAATAGCCGGTTGGCCGGGTTCCAGATACCCCAATTCCCACAACACATGTGCGCTGGCGAGGGTGGCGTGACCGCAAAGATCCACCTCCGTCGTGGGAGTGAACCAGCGCAGGTTGAATCCGCCGTCTTCCCTTAGTAAAAATGCCGTTTCGGATAAGTTCATTTCCCTGGCGACGTTTTGCATCCATTCCTCCGGGCGCGGTCCAGTCAAAAGGCAGACCGCAGCCGGATTGCCCTTGAAGGGTTCGTGGGTGAATGCGTCGACCTGGATGAGTTTCAGTTTCATGGTATTGCCGATAGGGTCAGGCCGGGTCACGCCCCGCCATGCGGGGTCCGGGCAAACAATTTAACAAAAAAAAACCCCCGGGAAAACCCAGGGGGTTTGAATGGTGACTCACGACCGTCCCGGGACAGGGCCAAGACCGGCTCACACGTCGTAGTACATATAAAATTCCAAGGGATGCGGACGCAGCCTGAGGTTGGCGATCTCGTTTTCCTGTTTGTAATCGATCCATTGGTCGATAACGTCCTGGGTAAACACGTCGCCCTTGAGGAGGAAATCCTGATCTTCTTCCAAAGCTTTCAGGGCATCCTCGAGCGTGTGGGGCAGGGTGGGGATATTCGCCAGTTCTTCGGGTCCGAGGGCGTAAATATCCTTATCCAGGGGTTCGCCCGGATCGATCTTGTTTTCGATGCCGTCCAGTCCCGCCATCAACATGGCGGCAAAAGTGAGGTACCCGTTGCAGGAGGGATCGGGGAACCGGACCTCGACCCGCTTGGCCTTGGGGCTGGGTGAGTACATGGGAATCCGGCAGGCGGCGCTGCGGTTTCTGCTCGAATAAGCCAGGTTCACCGGAGCCTCGAATCCCGGCACCAGCCGTTTGTAGGAGTTGGTTGTCGGCGCGGCGAACGAGCAAATGGCCCGGGAATGTTTCAGAATCCCCCCGATGTAGTGCAATCCCAGTTCACTGAATCCGGCATAGCCATTGCCGGCGAACAGGGGTTTGCCGTCTTTCCAGATGCTTTGATGGACATGCATGCCGGACCCATTGTCGCCGAACAGGGGCTTGGGCATGAAGGTGGCCGTCTTGTTGTGTTTATTGGCGACGTTTTTAACGATGTGCTTGTACCATTTCAGGTTGTCGGCGCATTTGACCAGGGGGGCGAAGCGCATGTCGATTTCACATTGTCCGCCGGTGGCCACCTCGTGATGGTGGCATTCCATGGCGATTCCCACATCTTCCATGAGAAGCATCATTTCCGACCGCATGTCCTGCAGGCTGTCACTGGGGGAAACGGGGAAATAACCTTCCTTGTGCCGGGGTTTGTAACCGAGGTTGGGATCTTCGTCTCTACCGGTGTTCCAGTTGCCTTCCTTGGAATCCACCTCATAAAAGCAGTTGTGATGGTTCAGTTCGTAGCGGACGTCGTCGAACACGAAGAATTCCGCCTCCGGTCCAAAGTAGGCGGTATCGCCGATTCCGGTGGATTTGAGGTAAGCCTCGGCCTTTTGGGCGACATTTCTGGGGTCCCGGCTATATTTTTCCTTGGTGATCGGGTCGACGATGTTGCAGATCATGCTCACGGTCGGGATCTGGGTGAAGGGATCCATCACGGCGGTTCCGGGATCCGGAATGACCAGCATGTCGCTGGCATTGATGGCCTGCCAGCCGCGAATACTGGAACCGTCAAACCCGAGCCCTTCCTCGAAAAGGTGTTCTTCAAGCTCACTGACGGGCACGGAAAAATGCTGCCAGGTACCCAAAAGGTCCATGAATTTCATGTCCACCATCCGGGCGTTATTTTTTTTTGCCAAATCTATAACCTCTTTGGGGGCCATCGAAAACTCCTTTATATAATGGGTTAAACAATCGTGGCGGGACGCAGTTCAATACCAAAAATTAAACTTGCCGCCGCGGCGGCAAGTTCAACTCAATTCATTTCAATTCATTGAAAACGATTCAGGATTATAAAGGAGGATATTGAACTTTTTTCAGGCAGGCCACCCAGGCCGGATTATATGGCCTCTTCACCCCGTTCCCCGGTTCGAATACGAATGGTATCGACCAGGTCCGTCACGAAAATTTTTCCGTCACCGATTCTTCCCGTTTGAGCGGTGGTCATGATGGTATTGATCACATCGTCGACCTGTCCGTTGCTCACGATGATTTCCAGTTTGATTTTGGGGAGAAAATCGACCACGTATTCCGCCCCACGGTACAATTCGGTATGGCCTTTTTGCCTTCCAAAGCCTTTTACCTCGCTCACGGTAATTCCCTTTACCCCGATGTCGTTCAATTTATCCTTAACCTCATCCAACTTGAACGGTTTGATTATCGCTTCAACCTTCTTCATAAAAAATTTTCCCTTCCGAGAATGACGATGATTGGATTAATCGATCCGGGGTTAGGCTCTCTCCCCAACATTTTCACATCTTTTTTTAAATCCGCACAGGCCTCCGAGGTTGATTTTGCTTTCGCGAAGCCTCGCTTGGAGCCCCGGGACCCCCCTTGGGAATCCCTTGTTTCCGGCGGTTAAAAAAATAAACGTAAGCCCTTCAAACTACTTTATTGGCTAAATAATTCAATAATCATGCCAATGCCCAGTCATTCTGTCGGGAAGCAAAAGTTCGTCTAAAAATTTAATTTTTAAAGGATTTAGGAGCCGACCGAACTATAGCACACTGGCGGGACATTTTCAAATTAGAAGAATTGCCCGCTTTTTGAACATTGTTGAGAAAAAATTGATAAAAAATAAGGCGTTTTAATCTTCCGGATTAATCGCAGGCCTCAGTGATCCGGTTGAGAGATTCCTCCAACTCCCGTTGTTTTTCGAGGAGGCTTTTCTTATCCGCCTTCCGGGGGACATGAATGGGATGCCCGAAATTCAACGTGCATTGAGTGAAAGGGAGGGGGAGGACGAACCGGTCCCAACTCTTGAAAACATATTGGCGGCTGGCGCCGAACGTCATGGGAATGACCGGGGCGCCTGTGATTTTTGACAGGTGGATGGACCCGGCCTGGGCCTTGCACCGGGGTCCCCGCGAGCCATCCGCGATGAGGATGATTCTCTCGTCACGTTTTAGTATCCGAATGAGGGAGCGTGTGGCGGGAACCGCCTTTTTGTAGGACGATCCGCGAATGACCGAATAGCCCATCAGGTGGGCGAGACGGGCCAGGAAATTTCCATCCTCACTGGGGCTGATCAGAAGATGAAAATCCCGGTGCCGCCGCAAATGGTAAAACAGGTAAAAGATACGCCCGTGCCACAGGGTCAGGATATACCGGCCCGGCAGATCGAAAAAGAATTTCTCTCCCCCGGGGTTTTTGTTGCGGACCCGGATCGTGAAACACCACAGGTAAAAAATTCCGAAAGCCAGATAGGGCAGGATAAAATCAAGAAGAAACTTTTTCATGACCCGTTCGATCGTTGAGGTATTGCGCGATGCTTTGCGCGATCCGCCGCATCACTCCGGGGTTCCCCAGTGACTGGCGGACCTTGAGAAGGCGCGACCGCACGGCCTTCTCGCGTTCCGGCTGGTTGAGGATCGCGAGGCATTCCCGCGCGACGTTTTCCGCCGTCGCCGCTTTCTGGACCAGTTCCGGCACCACCCGTTCCCCCGCGACGATGTTGACCAGGCCGATGTTTTCCGCGTTCACGATCCTCTGGGCGAGCCAGTGGGTCAGCGGGTTCAATCGGTAGACGATGACCATGGGGCAGCCCAGGATTCCCGCCTCCAGGGTTGCCGAACCGGAGGCGACGATCAGGAAATCGCAGCAATTCATCACGTCATAGGTCCGGCCGGTCACCACCTGGATCTCCAGGGGATTGTCCCCCAGCCGGGTACGGATATTATTGGGATCGATCGAGTCGGCCACGGGCAGGACAAACCGGCAGCCGGCCAATTCATTTCTTATTTTCCCGGCGGCGTCCACCATGACTTCCAGGAGATGCTCGATCTCGTTTTTTCTGCTTCCGGGAAGAAGGCCGACGACTTTCTGGTCCGCCGCCAGGCCGAACAATTCGCCGCGGGCCTGGTCACGTTCCAGCGCCGGGTGCACCATATCGGCGAAGGGGTGGCCCAGGAATTCGACATCCACTCCGGCTTCCCGGTACAAGTCTTCCTCAAAGGGGAGGATGACAAACATGCGGTCCACAGTCCGGGAAATTTTTTTGATCCGGCCCCCGCGCCAGGCCCAGATCTGGGGACTGATAAAATAAAAGACGGGGCAGCCTGCTTTCCGGCATTTCTCCGCCAGGCGAAGGTTGAGGGTCGGGTAGTCGATGAGGATGGCGGCATCGTATCCGCCGGAGGCTATTTCCGAGGACAACCTGCGGTACACCCGCAGATAATGGGGGAGTTCCCCCAGAATTTCGATCGCGCCCACGGCGCCCATTCTCTCGATACCGAAAAAAGTATGCACCCCCTCCCCGCGCATTTTTTTGCCGCCCATCCCCCGGAACCGGCTGGCGGGGAAAATGTGTTTCAGGGAATGGACCAGGTTACTGCCGTGCAGGTCCCCGGAAGCCTCCCCGGCCACGATCAAGAATCTAAACGAAGGGTCAGGCATCACTTTTTCCGTTCGCCAGGGGGCCGGGGGGTTGGTGAAGCGGTGTCGGAAGCCACACAAACGATAGACACGCCCGCCCGGTCGGCCATCTCCAGGACCTGGGACTGTTCGACCAGCATGACCCTGCCGGCTTCCAGGGCCAGGACCCGGGCCCCTCCCCGTGTCAGCCCTTCCAGGGTTTTGAGTCCTACGCCGGGGCTGTCGTACCGGTAATCCTGATGTGTGCGGCTGACCTTGATGGCCACGCATTTGCCCTGGACCAGGGCGCAACCCCGGTCGATGGCGCGGTCGGTCCCTTCAATCGCCTCCACAGCCACGACGGTTTTATTCTTCACGATGATGGTTTGCCCGATTTCCATATCCGCGAGTTTCTTGGCGATGGGAAACCCGAACTCGATGTCCTCCATTTCCTCGGGTGAGGGTTTGCGCCGCGTCAGAACCCCCGCATCGGGATAGATCTCCCGCAGGAATTGACGTTGGTCCAGAACCCGGAATCCTTCTTTTTCCACTTCCCGGATCACCCCCTCCATCAGCGTCCGGTCTTCCTTGCTCTTGATGTTTTTCAGAAATCGCAGCGAGCGCAGATCAAACAGTTGCGGCCGGAAGATCACGTTCTTGTCCACCTTGCCTAGAATGAGGACATCGCGGATTTTTTCCTCTTTCAGAATACGGAAGATTTTGGACGGTTTCCCCACGCCTATGGAATAGGTCTTTTCCGCGAAGGGAACCAGTCGGGATTGAATTTCATCGGTGAAACCGATCGAGACCAAAGGAATGCCATTCTTGAACGCCTTGCGGGCGAAGTAGAGGGGGATTTCACCGGAACCGGCGATTAGTCCGATGCGATAGGGGGTTGTGGGGTTCATGCACCTTTTTAACGTTCCTGTTGGTTGAACTGGCTCAGGATTTCCAGGGCGATTTCCAGTGAATAAATTTCATCGTCCACGGAAACCTTGCGGGGGCTCCCGTTTTTGGCGCAATCGATGAAATGCTGGAGTTCCAGCTTGAGGGGGTTCTCCTTATGAACGAAAATTCTTTCCACCAGGGATTCCTGCTTGTAACGCAAGGAACCTTTTTGCAGTTGATGTTCCGAGGATGACTGACGATGGACGTAGATTTCCTGGTCCGTATAATCCAACAGGACAAAGGAGTCCCTCTGGGTGACGGAAAGGGTCCGGACCTTATTTTGCGAGGCGCGGCTGGCGACGATATTGGCGATGCACTTGTTTTGAAATTCGAGTTGGGCGTTGACCAGGTCGTCTTTTCCGGAAAACACCGAGGTTCCCAGGACCTGTGTTTTAACGACCCGGGATTTAATAAGATTCAGGATGATATCGATGTCGTGAATCATGATATCCAGTATGACGCCATCGTCCTTGACTCGGTCGTTGTAGGGACTCATTCGCCGGCACTCGACGAAAACGGGATCGGTGACGATCTTGTGAAGTTCCTCAACCGCGCCATTGAACCGCTCGATATGGCCGATGTGCAGCGTGAGTTTTCTGTCAGCGGCGATATCAAACAGTTCCCGCGCCTGATCCAGGTTGTTGGTGCAGGGTTTTTCCAGGAGGACGTGGATGTCGGCGTTCAGGAATTCGCGCGCGATGGGATAATGCAGGGAGGTGGGAACAGCAATGACGACGGCGTCGACTTTGGAGAATATTTCCCGGTAATCGGTAAAATAAGGACACCCGAATTTATCGGCGATAAGCTGGGCCCGGTCATCCCTGATATCCACAACTCCGGCCAGGCTGACTTCTGGCAATTCCGATAAAACGCCCACATGGTATTCGCCCATCCTGCCGACGCCGATGACTCCTGTTTTTATAACCCCCATTATTTCGTAATCCCTCGAGAGGAGTTATTAATGAATTCAATAAGGTATCGAATTTCCTCAAACATTTCAATTTCAGCTTTCATTTTATCGACCGCCTGAGTGGTGTTCAAGTCGGGATCCAGGAGAAATTTCAAGGCCTTTTTAAGAGCCGCGCGCACTCCCGGGGGAAAATGGTTTCGGCGCAATCCGATGGAATTGATACTGACCAGCCGTGCCGGGGCGCCCTCGACCAGAGAAAAGGGAAGAATGTCCTTGCTCACGGCGGAAGCCCCACCCACCATGGCGTTTCTGCCGATGCGGACGAATTGATGCACGCCCACTTGTCCGGAGATGAATGCAAAATCCTCCACAATGACATGTCCGGACAATCCGGTTCCATTAACAATAATGGCATGGTCACCGATCCCGCAGTCATGGGCGATGTGGGCATAGGCCATGAGCATGACGTTTTTCCCGATGCGGGTGTTTTCATTTTCCTGGGCGCTTCGGTGGATGGTGACAAACTCACGAATGACACATTCCTCCCCAATTTCGACCCCCGAAGGGGTGTCCTCAAAATGGACCATTTGCGGGTCCCCGCCAATCGAGGCCCCATGAAATATCCGGCAGCGGGGGCCGATGATCGTCCCGGACCGGATCACCACATGGGGGCCGATCTCGGTTCCGGCACCGATCCGCACGTTCGGGCCAATGACGGCAAAGGGGCCGATGGAAATATTTTCGCCCAGATCGGCGTCTGGATGAATTTCTGCGTATTTATGGACGGACACTTCAAAAAATCCTGATGGCCGGCGCCCCCGGAGTTCGAGATTTGGGCTGAATCCCTCCGGAGGAAGGGACGGAGCGGATCGGAAAGTTAATTTTTCGAAGAACTGTTGTCTTTGCCCAACATCGCTTGCAGGGTGCATTCCGCCGCCAACGCATCGCCGACGAAGGCCTGGGCTTCAAAACGGAAGAACGTTCCCCGCTGCCGGACCTTATTCAGCTCCAGACGAAGTTGATCCCCTGGCAACACGGGCCGGCGGAATTTGGCGCCGTCTATTCCCGTGAAAAACACCGAAGCATGACCTTCCTTTTTAAGGATTTTCAAAGCCAGAATACACGCCGCCTGAGCCAGCGCCTCGATAATCAAAACCCCGGGCATGACCGGATAATCCGGAAAATGACCCTGGAAGAAGGGTTCATTCGTGGTAACGTTTTTGATGCCCACGATCCGCGATTCGTTATCACACTCGGTCACGCGGTCCACCAGCAAAAAAGGATAACGATGTGGGATGATCCGTTTGATTTCATTTATATCCATCATGGCACGAGACAGTTGGAATGGGAACGATACCGGGTCAATGGGTTCCGCGAGAAAACCAAGGGTTGGCGCGTGTTCACGGTATTTTATTGCAAGCCGGGGCTGGCTTCAAGCTTTCCAGCGCGGAGAGGGGGAAATGTTTTCCCCGCCCGTCCAGGAGGAATAAGGATCCCATGGTTCAGAAAATTGATCGGCGGCCGGCTATTTATGGAGCTTGTCATAAGTTTTTATGGCCAGATCCGTCAGATCGTGTCCGCTGTCATGGTAAATGGCCGCCTTATGTTCCAGGATCAGCGTGTACTTTTTATCTTTGCCGATTTTTTTGATGACCTCAACCATCCGGCGCAGAAGATTCCGCGTCATTTCTTTTTCTTTCTGGGCGAATTCGTTGTTTTTGTCTTCCACATACCGTTCAAAGGACAGCTTTTCTTTCCTGAATTTGTCTTCCTTTTTCTTTTTCAGCTCCGAATTCAGGACGAAACTTTGTTTGTTAAGATCCTCCAGCATTTTTTTAATTTTTTTTTCCCTTTCGGAAATAACCACCTTTTCTTTTTTATAACGGAGCTTGAAAGCGGCGAATTGTCTTTTCCATTCCTTAGTGTTGGAGATAGCTTTTTGGATGTCGATGAAACCAATGTTGTTGCTTGCTGCCCCGGCAATGGAAGGATTCAAAGGCACCATCCATGCCGCGGAAAGAAAAAGCAGACTCACGAATTTTATCAACCGTAAAAATTTGAACCGCATGTACCTGACTCCCTTCGAGATAGATAGAATTAATGGTTTCCGGATTAAAACCCGCTTCCCGCGGTGAAATGAAATTCTCCCAAACTTTCTCCCTCGGCCTGGTCCAGTTTGACTCCATAAGCGAACCCGACCGGTCCAAATGGGCTGAGGAATCGCGCTCCCACACCGATGCTGGACCGCATTTTTCCCAGGCTGATGGTTTCCGCGGTGGTGCTGATATCCGCTCCATCGCCGAATACGTTGCCCCGGTCGTAAAAGACGAATCCGCGCAGGGACTTGGTAAACGGGTATTGCATCTCAACGTTAAAAAGCAGGGACTGCTTGCCGCCGATGGGGTTTCCGGTTCCGTCTTTGGGGCCGACATCCCGAATGTTGAACCCTCTCAGGTTGCTGGCGCCTCCCATGAAATATCTTTCAAATACGGGGAGGTTGTCGCCATTATAACCATCCGCCCAGTTAATTTCCGAGTGCAGGGCCGCAACCAGTTTGCCGATTAACGGACGATAATAAGTCACTTCATAACCGCTGCGGAGAAAATCGGTGCCCCCCAGCACGCCGCCCGCGACTTCAAATCGTACCACATGCCTCCACCCCTTTGAAGGATTTAAAAAATTATCCCGCGTGTCCCGGATATAGCTGGGAGCGATCCGGCTGGTGATACGGGTTTCGTTTTTGAGGAAAGAGGTAGTCACGGCGGGGTTGACATCGGACACTTTCACATCTTCAAAACGGTAATTGAGTCCTACCCAGTCGAATTCGGTGAGAGATTTCCCGAGCCGGACGCCGCCGCCCCGGGTTCTTGACGAAAAACTGAAGAAGTTCGATGTCCGATTGAACAGATCCACCCCCAGGAGAATCTCCGTGTCGAAAATGCGGGGATCGGTGAAAGCCAGATTGAAGTTGGATCTCCGGGAAGACAGGCTGGCGGAAAAATTCAGACGCTGCCCCCGGCCAAAAAGATTGTTCTGGGAAATCGACCCGGAGAAGACCAGGTTTTCCACCGAGCTGAATCCCGCGCCCACCTGGATGGACCCGGTGGGACGTTCCGTCAGGGTGGTCACGATATCGATCAGGTCGGGTTCTTTCCCGCGCCGGGTATCGATTTTCACGTCCTCGAAATATTGCAGGTTGTTGATCCTCTGTTTGCTCCTCTTCAGTTTTTCACTGTCGAACAGCTCCCCCTCCTGCAGGCGAAACTCGCGGCGAATCACGTTGTCCCGGGTTTTTATGTTGCCCAGGATGGAGATTTCCCCGACGTAGACCTTCTTGCCCTTTTCGATTTCCATGGTCAGGTCCACTGTCCGGGTTTTGTCTTGGATGAGGGTGAGCGGGTTGATGTCGGCGTAGGCATACCCCTGTTTGGAATAGAGTTCTGATATCCGCAGGACGTCTTCTCGTACTTCAGACATGTTGTACCACGCGCCCTTTCTGGTTTTCATGGCCGCCAGGAGTTCTTCCTCGGTGAAGGTGGCGTCTCCCTTGAATTCAATCTTCCCCACCCGGTACCGGGGTCCCTCCTCCACCGGGATGGTGATGAATATCTCCTGATTCTTTTTGTTGACATCAATTTTGGGGTCCAGGACGGTAACCCGGATGAATCCGTGATCCTGGTAAAAGGCCTCGATCCGGAACAGGTCCAATTTCAGGATGTCTTTTTGATAAATTCCAGAATCGTCCAGCCAGGAGAAAAGGGTCTTCTCCTTGGTTTCCATTTGCTTGCGGAGCTTTTTATCCTTGAAGGTTTTGTTGCCCACGAAACGGATTTTCTCGATGCTGACTTTTTTCCCCTCCTGGATACGGATGACGACATCGACCAGGTTGCTCGGCGTGACTTCGGTATCAATTTTGAGTTTGGCGAAAAAATACCCTTTTTCCTGGTAAAGTTTTTTGATCGCATCGAGACTTTGCTGAACCAAGTGTTCCTGGAATGAAGCTCCCCGTTTCAATTCGATCTTTTCGCTGATATCGTCCTCATCCACCTTTTTGTTGCCGATAATTTTTACCTCTCCTACGGAGGCGATTTCGACCACGTTGAAGATCACTTCCAGGCCATCGGGCACTTTTTTGGTGTTCACCTGGATGTCCTTGAACTGACCCAGGTTGTATATTTGTTTGATGTCTTTTTGGATTTGCAGGCGGGAGAGGGGTTTGCCGATTTCGGTCTTGATGTAATACAGGATGGTCGATTTATCCACCCGTTTATTGCCCTGGACTTTGATGGCCCGGACGATTTCACCCTCCTGGGCATGGGCGGGCACGGTAAGAAACCATGCCAACTGCAAGACCAGGAAAGATAAAAAAATTTTGAAGATTTTCGCCATTCGGGTGGAAGTGATTGTTATTTCCAAGGTTATAACGAATTTTCGCCTGGGTTGATTTCAGGCCAAAAAAAAGTATTAAGCTTTCAGGGAATCGGGCTGAAAACTTAATACTTTATTATTTCAAGGTCATGGCCGCTTAAATCAAGAGCGGGATTCTAATCCTCTATCAACAAGCATTTAGAGCCCCGGCGGATTTTTCGGTAAACACAAGCTCATCCTCCTGCAAGCTGACCTCGATCAGTCCGCTGTTTTTGAATCTGCCCTTCAACATTTCATCCGACAGATGGTCCTCCAGGTATTTCTGAATGGCCCGTTTGAGGGGACGCGCTCCGAAATTTTTATCGTAACCTTTTTCCGCCAGCCAGCGTTTGGCTTCCGGCGTCATGTCCAAAGTAAGCCCCTGCTGGATGAGCTGTTCGTTGACCTGCTCCAGTTGGACCTCCAGGATTTTTACAATATGATCCAGACTGAGCGGGTGAAACACGACAATCTCGCTGACCCGGTTCAAGAATTCAGGATTGAAAGTCTTTTTCAGGTCCTGTTTCAAATCCTTTTGCATTTTATCATAAGTGATCTCCGCATTATCCTTGTGAAAACCCAGGCTGGCGCCCTTATCCAACGTCCTGGAACTGATGTTGGAGGTCATGATGATGACGGTGTTCTTGAAATCGATCACCCGGCCGTAGCTGTCCGTCAACCGGCCGTCGTCCATGATCTGCAAAAGGAGATGGTAGACATCCGGGTTGGCTTTCTCGATTTCATCAAACAGGACCACCGAATAAGGCTTTCTCCGGACTTTTTCGGTCAACTGCCCGCCTTCCTCATAACCGACATAGCCGGGCGGCGCTCCCGTTAGCCGGGAGATGTTGAATTTTTCCATGTATTCGGACATGTCGAGACGAACCAGGGCATCGCGGTTGCCAAACAGGAACTCGGCCAGCACGCCAGCCAGCTCCGTTTTACCCACGCCGGTGGGCCCCATGAAAAGGAAGGTGCCGATCGGCCGGCGCAAGTCCTTCAAACCGGAGCGCGAGCGGCGAATCGCCTTGGTGATCACCTGGATCGCCTCATCCTGGCCCACGATTTTCGAAGCGAGTTCTTTTTCCATGTTCAACAAGCGCGCACTCTCTTTTTCCTCGATCCGGGAAAGTGGAATGCCGGTCATGCTGGAAACGACGTTGGCGATATCTTCCTCGGTGATGGAGGGTTCACTCAAATCCTGCTCGCTTTCCCAGCGTTCCTTTTCGCGTTCCAGGGTTTCCCGCAGGTTCTCTTCCTTGTCCCGCAACTCCACGGCCTTTTCAAACTCCTGATTTTCGATGCAGATTTTCTTTTCGCGGACGATGGCGTCGATATCGCGCTGGATTTTCCGCATCTCCGGCGACTGCGTGACCTTCCGCAACCGAACCCGCGACCCGGCTTCGTCGATCACGTCGATGGCCTTGTCGGGCAGGTACCGGTCACTGATATACCGGTCGGAAAAGCGAACCGCCATGACGATGGCCTCATCGGTGATTTTGGCTTTGTGATGCAATTCAAAAGGAACTTTCAAGCCCTTGATGATTTCGATGGTTTCATCAACGGTTGGGGGATTCACCATGATGGGCTGAAACCGCCTTTCGAGAGCCCCGTTTTTTTCAATGTATTTGCGATATTCCTCCAAGGTGGTGGCCCCGATACACTGGATCTCGCCCCGGGAAAGAGCCGGTTTGAGCATGTTGGAGGCGTCCACGGAACCCTCCGCCGCTCCCGCGCCCACCAAGGTGTGCAACTCGTCGATGAAGAGGATGATGCTTTCGTTTTGAATGATCTCTTTCATTATTCCCTTGAGGCGGGCCTCGAACTGGCCTCGGTATTTGGTTCCCGCGATCAGCGAACCCAGATCCAGGGAAACCACCCTTTTGTCATGAAGCGTATCCGGCACTTCCCGCTCGACCACCAGTTGGGCCAGACCCTCGACGATCGCTGTCTTGCCCACTCCGGGTTCCCCGATCAATACCGGGTTGTTCTTGGTCCGGCGGCTCAGGATCTGGATCACCCGTTCGATCTCTTTATTGCGGCCGATGATCGGGTCCAGCTTTCCGTCCACGGCCATTTTAGTAAGGTCTCGGCTGAACTCGTCCAAGGTGGGGGTTTTGCCCACCTCGCGCGAGCTTTCCGTAGGCTCTTTGAACATTTCCACGATTTTCTCTTTCACATCATCAAAAAACATTCCGAAACTGTTCAGAATCCGGCAGGCGACTCCTTCTTTTTCCTTGAGCAACCCCAGGAGGAGATGTTCGGTCCCTATATAATTGTGATTCAGCGAACGGGCTTCCTCCACCGCGAATTCCAGAACCTTCTTGGCCCGCGAAGTGAATGGAATATCGCCAATGATCAACGAGTTTGAACTGCGCGGCAGATTTTTTTCGATCTCTTTTTTTAGCTGTCGCAGATCCGTTCCCGATTTTTGAACGATGGCTACAGCGATTCCTCCTCCGTCTTTCACCACACCTTGCAAAATGTGTTCCGTTCCCAGATATTCATGACGGTAGAGTTCCGCTTCTTCCCGCGCCAAAATGATTACTCTTCGAGCTCTTTCCGTGAATCGCTTAAACATGATTCAAACTTCCTCGAGTAAGAATTTGCGGATCGGACCAACCTGAAGCCCGCTTTCCAGGATGGGCAGTGGCCATCACCCCTCCCTGATTTTATCTTGGTGCTAAAACTATTCTAACAAAAGAAGCCAATTATACAAAGGATTTATTTTCTCAAGGCCTTACGGCCCGAAACCCCTGTAACCCACCATTTTTCCTAACGTTTCCGTGAGCCGAAAAACTGGTTTCCCGGGTGAGAATGGCCCCGATGCCGGTTTGCCAAACCGCTGCGATGCGGCAAACCAACCACGGGATTTTCAACTCATTTTATGGTTAGGATGATGCTGAACCGGCGGTGGATTCCTCCGCCGATCCCAAGAGTCCGTTTTACTCGCCGGGTCTCCGGAAAACCGGTGCCTGGTCCGGTGAAATTCGCGCGGGAAAAAATGTTTTTTGGGAGAACCCTTCCCGTCCCGATCGCGAAAGAGATCCGTCAAAATCAGGAATTTCTGTCAAAAGAATGACATCCGTTCCGGCGGCCGAATGGCCCGTTTTGGCGGAAACGGGATCGTATCAGGAATACCCGGCCTCGCGGTGAAAACAAATGACCGCCGCCGTGGTGCTGGGAGGATCGAATTCGTTCGACCCGGTCAGCTTCACCCCGATGTCTTCCGCGTGCAGGGTTTCCCAGATGATCTTGTTATGGATCAGATCCACCAGGGCGGGATAGCCCGGACTGTAGCGTTGCCCGTATTTTTCCTTTTTCAGGCCCGCCCGTTCGCGAAGTAATTGATGAATGTATTCGGCGAGATCTTCCGTCACCCGGTCGCACAATCCTTGAAGAAATAAAGCCGATTCGGAATCGTTTTGCCTCTTGAATTCCGCGATCGCCTGCTCGGCGGCGGCACCGGAGGTGGTGATTTGCATTCCGATGACATCCATCCGGCCAGACGATTTGGGATAAAAATATTGGGCGATGGAAAATTTGTCCTTCCTCCCCTTGCCGATGCACGGCGTAAAATGGATCCGCGCAATTTCTTTTTTGCAGTCGTCAGGATCATAAACGATGACATCGTCGTTTTCCGACTGCGCCGGAAGCAAGGCAAACCGGGCTTGAGGCCGAATCCATCCTTTTTCCCCCGCCTTTTCGATCCACTCCTTTTCCAGGGCCTGAAGCTGTTCCAGGGTTACGCCTTTCTGTTTCCAGGAAGACTTCTTGCCGAATTTCCAGTTCAGGGAAAAAAGGCTCTTTACATCCAGGTTGCGGCTTAATTTATTCAACTTGAACGCCACCTTGTGAATCCCGTAACCGTCGCTCGGAACAGCATGGTTTTTAAATCCCACGATTCTCCGCGGCAGGGTTTCCAGCAGTTGGTCCCGGTTTTCCAGAAACCCCTTGGCGCGTTGATATTCCCGGAGCAGCCGTTCCCGGTTGCTCTCCAGCAGTTCGGGCAGATCCTTTTCCTCCTTAAGCCGGTTCATGGTGTTCACCCCATCCATCCCGCTCTCGCAATAAAACACATTGTTGAGAATCCGCTCCGTGTCACCCTGGCCGTACATGGCCACGTACCCTGCGTGCCGGTGATTGACCGGCGCGCCGCCGATGAGGATCGGAATCTCGAAGGATTGCTCTTTCAGCATCCGCGCCACGGTGATCATGTGGTTGGAGGTCTGAACAAGCAAGGCGCTCATTCCAATCGCGTCGGCCTTTTCCTTGCGGGCGGTTTCGATGAACCGGTCCAGGGGCACCTGCACGCCCAGGTCGATCACCCGGTACCCGTAGTTTTCCAGGAGCGTTTTGGCGAGATCCTTTCCAATACTGTGAACATCCTGGTACACCGTGCCGAGGACCACCACGCCCTTGTAATTGATCGCCTCGCCGGGCAGGACACCGCTTTTCATCCGCATAACCGCTTCCAGGAATTCCATGACATTGCGCATGACGTCCGCGCTTTTCAACAAATGGGGCAGGCTGACCTCCCCCCGGCCAAATCCGTCCCCCAACTCGCGCATGGTTTTCATCAGGTAATCGCCGATAAAATCCAGGGGTGCGTGTTTATCCAGGATCCTGGCCACTTCCAGCACGATGCGGTCGCGGTAGGGAAAAGTTCCCCCATCTTTTTCCACGGAGCCTTCCTCTTTTTGCTTGAAGCCGTCCTTGATCTTCTGGCAGATGCTTTCTTCCGGAGTGAGCCCCGCATAGTCGGTTTTTTTCTGAACCGTGCCGGTTTTTTTGGTCAGGGCGATCTGTTCGAGTTCTTCAAAAGCCTCCATATCCCGATGGAGAATCACTTTTCTGGCCAGGTCCACGTCGTGTTGGGTAAGGCTCTCAAGCGGCACGTAGTGGTTGGGATTGAGGATGGCGCAATCCAGTCCCGCCCGGCGGGCCTCGTCCAGGAACACGCTGGTGAGCACTTTCCGCATGTAGGGTTTTTGGGCCAGGCCGTTGGTCAGGTTGCCGACGCCGATGGAGGTTTTCAGGCCGGGGTGGATGGCCTTGATGCGCGGCAGGCAGGCGAGCGTTTCGGCACAAAAATTGAGTCCTTCCACGGATTCGCTGCCGATCGGATAAGCGTTGACGTCGATCAGAATCTGATCGGGGGTCACGCCGTATTTTTCCCCCGCCTGTTTCACGATTTCCACGGCAAGATCATACTTTTCATCGGCCGTCTGCCCGGGTCCCTTGGGTCCATTCACCAGCGCGATGTAAACCGGGCAGTGACCGTGCGTCAGCGAAAGAACTGCGTCGAGCTTGCTTTGACCGTCTTGATATTCTTCCAGACTGATCGAATTGATGATCGGCCGGCCGGGGTAAACCTCGATCGCCGTCTTCAAGGCTTCGACGGAAAACGAATCGATGCACATCACCCCCTTGAAGTCGCTCGTTAATTGATGAATGATTTGGGGAAGCACCTTTTCCGTCTCGACGATATTGCTGTCCATGCAAACATCGATGATGTCGATTCCCAAATCCTTGACCTGTTCCGAGACCACCTCTTCGAGGGTATCCATTTTCAGGCCGTCCCCGGTTTCGACGGCCTCCCGCACCTTCTTGCTGCCGCGGACGTTGAGCCGCTCGCCGATGCGCACGAGACCCTTGGAGCTGTCCAGGGGCACCGCTTCCTGGGGCCCGGAAACGTAGACCATGCGGTTTGGTTCCCCCGCGGCGGGAACCGAGGTTTGGACCCGTGCTTTCAGGGCCGCGATGTGGGCGGGGGTTGTTCCGCAGCATCCGCCCACGATGGAAACCCCGTGATCCCGAACAAAAGACTCCAGGGTTTCCGCCATGGGATCCGGGTCCAGTTTGTAGCAGGTCCTTCCATCCACGGAAATGGGTTGCCCGGCGTTGGGAACAACGGAAATGGGGTGTCCGCAGAACCGGCTCAGTTTTTCCACCGTGGCGGTCATTTGATCGGGTCCAACATTGCAGTTGATCCCGAAGGTATCGATTCCCATTCCGGCGACGGCGGTGTAGGCGGCATGGATGTCCGTATTGAAAATCTGCATTTTGGAAAAGGCATCGACGGTGACCTGGACCATGATGGGGAGGGAGCGGTTCTGTTCCTCGAACGCCTTGCGCGCGCCCAGAATCGCGGCTTTCAATTCAAGAATATCCTGCTGGGTTTCAAACAAAAGAAGATCGGCGCCTCCCTCGATCAGTCCCGCGGCCTGGAGGCGGAAATTATCCACGATTTGCGCGAACGCTGCCTGTTTGAGGTTGGCCTGGGTGCTGGACAAGACGTAATTGGACGGGCCAATGGAACCGGCGACGAACACCGCCCTGCCGTCGTATTCGGGAAGCGACCGGTACCGGTCGGCCGCCCGCCGGGCGATGCGCGCCCCTTCCAAATTCAGGTGGCGGGTGAGCGCCTCGTAATCGCACTGCGTCAGGTCCAGCGATTCGGGGACGGCTTGCAGGCCGGTGGGGTCGATCGTCGAAAAATCAAATTCTTTCAACCGCAGGGGCGAGGCCCCGAACGTATTGGTTTCGATGATATCGGCACCGGCCTGGAGGTATTTCAGGTGAATATTTTCCAGGGCATCGGGACGTGAAAAAATCAGGAGGTCGGTCAGCATTTTAAATTCCGGTCCTCCGAACGCGGAATCCTCCAACCCTAGGTTCTGCACCATGGTGCCCATGGCGCCATCCAAAACCAAAACCCGTTTTTCAATTTCTTTTTTAAAAGTCATCGTCTCCTGAATCAGAAAATGGAATCCGGCACCGGGAAAACGTATTTCCCCGCTTCCCTCCCGTCGTCCTCATTTAGAGTTCTGTTTAATTTAGATTAACAGAAACTCTCAGTTTTGAACAACTTTCCCCTCCCAAACTCAAAAATTATTCAGGGCAACCGGGTCCAGGAGAGACGCCGCCGCACCCTCCCTGGAGTACGGGAGTTATTTTCAGGGATGGTTTTTCAGGGGATTTGCCGAGCAGGGGGCAGCCCCGTCCCCCGGGCTCTCGGGAAGGAGGATGATGAACGTCGATCCTTTATCGATTTCACTGTGAGCGGTGATCTGTCCCCCGTGCCGTTTGACGATTCTCTTGCAAATGGACAACCCCATGCCGCTCCCCTCGAATTGGCCGCGTCCGTGAAGCTGCTCGAAGGGTTTGAAGATTTGCGGGAGATATTTTTCATCGAAACCGATGCCGTTGTCTTCCAGCCGGATCTCGACAAAACCGTTTCCCAGGGACCGGTGGCCGATTCGGATCACCGGGGGGATCCCCTTCCTGTGGAACTTCAGCCCATTGGAAATCAGGTTTTGAAACAATTGATGCATCTGCATGGTGTCGGCCTGGAGGGTGGGAAGCCGGACCATTTCCGCATTGGCGCCCAATTGGGCTATTTGGGCCTCCAGGTTCTCGAGAACGTCCGCCACCACCGGTTCCAGGTCGACCCGTTCAAACGGCCGGGCCTTGGTGGTGACCCGGGAATATTCCAGAAGGTCCTGGATGAACCGTTTCATCCGCAGGGTGGAGGTTTCTATGCGATCGAGGTAATCCACCCCCCGGTCGTCCAGGGATGATGCGTGCTCCTCCCTCAACCGGTCACCGAACAGGATCACCTTGCGCAGGGGCTCCTGTAAATCGTGCGAAGCGACCGAGGCGAAATCCTGAAGGTCCTGGTTGCTCCGCTCCAGTTCGGTGGCGTAGTGGA
Organism: Nitrospinaceae bacterium; assembly: GCA_046754465.1. Classification (GTDB taxonomy): domain Bacteria; phylum Nitrospinota; class Nitrospinia; order Nitrospinales; family VA-1; genus JBHHVU01. The sequence continues at coordinate 8,282 of JBHHVU010000033.1, read as the reverse complement.
TCAATTTTTCCCTGGCCCGTTTGAGTTCGGTGATGTCCTGCGCGGCAAAGACGAATCCCTGATTGGTGTCCGTGCCCGATTCCAGGGTGGTGGCGGAGAAGAGCATGGGAATGGCCCCGCCCGCCTTGGAGACATAGGTGATCTCGGCATGGAGCACGCAACCGCGGTTTTGAAGCTGTTTGAGGTCGACCTGGGTCCGGAACTCCCGGGAGCCCCCAAAAAGCAGGGCGGCAGGTTTCCCGGTCAATTCCTCCTTAGAATAACCCAAGAGCTGGCAGGTGGCCCGGTTGACGGACTGGATTTGAAATTCCGGGGTGACGACCACCAGGGTGTCGATCATGCTGTTGATGATTTTGGTGACGTAATTTCTGGACACCGTGGTCCGGAGGAGTTTCTTCGTCATTTTATCGAAAGCACGGGCGAGTTTTCCCAACTCGTCCCGGGTGGCGAGGTCCAGGGACGCGCCCAGATTTCCCCCGGCGATTTCTTCCGTAAAGCGGCTGAGCTGACTCACCTTTTGCAGAACCAGTTTCCGGATCAAAATGGTCAAGGTCAGAAAGAGGACCAGAAAGATGATCGCAATGTTGACGGACAGTTGGCGCGTCCGGTCGGCGAGTATCTCCCGGTATCTCCGATTGGACCATTCCAGCCGCACCTGACCCAGAAATTTCCGAGAGGATGAATGGACATTCGGCACGTAAACGCCCGACAAAAATATGGTGGAGTCCGTTTCATCGGTTGGGGTCCCCCGGTATTGGGAAACGATTTTTCCATGCTGCAAGACCTGGATGGAAACAATGTCCGGGGTTTGTTTTCCCAAGGTTTCCAGAATGGTGTCCACCATGGGGTAATCCTCGGCCAGGAACGGTTCCAGGATGGAAACGGCGAGCCCCCGGGCCAGGGAGTTGCCGTGATCATTCAGGAGTGCCTTGAGTTCGTCCCGTTCCTTTTGAATGTCCCACCAGCCAAAAAGGGAAAGGGTGATTCCCAATACGGTCAACAACATGGAAAGGATTTTCGTTGACAGGCTCATGACCTGGATCGCGTTTCAAAGGTTAGAAACGGTTTCTTACCTCCGCGGAACCCTTTCATTCTTGTGAGAATGCCTGGGATAAATTCATCTTACGGCGGACGAAATCATAATCGGCATCCTCGGCGAGCAGAAACCCATCCTGACCCAACGCCTGGAGAAGGATCCGGTCCTTGAGATTCAAAAGGGCCGCCTGGATCATCCGGAACCATTTTTCCTCGAAGTCCTGGCGGACCACCCAGGGCTTGGTGACATTGGGAAACTCTCCGATTTTTTTCAGGCCTCGGGAATCTGCGTATTTCCTGAATGTGTTCTCCTTAACCACGCCGGCATCGTAAAGCCCGTTGGCCACGGCGAGGATGACTTTATCATGACGGCCCAGGTAGGAATACTTTTTCAGATCCTTGGCATAAATTTTCGCCCTCACGAATTCGGCCTGGGAAAGATAACGCCCGATAGTGGAAAAGGGATTGCCAAAGGCGAAAGTTTTTCCTTTCAAATCGTGGATGGATCGGATGGGCGAGTCACTGGGTGCGATGAAAATTCCTTTAAAACGCTTGGAACCCTTTTTATGTTCCATGATCAGCAGGCGAATGTTGGGATTTTTTTCCTTCGCGTGGATGTAACTGGCAGGTCCGAATCGGGCGAAATCCACCGCTCCCCGCGCCAGGGCCTGGACGGCCAAACGGTAGGAAGGAAAAATGCGTAACTTGAAATCCAAAGGCAATCCCTGGCCGGCCGCGCTATCTTGCAAATGGCCAAGAATGGGATTGAATTTTTTAAACATCACCGTGGGCTTGTCGGAGGTGTAGACACCCATGACCAGGGTTTCCGCCTGGCCTCCGGCAACGAAGAAAGCGGATATGGCAAGGATTAAAAGGAAGTGCCTGTAGAACACCATAGCGGCCTGTGTCTCGAAATGCCCGATGGTTTCCCCCGAAAAAATTCGTCGATGGAGAAGGAAACAGGATCAAGGAGAACCATGGTATCAAAGGTTGGGAAAATTTTCCCCTGGTTCTTTTTTCGATTTCCGGCCGGCTTGTTTCTCCGGAAGGGTGATGATGAACGTCGATCCGGCATTTTTGGCGCTTTTGGCGGTGATGTCGCCGCCGTGAAGCTGGACGATTTTTTGGCAGATGGCCAGCCCCATGCCGCTGCCGTTATACTGGTTGGTGCCGTGCAGCCGCTCGAATGGCTTGAAGATGCGTTCCAGGTGCCGTTCGTCGAACCCGATGCCGTTGTCTTCCACTTGAATTTCGTGCAGCCCCCCTTCCAGGGAACGGTGGCGGATGGTCACCACCGGCGCCCGCCCCTCTTTATGGAACTTCAACGCGTTGGATATCAAATTTTGAAACAGTTGATGCATTTGCATCCGGTCCGCCTCCAGGGTGGGAAGTTTATCGACGCTCACCCGGCCCCCGCTTGCGGCCACCCGTGTTTCCAGGAAAACCAGAACTCCCTCCACGACCTCGTTCAAGTCGACCTGCCGCAACTGAGGCGCCTTGGTGGAAACCTTGGAATACTGCAGCAGATCGTCTATGAAATTCTGCATCCGCTCGGTGGCCCGTTCCATCCGTTCCAGGTAATCCCGGCCCCGCTCGTCCAGCGATTCGTAACAGTCCTGCTTGAGCCGTTTCCCGAAGGCGATGACTTTTCTCAAGGGATCCTGAAGATCGTGCGAGGCGATCGAAGCGAATTCCTTGAGGTCCTTGTTGCTGCGCTCGAGTTCCTGGGCGTAGTGACGGAAGGTGTCCTTGATCCGCACCCGTTCGGCGATTTCTTTTTGCAGCCGTTGGTTCATCTCGCTCAATTCCAGGTTACGTTCCTCCACCCGCTCCTCCAGCTCCTTACGGGTTTGGGAGACCTCTTGAACCGTCTCCTCCCGGCCAGGGGCCTCTGTGTTCATTCCCCGGTATCCCCGAAGCTCCCCCTCCTCATCCAGAATCGGCGCCGCGGTCGTTTTTAAATCGACCGGTCGGCCGGTTTTGTGCTGTTTGGTGGTTGAGACATCCCGGAGATATTCCTTCTGGGCAATTACCTTGAAGAAGGCCCGTTTTAAATCCTCCCGGGAAGACGGATCGAATAAGTCGTAGAAATGTTTTTTCCCCACGATTTCTTCCGGCTGGTAACCCAGTATCCTTTCCACCGCCGGACTGGAATAGGTATACAGTCCGTCTTCATCCACCTCCCAAAACCATTCGCGGGCGGTTCCCGCAATTTCAAGGAAACGTTTTTCGGCCTGGCCGCGGGCCTCGAGGACCCTTTTCAGGTGGGCTTCCACTTCCTGCAACCGTTTTTCCCTTTTCTTGAGATCTTCCTCGATGCGGCTTTTTTCCTTTTTGGTTTCGGAAAGGCCTTTCACCCGGTTCCGCAGGGCCTTCGCCGTCCGCTTGAGTTCCTTGTGCACCCGCGACAAATGCTCCTTGTTCTCCCGCATCGCGCGTTCGATCCGTTTTTTTTCCTCGCCGGCATGAGATTCCTGTTCTTCCTTTTCCCGCAGGATTTTTTCCATTCGATCCAGTTCCTGTTGGACCTCGTTCAAACGGTCCTCCTTTTCGCGCAAGGCTTCTTCTTTTTGCCTCTGGTCCTTTTCGAGTTGCCCGATGCGTTTTCCGGTTTCCAGGGCGGCATTCTGGGCCTGGTGGAGTTCATCTTCCAATTGCGCCAGGAGGTTTTCTTTTTCCCGCAATTCATTTGCCGAGCGGCTCAACTGGTTCTCCATCTCCGCGAGACGTTCCCGCGCATCCCGCAATTCCTCCTGGATTCCGGTTTTTTCCGCCTGGACCCGGGAGACTTCTTCTTCGCGTTCCCGCAGGGCTTGTTCCGTGTGGGTCAGCTTGGATTCGAACTGACGGATTTGATCGTTCCGCGCTTCGAAGTCCCGGGTGGCCCAGCCGAGTTCTTCCTGAATCCGGTTCAAACGCTCTTCCCAGGCTTGCAGGGCTTCTTCCCCTTTCAGGCGTTCCTGCTGGATTTGCCGGATCTGGCCGTCTTTTTCCTCCAGGGCGAGTTCCATCTTTTGGAGTTCGTCCCGCAGCTGCTTTAATTTTTCGTCTCCTTCCCGGCAGGCCTCTTGCATTTTCTCCCGCTCCTGGCCGGTCCGGAACAATTGGATGCCGTAGGCGGCCGCAGAAAAGAAGGGATTCAGGTATTCCAGCAAGGCGTCATCGTAACCTTCCGGACGGTTGGCGATTCCCACCACGGCAAGAATTTTCCCCTCATGGTACAAGGGCAGCCCCAGAAACGATTCCAGGGGCGGGTGTCCCGTCACCAGTCTCGCCCCCCGGGTATCCTCGGCGCCGTATTGGATGAGCAGGGGTTTCCCGGTATTCAAAACTTCGTTCAGCAAATGTGACATGCTGTATATTTCAATCTCCGGATAAATGGGGGCGCTTTCCTGAAAAACTCCAGCCGACTCCATCGGCCCATCATCGCGAATAGAGCCCGCTCGATTCTCGATATGCACTTTCCCTTCGGGGTCTTTAAGAACCTCCCCGATGATTCCAAACCGGCTTTGGGTGATGGAGAGCAGGGAATCCAGAATATTTTTAAAAAGCGGGGAGTCCTGGGGACGGGTGAGGGGTTGGGAAACCACCCGGCCTATATGGGCAATCAAATTTTGCAGTTCCCTTTTTTCCGACCGGGACCGTTTGAGAGACAGGCAGAACCCTGCCACGCCCCAGATCACCAGCACGGCCAAACCGCGGTGGAGCAGGGCCTTCCATAATTCGGGTTCGGACGGAGCAAGAAAAAACCCCAGCAGGGTGAGCACCGTCGCGCCGGTCGCGGCGGTCAACACATAGGTGGGGCCCGGCCACAAAAGACCCAATAAAACGGTCCCGGCGTAAGGCACCGCCACCGCGATTCCCAGGGGAAAAAGAAGATCTAGTCCGAAGACATCCGCGCTCAGAAGAATGCCGCCGAGAATCAGGGCGAAATCCATCCCCCTTTTTCTGTACGCAACCTGCGCCATAAAAGCTGAAATCCTTATATTTTGGTGTTTACACTAAGTTACAAGCAAATCTTCATGTTTTCAATGAGATAATGTATACTGTCGGCGTCCGGATCCACGTCAAAACTTTGGAATTCCGATACTTTCGCGGGAGATTCCATGTCCCTTTCGCCTCATAGGCCAATCAGGCAGGCGGTCTTCCTCCTGGAGGCCTTGTTAATCTTGCTTTTTTCGTGGAATACCGTTTCCGGGGGCGAGATCCAGAAAATTGGGATCGGCGAACTTCGTCTGAAGGTTCCCCCCGGCGTCCGGGTGAAAATTTTCGCGGAAAATCTGGCTTCCGCCCGGCACATGGCGTTCGACGACCGGGGCATTTTGTTCCTCAGCCGTCACCGCGCCGGACAGGTCGTGGCGTTGCCCGATGCCAACGGGGAGGGAAGGGCCGACCGCACCGTGGTGATCCTGCGGGGCCGCAATACCCCGCATGGGCTCGCTTTCGTTCAACTGGATTCGGGATATTACCTTTACGTTGCCGAGGAGGAGCAGGTCATCCGGCTGAAACGGGAACGCGGGTCTTTCACCTACGGCGAACCGGAGGTGATCGTTCGCGGCATTCCTGGAGGCGGCCATTCGACGCGGACCCTCAAAATAAAAGGCGGCAAACTCTACCTTTCGGTTGGGTCTTCCTGCAACGTCTGCCGGGAAAGAAATGCCATGCGGGCCGCGATCATCCGGTTCAACCTCGACGGATCGGGAAAGGAAATTTTCGCCAGCGGATTGAGAAATTCCGTGGGGATCGAGTTCTCCCCCTATTCGGGGGAGTTGTGGGGCGTGAACAACGGCCGGGATTGGCTGGGGGACGATCACCCCCGGGAGGAGTTGAACATCATCCGGCAAGGAAAACATTACGGTTGGCCTTACTGTTATGAGGACCGCCGGTTCGATGAGGATTTTGGGCAAGCCTTCGACTGTGCCGCTACCGAACCCCCGGTTCGCACCTTCACCGCCCATATGGCTCCGCTCGGGTTGGCGTTTTATCCCGGCGGCAAACTGCCCCCGCGGTACGATCACAGCCTGTTCATCGCCTTTCACGGTTCCTGGAATCGCTCCGTGCCCGCGGGATATAAAGTGGTTCGCCTGCAACTGAGTCCCCGCGGTAAAATACTCGCGCAGGAGGATTTCATAACCGGCTGGCTGCAACGGGACCCGCCACCGCGCAAGGCGTTGGAAGCTGGACCGGTCCCCTCCCACGTGGTGGGCCGGCCGGTGGATCTGGAGCTCTCCCCGAAAGGAGAGCTTTACCTGTCCGACGATTATCTGGGGGTGGTTTACCGGATTACCGGAAAATAAAAGGAACGGTCAGGTGGCCTGTTTGGGCGTGGACTCTTGATTGAACCAGGGGACGCGGTCCTTGACACAACGGAAACCGACATCTTTTTTCCGGGCAAAGGGAGTGAGTTTTTCGCGGTAGGAGGCCCGGGCCTTCAGCGCCACGACCTTTTTATAATCCTTGGAGGAAAAATGGCCCACGCCCAGGTAGGATAAGCCACGCACCACCACATATTTTTTGCCATAATCCGCGGAAGGATTGTTGTTGCCGGGATAGGGGAGATAATAGTCCCACACCCATTCCCAAACGTTGCCAATCATGTCGTACAAACCGTAGGGACTTTTCCCCTTTGGGAAACTGCCGGCCGGGTGGAGTCCCTGACCGTGTTTGGTTTTAGGGGACAGGCTGACATTCGCGGCCTCCCGATCAAAATCGTTTCCCCAGGGGTAGAGGAATCCCCTGGGACCCCGGGCGGCTTTTTCCCATTCGGCCTCGGTTGGCAGGCGCTTCCCCGCCCACTCGGCATAAGCGGCGGCGTCAAAAAAATTCACGAAGGTGACCGGGTAATTCCCCATCCCCTCGGGATATTTCGGTCCGCCCCAGATCCTGGGGGGATGGTGGTCCGTCCCCTGGCAGAATATATAATATTCACGGTTGGTCACTTCGTATCGGTCGATGTAGAAGTCCTTCGTGTAAACCCGGTGTTCCGGGAATTCGTCGGCGAACCAGGGTTTTACCAGGCCCAGCCGCAGGGCGTTGTTCCCCCGGTCCGTAAGATCGGTGCCCATGGTGAATTCTCCCCCGGGAATGAGCACCATTCCCTCCGGCGCGGGTTCAAAAAAACACCCGTAACAAAAAAGGAAGGACCCTAGAACCCACGTCCATTGCCATCGTTGTAAAAATGAGTGAACCATGAAAGCAAGCCCAAGCTGCAAGTTCTTACGCGTTTCCCTCGGCCAAATCGACGGGAGTGACGGCCTGACGGATTTTTCGCTTTCCCCCGTGCCGGAATCCCTGGAAACTTCCGTCCGGGAAATCGGGGTGATGCATCCCGTCATTCTCGTGCGTTCCGGCCAACGGTTCCGCGTGGTTTGCGGTCACCGCCGCCTGAAAATCTGTCAAGGCATGAAGGTGGACTGCATCCCCGCCGGCGTCCTGGATACGAATCTGGATGCGGAAGCGATGCTGGCGGCCAATTTGACCGAAAACCACTCCCATCGCATTTACAGTGATATCGAAAAGGCACAGGTCTTGGGCAAACTGGCTCATGCGGGGGCCGCCGTGGACCGGATCATCCGAAAGTATATGCCCATCCTGGGGATAGAAAGTAGTAAAAAATTATTCCAGGATTTTTCGGCGGCCGGTCAGTTAACACCGGGCATGCAGAAGATTCTTCACGAGTTGAAGGTTCCCCTGCGTGTGATTTCGCTGTTGTGCCGGTGGGACCCGGCCAGCCGGGATGCGGCGGAGGAGCTGTTCTCGGTTCTCAGGCCGGGGGTCAATAAATGCCGGGAACTGCTGGAACTGGCCGGCGAAACGGCCCGCCGCGAAGAATCATCCCCCGCCGGGATTCTCCTGCGCCGGGAGGTCCAGTCCGTCCTGGAGCAGGACCTTCCTGCCCCGGAAAAGTACGATTTGATCCACCAGACTCTTTACCGTTGGCGGTACCCCGCGCTGTCGGACCTGCAAAAACGGGTGGCGTCCGCCCTCGACCAACTTCGCCTGGACCCCAAGACTAAAGTGCGATTCCAGGAAAGTTTTGAGAGCGGAGAGATCCGGATCGAACTCAAGTTTCAAGACCGGGATTCCCTGATCCGTCAGATCGAGAAACTTTCCCGGGCGTCCCAATCACCGGCCATGGACGAATTGATCCGGATTATTAGGGACGCGGGTTAGGAAAGTTTTAGCGGGAGGTACGGGACGGATTTTGAGAAAAAGAATGTTCGCGCGGGTTCATTATCCTTCCCCGT
>JBHHVU010000032.1:0-34519 GCA_046754465.1 Nitrospinaceae bacterium | reverse complement strand
CATGATCGGCGGACCGCCTCCCTTGGTGCGCTTTTGTTTTTTCTTTTCTTCCCGGGCTTTTTGTTCGGACTCCAGATCGCGCTTGTTCACTCGTGAAATCAGGAAAACCATGAGCGGATAGGCCGGAAGGGACATCACGCCCCACGTAAATAAAAACTTTCCCTGTGCCGACATGGGACTGGAATCCGCCTGGTCCTGGACTCCGAGGGACAGTAAAAACAGGAGCAATCCCAATAGCATTCCCAATAATGCGGAAATGGCCGTTTTATGGGCCACCTCATTCATATACAAGGAGGGAAGCAGGGGAAATTCCGTCACGTAAGCGCCGATAATACCGAGGGTCACCATGATATACATCGCGGCCATCAGAAAATCGTGGGTGACCGTGCCCGCGGCAACCAAAAGGTAAACCGGCGCCCATAAACTGACTATAAAGGGGTTTCGGTAGATATTCATAAGATAAGATTTCGACGGGATCTCTAGGAAAAAGGAAATGGCTCGGGCATAAGGATTCGAACCTCAACTTTCAGGGCCAGAACCTGACGTCCTACCATTAGACGATGCCCGAGCGTTGATTCCTTGAATTTCAATTTCATGATAAGTTTATATCAATTTTCTGTCAAATTTATTTCCAGGTGGGAACGGAATTGAAATCTCTTGATTTATTTCCTCGTAGGGGCATGGATTTTTGGGACCCCTTGCCCCCGCCAACCACCGGCCAGCTTCTTTATGGCCCCTGGTTTTTCGGAATTCCGGGCGGTCGGGGGTTCTCGGTATCGATAGTTTCCGCCAACACCGGTCCGGGTTTGGGGAGGGAATGGTGCGAGTGATCGCGGGAAAGGCGAAAGGAACCCGGCTGGTGGGACTGAAGAAAGTGGACCTGCGGCCCACCCTGGACCGCGTGAAGGAATCCCTGTTCAATCAGATCGGACAGCGGCTGGACGGGGAGGTCTTTCTCGACCTGTTTGCCGGTACGGGAAATATCGGGATCGAAGCGCTGAGCCGGGGCGCGGAGAAGGTGGTTTTCGTCGAAAACGACTGCCGGGCCTGGGACCTGATTTGCCGAAATCTCGAAAAATGCCATTTCGGGCTAGAAAAGGATCCCGCCGGGGAAAAAAACTGGGTCCTCCTGAAATGCGATGCCCTGCGGGCGGTCCCCCTTCTTCGGAAAAGGGGATACCTTTTTGACCTGGTGTATGTCGATCCGCCTTTCGCGGAAGGCCTCTACGAACCTTGCCTGACCGCGTTGGCGGCGTCGGATTTGTTGACGGGCACTTCGCGTGTGGTGGTGGAGCATCACCACAAAAATATCCTGCGAAAAAATTATGATACACTGGTTTTGGCCAGCCAGCGGAGGTTGGGGGATACCTGCCTTTCCATCTACCGTTACCGGGTTTCTGAAGGGTGTCCCCCTTTACCTTAGCGGATGGGTGCTGGCATCTCCCGTTTTCCATTAATTCCCCTTTTGTATTTCCAGGGAACAAAGCGGTTCATGAACGATAAAGAAAAAATTGTGGTGGCGATGAGCGGCGGGGTCGACAGTTCCGTCGCCGCCGCGCTGATTAAAAATGCGGGCTGCGAGGTCGTCGGAATCTCACTGCAGTTGTGGAACTACAACTCGGAGACCGATGAGCGGTTCGGCACCTGTTGTTCCCTGGACGACTTGGCCGACGCCCGGCGGGTCGCCGGCCGGCTCGATATCCCCTTTTATATCCTGAATCTGGAAAAGGAGTTCAGGGAAGAGGTGGTCGATTATTTTATCTCGGAATACCTCCAGGCCCGGACACCCATCCCCTGCACCCTGTGCAACCAGAAGTTGAAGTTCGATGACCTGATCCGGAAAGCTGAGGGGTTTGGCGTTCGGCGCGTGGCCACGGGCCATTACGCCTCCATCGTGAAAGATGGGTCGGGAAGGTTCACCGTGCGGCGGGGGAGGGACCGCACCCGCGACCAGAGTTATTTTCTGTTCAACCTGTCGCAGGATCAGCTCTCCCGGCTGGAGTTCCCCCTGGGGGATATGGAAAAGAGGGACGTGCGCCGGATCGCCCTGTCGCTCGGATTGAATGTGGCCGAAAAACCGGAATCGCGCGAGATCTGTTTCATTCCGGACAACGATTACGCGAAATTCATCGCACGGCAGGTCAACGGAACGGGTTTTCGGGAGGGGGAGATCGTCGATTCCTCGGGGACGGTTCTGGGAAAGCACCGCGGGTACCCCGCGTTCACCATCGGCCAGAGGAAAGGCCTCAACCTGGGGGGCTTGAAAGAACCTTATTTCGTGACCCACATCGATCCCGAAAACAACCGCATCACCGTGGGTCCGAAACAGGAATTGTTACGCGAGGATTTGATGACGGGGCAAACCAACTGGTACCTGCCGCCCTCGGAACCTTTCCGCGCTGAGGTGAAGATCCGCTATCGTCACGAAGCCGTTCCCGCCCGGGTGACCCCGCTTGAGGACCGCCGGGCACGTGTGGAATTCGAGGAACCGCAGATGGCCGTTGCCCCCGGTCAGTCCGCCGTGTTTTACCGGAACGACTGCATCGTCGGCGGGGGTTGGATTGAATGAAGGGAGCCCTGGCGGTAGCCATTGAAGCGGCCCTGGCCGCGGGCCGGATCCAGAGTGACCGAAAAAAAAATATCGGAAAAATTTCCCCCAAGGGAGGACACGATCTCGTCACTGAGGTGGATTACTTATGCGAACAGGAAATCATCCGCATTATCAAACAGCGTTTCCCCGATCACGATTTTCTCGCCGAGGAATCGGGAACCAGCCAGGGCACCAAGTCCCCCAGGAAATGGATCATCGATCCGCTGGACGGCACCATCAATTATGCGCACGGGGTCCCTTGTTATTGTGTTTCTATCGCGCTGGAGGAGGCAGGCGAAGTGGTTGTGGGCGTCGTGTACAATCCCAGCCTGGACGAGCTTTTTGCCGCCGAGAAAGGCCAGGGGGCGACGCTCAATTCAGAGCCGATCTCGGTCTCCGCGATTTCCGATCTCAAGGAAAGCCTCCTGGTTACCGGGTTCACCCCCGAAGTCGTCCGTTCCCCTAACAATAATTTGAAGGAATTTTCCCGGTTCCTGAAGGCGTGCCAGGCCCTGCGCCGCCCCGGTTCCGCCGCCATCGATTTATGTTATACCGCCATGGGGCGGTTCGAGGGATTCTGGGAAATGCGGCTCCACCCCTGGGATGTCGCCGCGGGGGTCTTGCTGGTGCGCGAGGCCGGAGGGGAGGTCACCCGCCTGGACGGCTCTCCCTTCAGCATCTATGACCGGGACGTCCTGGCCAGCAACGGGCGGGTCCACCAGGACATGGTCAGGATTCTGCGGGACGTTTAAGGTTCCTGAACGTTCTTCCGGCCCCCGGGCCGGGGAAGGTTTGATGAGATAGGTGTAACCGTTGAGTCCTTCCTTGTACAGGGCGAGGTATTCATCGGCTTCTTTCTGCGAAACGGTTCCATTTTCCACGCAGCCTACGAGGAAACCCGCTACCCGGCCCGCCAATTCGTCCGCCCGGAACTGGACGTAATCGAGAACATCCGTCACATCTTCCCCTTCGATGATTTGTTCGTAGTTCAAGGACCCGTCTTCCTTGAGAGACACGTGGAAGGTATTGGTATCGCCGAAAAGATTGTGCAGGTCGCCGAGAATTTCCTGGTACGCGCCGATCAGGAAAATACCGAATTGGTAGGGCTCCCCAGGTTTCCAGGTATGGACGCGGAGGGATTTTTCGGTTCCCCGCTGGTTGCCAATGAAGGTGTCGATGTGGCCGTCGGAATCACAGGTGATGTCTTCCACCGTCGCCTCGCGGGTGGGTTCCTCGTTGAGCCGTTGCAGGGGAACCACCGGAAATACATGATCGATGGCCCATGAATCGGGTACCGATTGAAATACGGAGAAGTTGCAGAAATATTTGTCCGCCAGGTTAATGCGCAGCGATTTTATTTCGTCGGGCATGTATTTGAGCTGGGTGGCGAGTTTTTCGATCTTGCGGCTAATGCCCCAGAAAATGCGTTCCGCCAGGGCCCGGTCTTTCAGGGGGATCAGGCCCAGCAAGAACTGGTTCTGGGCTTCCTCCTTGAGGTGGAGGGCATCGTGCCAGGATTCGATCAGGTTCTTGTTGGAGGTGGTTTCCAGAACATCGAACATTTCGTGCACCACGGTCGGGGCGTCTTCTGCCACCTCTATATGGCTGTTCCATTCGGGAAAGGAGGTGACATCGAGCACGTTGACCACCAGGATCGAGTGGTAAGCGGTCATCGCCCGCCCGGACTCGGAAAGGATGTTGGGATGGGGCAGGTTCTCGTTTTCGCAGATTTCGAGTAAATGATACACCACATCATTGGCGTATTCCTGGACCGAGTAATTGGTGCTGGAAGGGTAGGTCGACCGGGACCCGTCATAGTCCACTCCCAGTCCCCCTCCGACATCGATATATTGGATGTTGCACCCGTGCCGCATCAGTTCTGAATAATAACGGCCCACTTCCTTGAGACTGTTCTTGATGCGGCGGATGTTGGTGATCTGGCTGCCCAGGTGGAAATGGATCAATTGGATCCAGTCCAGAATCCCGTTTTTTTCGGCGATTAGCAGGGCATCCACCAACTCCATGGGATTCAGGCCGAATTTGGAGTATTCCCCGCCGGACGTGGCCCAGCGCCCCGCGCCCGCGCTAACCAGCTTGATCCTCAAGCCGATGTTCGGCCGCACGCCGATTTCCCGGGCCACCTGTAGGATCAGCTCCAGCTCGTCCAGCTTTTCCACCACGATAAATACTTTTTTCCCCAGTTTCTGACTCATCAGAGCCAGCCGGATGAATGGCTCATCCTTGTAGCCGTTGCAGATCAGCAGGGCTTCCGGATTGTCCATGATCGCCAGGATGGCGTGCAGTTCCGGTTTGGATCCGGCTTCCAGGCCGATGTTGTATGGGCGGCCGAACTTGACCACTTCCTCGACCACCTGACGCTGCTGGTTGACCTTGATGGGGTAAATCCCCTGGTAATGGCCTTTGTAGTTGTACTCCTCGATGGCGTTTTGGAACACGGAGGCGAGGTTGGTGATGCTGGCCCGCAGAATATCGGAAAACCGGAGCAATACGGGCAGGGTGTAACCCTTGGATTGAATGTCCTCCACCAAATGCTTCAGGTCGATGACGTGCTCCTTGTTCCGTTTGGGTTGAACAACGATATTGCCCTTTTGGTTGATGTCAAAAAAACCCGCACCCCAACCATTGATGTGGTAATGTTCGCGCGCATCATCAATGGTCCACTTTTCCATCGCGTTTTCGGCAGCCTTAAAAGGGTTTCCCGGAAATCAGGCGGGTTGCGTTGTGTAGGTGAAATAAATTATCCTAATCCCGGTAATTGTCAAACAAAAACAAAGCGAACCAAAAGAAATATTCAGGTTTCACCGTTTGTGTTATAAATGCCGCGGAACCCGCTCGTGTTTATGGTATCAAATAAAATGAATTCAGGGGTTTAAATCAGGAGAAAGAATGAAAATCGAAAAAGTGGATGTCCGGGACATCGCTCGAGAATTTGGCACCCCGGTGTATGTCTACAGCCTTGAAATTCTCAGGCGGTCGATCCGAGAAATCCGTCAACTGGCGCCCGTGACCCGCTTCGCCATGAAAGCCTGCTCCAATATCCGGATACTCCGGGAAATGCTCGGCCACGGCATTAAAATCGACGCCGTGAGCGTTTATGAGGTGCAAAGGGCCTTGCGGGCGGGATTCAAGCCCGCGGACATCTGGTTCACCAGTGACGTGTTTTTCAACAGGGACGACGTCCGCTATTGCCTGGAAAACAATATTCACGTTAATTGTGGATCCCTGGGAATGGTGGAGGAATACGGCCAGGCCCTGATAAATTATCAGCAAGGCTCCAACCGCATCTCCATCCGCATCAATCCGGGCGAGGGCCACGGGCATTCCCGGAAAACCAATACCGGCGGCCCCTACAGCAAACACGGCATCTGGCACGAAAACCTGGACGACCTCAAAAAAATCGCCCGCGAGTACCATCTCGTCATCTCCGGCGTCCACATGCACATCGGGTCCGGGGGAGATATGGAACACCTGAAGCGGATTACCGGCAAGCTGGTGGAATTCGCCAAACAGTTCCCCGGCCTGGATACCATCAACTTCGGCGGCGGGCTGCCTTACCAGTATCATCCCGAACTTCCACAGGAAGATGTCTCGGGGTACCAGAGCATCCTGGCCGAAAGGGTCCAGGTTCTGGAGAACCACTTCGGCAGAAAAATCATCTGCGAGATCGAACCGGGCCGGCGTTTCGTCGCCGGGTGCGGCTACCTGGTGGGGGAGGTCCGGTCGCTCAACCACACCTACGATGAAAACCACCGCCGCCTGGATTACGTGCTGGTCAATATCGGGTTCTGTCATTTGATTCGCCCCATGGCCTATGGGTCGTACCATCCCATCTGGTTCGTGGGGGACGACCTGGGGCCGGAGCAGGACATCATCGTGGCGGGGCCGGTTTGCGAATCGGGAGATGTGCTGACCCAGAAAAACGAGGAACCCATCCCGCGCAAGCTTCCCATGCCCCGTGCCGGTGACCTCATCGTCGTGGGGGGAGCGGGGGGATACGGGTTCGTCATGTCCTCAAATTACAACTCCCAGCCGCTGATCCCCGAAGTGGTGGTGGATGGCGGCCAGGCCCTCCTGACCCGGCGGCGGCAAACCCTCGACGACATCCTTCGGGAAGAAATCCCTCCAAACATGTAAAGAAACCACGAAGGACCGCGGAGGCACTCCGCCCTCGCCACGCGGGAGGGAGATAGGTCAGTCTAAACCGCCAAGCGATCTGGGTTCGCCATATAACGCATGTCCATTTGCCCCGGAGGCACTCCGCCTAGAAGATTGAATCGACTTTTTGGGCCATTTGAACATCCGCGAAGGTGACGCCGCTTGCCGTATGCGTCCAGTACCGGACAGAAATCCGTTTGTATTGAATAAAGATGTCCGGATGGTGATTATTTTCTTCCGCGAGTTCCGCCACCTGCCGCACGAAATCGATTCCCTCCATGAACGAATGCGCGTGTTTCACCCGTTCGATATAAGGTACGCCCTTCTCGTTTTTTTTCGGTTTCCATTCCGGAGCCATTTCCTTGAGTTTCTGCTCCAGTTCCTCGTCCTTCAAAGCGATTTTCTCAACCATGTTTCTACTCCTCAGCAAAGGACTCGATCCCTTTGTGACCCCTTTGGCGGAGGCGGGCGAGTTTTTTGTGCAGGGTGACGGGGTGCACCTTGAAGGTGAAACTGTCCTCTCCATTGATCCGCAGGACGGGGATCTTCTCCTTGTAGCGTTCGAAAAGTTCGGGGTCGGATTCGATGTCGGTTATTATCAGTTTTCCGGGATAATCCTTGAGGACTTCTTGCACGGTGGCCTTGGCTTCGTCACACAGGCAACAGTCATTTTTGGTCAGGATCTCAAGGACCAGGGGGAAAGGCATGGTATGGCTCCTAAGACCCGGGTCACATGGAATGGGTCATGGTGGTGAATTTTCCCCAGAGGATCAGACCCACGATCAGGACGATCAGAAAAGCCATGAGGCCGGTGGCGACGGGACGCTTTTTCCAGTAAATCTCCTTGTTCCGGTCGACAAAGGGAACAGCCACCAGGAACAGAGTGAGGATCAATGGGGCGACGACGAGCCAAGGCACCCACAAGTTTTCCAACGCGTAAAGCCACACGAACTGCCATGGGGGTTTCGTGACTTCCAGTCCGATCACGGGCGGGTCGCCCAGCGGGGGAGCGATCAAAAGCGCCAGCAGGCATATGACCAGGAAAATGCCGGCTCCGGTCCGCCTGAGGTAGGCCAGATGCTGGGTAAATTTTATGGCACCGCCGCCCACGGGCTTTTCGGGCCGGGGAGAGATTTTGTGGTATTTCATGTAGAACAGATGCAAACCCAGAACGGGCAGGATCACCAGGGGCAGCAGGGAGATATGGGCCATGTAGATGCGGCTGAGGAGGGGAACGCCGGGTGAGAATTTTTCGGTGAGTGGGACCCCCAGGATTCCCATCCCTTCCGCGACCCAGAGAAAGTGGTCCAACGCCTCATAGGCTTCCTGGTCCCATTTGAGCACGGTGCCCGTGAAAAGCATGGTCACCATCAGGAGCAGCAGTCCCACGCCGGTGAGCCAATTGATCTCCCGGGGTTTTTTGTAAGACCCGGTAAAAAAGACGCGGACCACGTGCAGGGTCATGGTCACGGTCAGCACCTCCGCCGCCCAGAAATGAATTCCGCGCAAGTACCAGCCCAGATAAACCTGGTCCATCAGATAATGGACGCTTGTGTTGGCGCGTTCGGGATCGGGAATAAAAAATTGGGCGAGAAGGATACCGCTCAGGACCAGGACGGTGAAGGCGGTAATGGTCATGCCTCCCAACGAGTAGGGGATGGAATTGGCGTGTTCCTCTACATCGTAATCCAGGAGCTGGATCCCCAACCGGTCTTTCAAGATTTCCAGAATGCCGTTGGGCATGGTGATCTCCTTTTCAGCCGAATTTCAGATCATTCGCAAATCGCGTGGCTGCCCGGTCTTGCGTGTCTTCAAGGATGGGTGAGGGCGGCGAACCTCATCCCCGGAAACCGCCGGTGAAATTCACCGGATCATTCGTTGGGCCGTATGAAACTCAGGATGCCGAATATCAGTCCGGAAAGAACGGTGATCAACGCCGCCACACCATAGCCTTTCCGGTCCGTGGAGACCATTTCGTGGTGGCTCAGTTTGACTTGGGGCATCAGGTGACCGCCGTGGCCTGATCCCTTCTCTTCCATGTTTTCCATGGGCGCGGTATCGGGACTTTCGGATTCCTCTTCCGCGAAGATATCTTTCCGGGAGAAAGGAGAACCGGTGGCGCCGCTATCGAGTTCGGTTCCCGAATCCTCCTCTTCGGCGGCATACATGGAACCGTTTCCGGCCGGGGGCGGGGCTTCTTGAGCTGTGTGCCCCTCATCGCTGCGGCCTCCATGAGCAAAGCCGCCGGTGGCGGGAATCGTAAGGAAAATAAACAACATGAAGACGGGAAGGATCCATCGATTTGGCATATCAGGATCCCGTGATTAATTGCGCGAAAGCTTCCATGGTTTCATCGGTGGCCCAGTCTCTGGGGCCGACGGCCTTGTGAACGATGATCCCCTGTTTGTTCACGATGAAGGTTTCTGGAACGCCGGTGGTTTTGTATTGTTTTTTCGCCACCTCGCTTTGCGGGTCGAGCAAAACCGGAAAGGTCAGGTCGAACTGCTTCATGAAGGGCTCAATCTGTGATGGATCCTTATCGACGCTGATGGTCAGCATTTCGAAGTCCCTGTCTTTAAAACGTTGGTACAGTTTTTCCATGGAGGGCATTTCCACTTTACAAGTTCCGCACCAGGTGGCCCAAAAATTGATGAAGACGACTTTTCCCCGGTAGTCTCGCAGGTTTATGGTTCCCCCGGAAATTGATTGCAATTCAAAGGACGGTGCGAGGAAGGCTTCGGCGGGGTATTCCACCTTGAAAGGTTCCAGGTCGACCTTGTTGAGGGTCACGATATAAATGGAGAGAAGCGCGGTCACCAAAAGCGCGTATGGAATATAAATGCTGACGGGTTTATTTTCCAAAACGTTTTCCATGATCTTTTATCGGATATCAGAGGTTTCGGCGGTTAGGAATAGGGCGGTAAAATTTCTTTTCCACGGCGATCACGATTTCATCCAGCGTGAGCCCTTGTTTGTACAGTTCATAGGCGTAAAGAGTTTCTCCCAGGCAGATATCGCATTTGGAAGCGTGCCGGTTGGTGTAGCAGGTCAACAGGGTTTTGTGGCCTTTTTCTTTTTTGCAATAGCAGTAACAGAACTGGCTGTCCAGGATTTTGGGAATTTCCGCGGCGATTTTATAGGCCTGCGCCACCCTGCCGGTAAAAAATGCGGAAGACAGCACGGGCCGGGTTTCAATGAGAAATCCGGTCGCCGGGGCGACCGGCTGAACATCCGCCGCGGGTTTGGTCGCGAAATAAACTCCGGTTAAAACCGTGGCAATGACCAAGCCAAAAACGAGGGGGGCGAGTTTGCTTTTGCCCTTGGGCGGGTTTTTTTTTCTCCCGGCTTTTCTTTTTGCCATAATTTTTTGGACCAAAGAGCAAGGCTTTGGTTAAATTTGGATTGTATATGATCTAATTATATTAATAGATTCGGGGGGTTTCAAGGATTTTAAATTTAACCTAAAAATTGATTTTTCAATAGGTTGTTGATTTAAGACCCCTTCTTACCGAATGGCCAGATACCATTTGCTCAAAATACGCGGGGAAAAGCCCAACAAAAAGAGAGTGGCGATCACCGCATTTCGCAGGGTGGTGAACCAGATGCCTTCCTCCAGCCATCTTCTTGCGGAGGTCTGGGCTTTTTCATCGAGGACCACGATGGACCCTCTTTCCCGGAGCCGACGGAAAAAATCCAAATCCTCGCAAATGGGCAGGGAAGAAAATCCCCTCATCTCCTGGAAAACGCGGGTGCGGACAAATATGGCCTGGTCGCCGTAAACCAGATGGAGGTATTTGGACCGCAGGGTGGCCAGGGCCGAGATCAGGCGCAGGGACATTTTTTCTGAATCGATGGCGAGGCTGAAGGCTCCTCCCAATTTGTCTTCCTGCCGAATCACCTCGATCATTTTTCGGTAACAGTGGATATCGACCCGGCTATCGGCGTGGAGGAAAAGAAGGATATCCCCCGTCGAAATCCAGGCGGCCGCGTTCATTTGCCGCGCGCGTTCAGGAGGAGTTTGAATGATCCGGGTTGTGAATTTCCGGGCGATGTGCAAGGTGTCGTCCCGGCTTCCCCCATCGGCGATAATCAACTCATGGGGGGCATGCCGGCTGATTTCCATGAGGGTCCTCTCCAGGACGAGGCCTTCGTTCAACGTTGGAATAATGATGGAAACTTTCAAGCCAATCCAGGGGGTAATCGGAAAATCGGTTTCAGGGGAAAAACAGACAGCCATTTTTGTTGTCCGGGCCTTCCGGCAATCGCAGTAAATCACAAAAATTTTATCAATGCAACGGCCTTGGCGGTTAAAATGGAAGCCGGAGGCCAGGTGCCAGATTCCCGGTTGGGTTTCTTTTGGGAAAAGCACCTTTGACGTGTAATTGAAAAAAAAATGTAATAAAATTGCAAGTGCCCATAATTATTTCCTAAGTTTCGAAATCCGGTGAGATTCCGGAATCGGTTTATTCGCCATTTAAATTCATGTTGGCTCACTTTATCGACTCTAAATCCTTTCAGTGCGGTTACTTCAAGGACCGTCTATCCTTGTTCGAGGAGTACCTGCTCGAGGATGTTTCGGAGGAGGAGTTTGATTATCTTCTCGCTCATGGGATGCGTCATTTCGGGGATTATTTTTTCCGTCCCCGGTGTCACGAGTGTTATCAATGCATTCCCATTCGTGTGCGGACGAATGAGTTTGATTTGACGCGGAGCCAGAAGCGGGCGCTTTCCGCCTGCCGGGACGTGAAAATAAGGATCGGGTCCCCGCGCTATTCCGATGAGAAATTCCGCCTCTACCTGAATCACAAAATGCGGTTTCAATCGCTTCAGGACGATGTGGAGGACGAACAAAATTTCCGGCTTTCGTTTTACGTAAACACGCCTTTTGGTATTGAGTTCGAGTATTACCTGGACGATGAACTCATCGGCGTGGCGCTTGGGGATCATACGAGGAAGACTTTTTCCGCCATTTACACGTTTTATTCCGTCCCCAATCCCCGAATGAGCCTGGGCACTTTCAGCATTCTCAAACAACTGGAATTCTCACGCAAACAGGGGAACCAATATTTTTATCTGGGGTATTATATTTCCACGAACAAGTCACTCGTGTACAAGGCGAGTTTCCGGCCCAATGAGGTGTATATAGATTACGAGTGGCGGCCCTTCCGCAATACCCGGGGCGATTTTCTGATCTCAGCGGGAAAGTTGGAGTGGAAAAATAAGGAATCCTTGGTCAAAGCCGCCACTCCGGTGGAACTCATCTGATTCCGCGGTTATGGGGGCAATAAAGATCGATTGCCCATTGGGCTTTGACCCATGCTCTTCCGCGAGGCGGGGAAGGCGGGCCGCCGCGGGCCAGGGGGATACGCCATTATAAGGCGAATCGGCGCCGATGGGCCTTGGAGACATGGCCTATTCTTCTCCCGGCGGGGTCCTAAAGGACCTCGAAAAACACCAAAAACACCCAAATCACCAGAAGAACGTTGAAGATGACTCCAATGTGGAACAGCACATTGAACAGCCGGTTGTATGTAAACTTGTAATCCATGATTTCTCCGAAGGGTAAGCGGAAAAATAGTATTCCCTGGGCCGGGCCCGTCCATTGCGCCGCCGGAACGTCCTGAATCAATCCATGACCAAGGTTTTCAACCTGGCCGCCAAATTCGATTTCCGGATGATTTTCCTTACGGGGCGTTCGATGAGATTCAAACTCATATAGAGCCTTTCCAGGTTGGAAAAGGTTTTTGATTCCGCGATGGCTTTTCCGCCTTCATCCCGGATTTCATTTCTCCAAAGGCTGAGTACTTTTAGATTTTTAAGATGGGGAGAGTGGGCCAGGGCGGTGGCTCCCGTGTCGCCGATGTTGTTAGAGCATAAGTACAGTTTATTCAGGTTCGCCAGGTTCGGCGAATGGGAAATCACCTCGCATCCCGGGTCACCCAGGCCGGCGCTGTCGAGATGCAGGGCGCGCAGACCGGGAAGCCGGGCCGATTGGGCGAGGGCTTCCGCCCCCAGGGGGCCTATGGGATTGCTGTCCAGAAACAGGACCTCCAGTTTTTCCAGGTGAGGTGAGTCGGCAATGGCCTTGGCTCCCCGTGGGCCAATTTGGTTCGCCTCCAGCATGAGGCAATTCAAATTCTTGACCAGGTCCGACCGCACGAGGACGCGTGTTTCCTCGTCCCCCAGGTGGTTGTGGTTGAGATAAAGGGATTCCAGTGCGGAAAAGACTTTTAACTCGGAAAGAATTTCTATCGATTTGCCGGAAAGCTGGTTATGGCTGAGATAAAGTTGTTTGACCGATGAAAGGTTCCCCTGTTCGGCCATCAGCTTCAATTCTTCCGGTCCGATTTCCTGGTTCTCCAGGTCTAGCAGTTCACCGCCGGAACTCAGCCGGGAACGGACAATTTGCTCGATTCTGGATTTTGCAACTTCTTCCAAAAGCAGGATCTCCCCTCAGTTTTCCTTTGCCGCGTCCATACCGCCGGATGATTTTAATTTATAGGATTTTTGTTAAAAGATCAAATTTCCCGGCTTGTTCGGTCCAATTAAATTGTTTGTGGTGATCCAGGCCGATATCATGTAAAAAGGATTTCGGATCGGCCACGGGCCGGAGGAAAATTTCCTGAAAATTGAAAAGCCTTCCCAACAAGTATCTCGTTTCCGGGAGGAGCCGGGGGAATACGGAATTATATGATTATAGGCGTTCCCAGGGAAATCAAAGAGAATGAGGGACGGGTGTCCCTCACCCCGGCGGGGGTGCATGATCTTGTGTTCCGGGGCCACGAGGTGCTTGTCGAGGAAAACGCCGGGATCGGCAGCGGCCTTTTGAACCAGCAATACGCGGAGCAGGGAGCTCAAATCACCGGAAGGGATGAGATTTACGCCCGTGCGGAAATGATCATGAAGGTGAAGGAACCCCTGCCGGAAGAATATAAATTTCTTCGGGAAGGGCTGATTCTTTATACCTATCTTCACTTGGCGCCCGCGAGGGAATTGACCCTGGTTTTGCTGGAAAAAAAGGTCATCGGGATCGCTTATGAAACCGTTCAGCTTCCGGACAAATCACTTCCCCTGCTCGTGCCCATGAGCGAAGTCGCGGGGCGGATGTCCATCCACGAGGGAGCCAAATGCCTGGAGGGGGAAAACGGGGGCCGGGGTATTTTGTTGGGAGGCGTCCCAGGTGTCGACCCCGGCAATGTGGTGATCCTTGGGGGAGGGATCGTGGGTTCCAACGCGGCTAAAATGGCGATCGGAACCGGAGCCAGCGTGACCCTCCTGGATATCAATCTTCCGCGGTTACGGTACCTGGACGACATCCACGGAGCCCGGCTAAAAACGCTCATGTCCAATCGGTTGAACATCATGGAAGCCCTGCGGACGGCGGACCTGGTCATCGGAGCGGTTCTCATCCCCGGGGCGAAAGCTCCCAGGCTGATCACCCGCGAGATGCTTTCCCAGATGAAGCCCGGATCGGTCGTGGTCGATGTGGGAATCGACCAGGGGGGCATCCTGGAAACCTCCCGGCCCACCACTCACAGTGATCCCATTTACAAGGAGGAAGGGGTGATCCATTATTGTGTGGCCAATATGCCGGGCGCCCTCGCGCGCACGTCCACCTTTGCGTTGACCAATGCCACCTTCCCCTACGCGCTGGAACTGGCGGAAAAGGGATGCCGCAAGGCATTACGGGAAAACCCCGCCTTGAGAATGGGGTTGAATGTTTTCAAGGGGCATGTCACTCACCAGGCGGTTGCCGAGGCGCTGGACCTGGAATACGTTCCCCCGGAAAAAATTCTGGATTGAGAAGCCATCATGGGACCCGCCAATTTCGTTCATTTGCATCTGCACACCTTTTACAGCCTGCTCGACTCGTCTCTCAGGCATGAGGCCCTTTTCAAGCGGGCGGTGCAATATAAAATGCCCGCCATCGCCATGACCGACCATGGAAACCTGTTTGGCGCGGTCGAGTTCTACAACGGCGCCAGAAACCATGGTTTGAAACCCATCATCGGTTGTGAGGTCTACGTGGCGCCGGAGAGCCGGTTAGAAAAGTCTTCCAATCACAACCTGCGCGACGCCTCCCACCATTTAATCCTTCTGGCCCAGAATGAAACGGGTTACAGAAATCTGATCAGCCTGGTTACCGCGGGCTACCTGGAAGGGTTTTACTACAAACCGCGGATCGATAAGGAACTGCTGGCACGGCATTCCGGGGGACTGATCGCGCTGAGTTCCTGCGGCCGGGGTGAGGTGGCCTGGAATGTCCACCGGAAAAATATCCCCCGGGCCCTGAAGATCGCCGATCAATACCGGGATATCATGGGAGAGGATAATTTCTTTCTCGAACTCCAGGACCACAAGTTGGACTACCAGAAACAAGTCAACGCGGAATTGATCCGCATCGGCAAGCAACTCTCTCTTCCCCTGGTGGCGACCAACAATTGCCATTATCTGGACCGCACCGACTATCGCGCCCATGAAATTCTTTTGTGTTTGCAGACGGGGAAAACCATCACGGATCCTTACCGGATGCAGTATCCCTCCGACGAATATTATTTCAAATCGCCGGAGGAGATGATCGAACTGTTCCAGGAGGTTCCGGAAGCCGTCGAAAATACGCTGCGGATTGCGGAGCGCTGCAATTTGAACCTCGATTTCGACCGTCTCAATCTGCCGGAATACCCCATCCCGGAAAATTATACCTTGGAGACTTATCTGGATGAAAAGGCGCGAATGGGTCTGAAGGCGCGTTTGGAGGAAATGGAACGTACCGGCATGGCTTTTGACCGGGAGACCTATGGGCAACGGTTGGAGGAGGAGTTGGAAATCATTCGCAAGATGGGGTATCCCGGATACTTCCTCATTGTGTGGGATTTTATCCATCACGCCAGGAGTAAACATATTCCGGTGGGTCCCGGGCGCGGGTCGGCCGCCGGAAGTCTCGTCGCATATTCCTTGCGAATCACCGATATCGATCCGCTTCAATACGGGCTTCTGTTTGAAAGGTTTTTGAATCCGGAACGGGTGACCATGCCGGATATCGATATCGATTTCTGTATGGAAAAACGGGATGAGGTCATCCGCTACGTCACCGATAAATACGGCGGCATTCAGAACGTCTCGCAGATCATTACTTTCGGAAGCATGAACGCCAAGGGCGTGATCCGCGACGTGGGACGGGTATTGGACATGACCTACGGGGAAGTGGATAAACTCGCCAAACTGGTTCCCAATCGCTTGAACATCACCCTTCGAGAGGCGTTCAAGGAAGAACCCCGGTTCGGGCAAATGAAAAAGGAACAGGAAAAGGTCGCCGAGCTTCTGGACATCGCCGTGAACCTGGAAGGGCTCCCCAGGCATTGTTCCACCCACGCGGCGGGGGTGGTCATCTCCTCAGAGCCCTTGACGAAATTCCTGCCCCTTTACAAAGGCGGAAACGATGATGTGGTGACTCAGTTTTCCATGAACAGTGTGGAAAAATTGGGTCTGTTGAAAATGGATTTCCTGGGGCTCAAGACGCTGACCGTTATCGACAATACGAAAAAACTCCTCAAAAAATCCCGGGGGGTCGATCTGGACCTTTCCACGATTTCCAAGAAGGATGCTGAAACCTATGAACTTCTGGGCCAGGCCCGCACGCTGGGGGTTTTCCAACTGGAAAGCTCCGGAATGCGCGACCTGCTCAAAAAAATGAAGCCAGACTGCTTCGAGGACATCATTGCGCTGCTGGCTCTGTACCGTCCCGGCCCGCTGGAAAGCGGGATGGTGGATGACTACATCAAACGCAAGCATGGCACCCTGCGGGAACAATACGACTTGCCACAGTTAGAGGCCATCCTCAAGGAAACCCACGGTGTTATCCTTTACCAGGAACAGGTGATGAAAATCGCCAGCGTGCTGGCGGGGTTCAGCCTGGGGGATGCCGACCTGTTGCGCCGGGCCATGGGAAAAAAGAAACCGCAGGAGATGGCCGCCCAGCGGGAAAAGTTCATGCAGGGCTGCCGTAAAAACCGTATCCCCGATAAAAAAGGGGACCGGATTTTTAATCTCATGGAAAAGTTTTCGGGATATGGATTTAATAAATCCCACAGCGCGGCGTACGCCCAGATCTCTTATCAAACCGCCTATCTCAAGGCGCATTACCCGTTGGAATTTTTTGGCGCCCTGATCACCAGCGAAATGGATAACGCCGATAAGGTCCTCCGTTACATTCACGATTGCCGCGAGATGGGGATCAGTGTGCAACCGCCGGACGTGAACACCAGCGGCAGGGATTTTTCCATAGCCGAAAATAAACTGCTCTTTGGCATGGGGGCGATCAAAAACGTTGGCGCGGCCGCCATCGATTCCATCATGGAAATCCGCGAACAACTGGGCCGATTCACCTCCTTCAAACAGTTCTGTGAATTTGTCGATTTGCGGCAGGTCAATAAACGGGTGATCGAAAGCCTGGTCAAAAGCGGGGCCTGTGACTCCCTGGAAGAAACCCGCGCCGGAATGATGCGGCATTTACAGGCCACCATGGAAATGGCGCAAGCCAAACAGCGGGACCGTCTGCTGGGGCAGTCCAACATGTTCGATGTTTTTGATGAACAGGCGGGGGGCATGGAAGGGACCCAGGAAAGCGTGGAGGAGTGGAACGAGCAAGAAAAGTTGAAATACGAAAAGGAGACCATTGGATTTTACATCACCGGTCATCCGCTGGAACGGTTCCACAAGGACCTGGCCTGGTTTACCGATGGGAACTCCGCCGTCATCGGCGAGTCTCCCAGCGGTGGGTCCGTGAGCATCGCGGGAATTCCCATCAAGGTGTTGACCAAGACCACCCGGAAAGGCGAAAAGATGGGGATCGTGACGCTTGAGGATTTGCAAGGATCGGTGGAAGTCATTCTCTGGCCGGAAATCTTCTCTGCGGTGGAGTATCTTCTGCTCCAGGACGAACCTGTCCTCGTCAAGGGAACGGTGGATTCGGATGGAAATTTCCCCAAGGTAATCGCCCATGAAATCATTCCCCTTGCGGAAGCCAAAAAACATTTTAAGGGGAAAGTCCATATTCACCTCAGAACTCCGGGACTGGAACGAGAGACCCTCCTCCAGGTAAAAAATATTCTAGCGGCGCACAAGGGTGAAAACGAAACCCAGTTGCATTTCGATTTCCCCAACAACCAGACCAAAATTATCAGTGTCGATGAGGGGCTCCGGGTCCAGCCGTCAGATGAGGTCATTCAAGCCATCCAGGCGGTTTTGGGAGAAGATGCGATCCTGTTTGAATAGAAAAAGAGGAAGGATGTCCTGAAACCCGTGTTCAGGTTTTCATTTTTTGCCGGATCCATTGTTCGGCCTTCTCCAGATCCGGATTCGGCTGCGTCTTGGAGGGATGAAACGGAATTCGGACTTTTTCGCCCCGGGCGGAAACCACTTCCAGGGCAGGTACCCGCGGGACCCCCATCAACCAGGCAGGAGGAAATAACATTTTATTTCTTTGAACCGATCGAACCTCTTTCCACGGGATGGCCGTCCTGGAACCGCCTGGGAGAAAGTGCAGGCGGGAAAAATGCATGGCGATTCCCCGGTCCCCCAACGTGACGAAGTGACGCCGGGGGAACAGTTCCCGGTTCGTCAGAAGGAGTTTTAGCGCCCGGGTAAGTCCCCAGAAAAGGCCGAGACAAAGGAGGGACCACAGGACGCGGGCGAGGGTGAGGCTCTCGGCGGAACTCCAGATAACGAAGAGGAGCCAGGCGAGCACCGCCATGAACAGCAATAGGGGAGCCATCATGTAAATTCCCAGGAAATGAACCCCCAGGGCCGGCAGGCCCTTTGGCAGGATCACCTTCAACCCCCGGTCCGTTTCGAGGAGGGCCGAGGCGGTGGCCTGCTCTTCGTGGTCCTCCACATAATCCATTCCGATTTCAAAATCCTGGGCGGCCCAGGTGGCAATTTCCATGGGGTCCGGGGGGATGCTAAAGGGTTAAATGATTCTGCGGGGTTCGATCCGTTCCGCGCACCGAGGAAAAACGCGTCTTGGGTTTTATCCCGATCTTTTTGGGTCTGGCTCTTACGGCTTGTGCGATAATGGAATTTTCCACACCCGTTCCCGCAAATGAAATAATAGGTTGCAGGGATCCTTGCACCCCGGAAAAATTTATGAATTTAACCGAACCCGATCTGAAAAACTATACCGATGTTTTGCCAAATGGATTGACTGTGGTCACGATTGAAATGCCGCACATCCATACGATGGAAATCGCCATGTTCGTTCGTGCCGGACTCCGGTTTGAAAACGAGAAAAATAATGGCATTTCCCATTTTCTGGAACACATGATGTTCCGGGGCAATAAACAATTTCCCGATTCGATTCTTTTGAACCGGGAATTCGAGGCTATCGGCAGGGAGCTGCGCGCCTCGACTCTCAGTGAATATACCTATTACGGTTTCACCCCCCACATTTCCCAGGTGGAGAAGGCGGTGGAATTGTTCGCGGCCTTTTTTACCGATCCCACCTTTCCCCAGATCGACCTGGAACGCGAAATCATTTTGGAGGAATATCTGGAAGAACTCAACGAAAATGGCGAAAACGTGGATATCGACAATCAGGCCTGTCAATTGATTTACCCAGGAACCCCGTTGGCTTTGCCGACCGTTGGAAATGAAAAAACCATCAAATCGATCACCGAAGGGTTGTTGCGGGATTACTTCAAAACGTATTATATTCCCGCAAACATGGTCCTGGTGGGCGCCGGACCGATTCGCCATGACAATTTTTCAAGTCTGGTGAAAAAGTATTTCTCTGTTCTTCCCAATGGGGCGAGCCCGGTTTCAAAACAATATTTCCAATGCAGCATGAAGGAGGATCAGAAAGATACCCAGGTCCTGTTCCAATACGATTCCGACAGCCAGGTCCAACTGCAAATTTGTTTCCGGTCCATTTCCTACAACCATCCGGACTATTATGTGCTTTGTCTGATCAACCGCATATTTGACGACGGCTACACCTCCCGCCTGCAAAG
The DNA here is from genome assembly GCA_046754465.1 of Nitrospinaceae bacterium. GTDB lineage: Bacteria > Nitrospinota > Nitrospinia > Nitrospinales > VA-1 > JBHHVU01. The sequence continues at coordinate 14,746 of JBHHVU010000032.1, read as the reverse complement.
GGCGCTGCGTGAGGACCGGGGCCTGGTCTATTCCGTGGAATGCCGGGTGACCAGCCTTTCGGATACCGGTACGGTGGATTTTGATGTGACCGTGCGCCCCGAGAAAATCTGCGAGGTGATCAAAATCCTGTTTCAGGAGATCAGAACTTTCCTGGAAACCGGGCCGGCGCGGGAGGAACTGGACCACGTGAAACGACGGTATTATTTCGACCTGGATTTTGACCGGGACGATCCCTGCAAACAGATCGTGCGGTACGGATTTTCGCGGCTCTATTCGCGGGAGATTTCAGCGGATGAGGAATGGGCTCGCGTCGAAAAAATCACGGTTGAGGATGTCCTGAACGTCGCCCGAAAAATCTTTGTTGCCGAAAAACTTAATGTTATCCTTGTGGGTCCCTATACACCACAAATCAAGGAAGAACTGGAAAAAATCGCGAAGTCCTTTTAAATAGGGCGGAAAGGTTTCCTTGAAAGGAATGTTGAAAACTTTATCGATCCTGTTGCGGCCCGGTGCTTTGGGAGCCGCCATTTTGACCGTGGGAGCCCTCTTGGGCCTGGCGGCCTGCTCCCCGAGTGGCGCCGAGGTGGAAGCTTGTCTGGAGGAGGGGAGTTGTATCGCGGCGCTCGAGGTCCGGGATATTCCCGGCAACCTGCCCCTCAACCCCGATGACCCCTTTTGGGATTCGCCCCGGGGTCCGGATACGATCACCGTTGAACTGGGCCCGCAAATGATCACCAATCCAAAATGGCCCGATCCGGCTATTAAAAAAGTGACTTTGGGAGCGGTCCGGAATAAGGGCGGGATCGCGATTTTGATGGAGTGGGAGGACCCCACGGTGGACAACCGTTATGGTCCCTCGGATTATTATACCGACCAGGCGGCGTTGATGTTTCCCCTGGTGGCCCGGAAGGATGCTCCGTCGATCACCATGGGGAATGAAAATCAGACCGTCAATATCTGGCAGTGGAAAGCGATCTGGGAAAAGGAGGGCCGATCGGGAAGGAATAAGCGGCTGCGCGAACGGGGAAATTTTCTTCAGGACCGGGTGTCCCCCGTTGAGGATTTGAATGCCGAAGGATTCAGCACGCTCACCATCCAGGAACAGCAGGATGTCAAGGGCAGGGGGTTGTGGCGGGACAAGCGATGGCGGGTGATCTTCAAGCGCTCGCTGACGGATGCCGATTCCCTGGATGTCCAGTTCAGGCATTCCATGCAAATGGCGGTGGCCGTTTGGGATGGCGCCAACCGGGAACGCAATGGGCAAAAGGGAATCGCGGGTTGGATTCTTTTGCGGTTCGGGTAGTTCTCCCGCTGGGGATGGAAAAAGAAAACGTCAGGGAGAAATCGGCGGGCTCTTTTGTTTTTTCTGTTCCAGGTTGTTCCTGAAGGTCTGAAACGTTTCCCGCAAATAGGGTCCCAGCCTTTCCTTGAGCTTTTGGGGAACCCAGTTGATTTTTTCAACCGGCCATTCCTCGATTCGGTGGATATCCAGATCGTCCTCCTTGTAAGGCCCTTCCAAGGCTTCCTCATAACCGTAAACCAGGGCACTGGAATATACCTTGTAGAATTGCTCCTCGATCAGTTCGTCATCACGCATTCCCTTGAGAAAGTGGTTGAGTAATTCATCGATGACGGGCTGGGCATGTTGCAGGAAATCCGGCGTCATCGCCGGACGCAAGGTGAAATAAATGATCAGGACATCTTGCAACAAAAACTTGAGTTCCTCGCTGGTTTTACGGGCAGGACGCTTGTTCAAATCCAGCAGTTCCTTGATCTGCTTGATATTGCGGACCATGTCATAGACGATGGATTCCTCCCAGGGCGCGGTGTTCCAGACAAAGAACGCCCGCACGAACTTGACGCGTTTGCTGGAATCCCACATTTGCAGTGTGGTGGTGGGCCTGATTTTGTTGGTGTAGGGGATGGGTTCTCCCCACCTTGGATCCACCAGGTCGAGCCCGTATTGGAAAAAAGTATGGCGGAAGGTCTGGTGATATATTTTAATTAGCTTTTCGAATTTATCGGGGTCGTCCAGGGGGCTTCCCTGGGGCAGGTTGACGATGCTGTAAAGACGCACCACGTTCGTGCGCGCCTTCCCGGTCTCATCTGCGATCAGGTAGGACCCTCCCCACATTCCCGCGGTAATGGGGATGTCGATTTGTTGCTCCGCTTGAAGCCGGTCCGCGGCCACCCTGGCGATTCCCTTGAAGGATTCGTGCAGGTAGTAAAGGTTGATTTTCCCGTCCTCCTCGAACAGGTGTTCGGGTAGTTTGTTGACCGCGTTCATGGGCGTAGGATCAATCGGTGACCGCCCCCCGGGAAGCGGATGACACGAGTTTGGCGTATTTGGCCAATGCGCCGGATTGGTATTTGATGGGCGGGGGGCTCCATTTTCCCTTGCGGGCCTGGACCACTTCATCGGTCAAACGCGCCTCGAGGACCCGTCGATCGATATCGATGCAAATCCGGTCCCCTTCCTCCAGCAGGGCGATCAACCCCCCGGTCTGGGCTTCGGGGGCGACGTGGCCCACCACGATCCCATACGTCCCGCCGGAAAACCTCCCGTCGGTGATCAGCGCCACTTTATCTCCCAGCCCTTCCCCGATCAGGGCGGAGGTGGGTGCGAGCATTTCGCGCATACCCGGGCCCCCCTTGGGGCCCTCGTAACGGATGACCACGACATCCCCCTCATTGATCCGGTTCTGGATGATCGCGTCCAGGCACTCTTCCTCGGAATCGAAAATCCGGGCCGGTCCTTCGATGCGCCGGGTCTTGATTCCCGAAATTTTAGCGACCGCCCCCTCGGGAGAGAGGTTGCCTTTCAGGATCACCAGGTGACCTTCTGGGGATTTGGGCCGGTCGAGGGGCAGGATGACATCCTGCCGGGAGTCGGGCTGGCCGGGGACGTCCCGCAAATTTTCCTCGACGGTTTTTCCGGTGACGGTCAGGCAGTCGCCGTGGATCAGGCCCGCGTTCAAAAGCATTTTCATGACCAGGGGGATTCCCCCCGCCTGGTGGAGGTCGACGGTCACGTATTTCCCGGAGGGTTTGAGGTCGCAGAAATGGGGCACTTTTTTGCGGATCGTTTCGAAATCGTCGATCTTCAACTCCACCTCCAGGGAGTGGGCGATGGCCAGCAAATGGAGCACGGCGTTGGTCGATCCCCCCACGGCCATCACCACGGCGATGGCGTTTTCCAACGCCTTGCGGGTGACGATGCGGCGCGGCAGGATGTCGTTTTCGAGCATGTGGAACAGGGCCGCGGCGCTTTGCCGGGTGTTCGTTTCCTTCTCCTTGTCCTCGTTGGACATCGTTGAACTGTAGGGCAGGCTGAGCCCCATGGCCTCGATGGCGGAAGACATGGTGTTGGCCGTAAACATGCCCCCGCAGGACCCATAGCCCGGGCAGGCGTTTTTCTCGATATCGTTCAACTCGTCGCGGCCGATTTTGCCGGCGCTGAACTGTCCCACCGCCTCGAAGGCGCTGACCACCGTCAGATCGGTCCCGCGCAGGTGACCGGGTTTGATGGTCCCGCCGTAAACGAATATCCCGGGGATGTCCATACGGGCCATTGCCATCACCGCTCCGGGCATGTTTTTGTCGCAGCCGCCGATGCAGATCACTGCGTCCAGGTTGGCCGCCCGGCAGACCGTTTCGATGGAATCGGCGATGACCTCCCGGCTCACCAGCGAACATTTCATCCCTTCGGTTCCCATGGAAATTCCGTCACTCACGGTGATCGTGCCGAACATTTGCGGCATGCCCCCTTTCAAGCGTATTTCTCCGGTGGCGAGATCCGCCAGTTTCCCCAGTCCGGCGTTGCAAGGGGTGATGTCGCTCTGCCCGTTGGCCACCCCGATAATCGGTTTGTCGAAATCCGGGTCCGTGAATCCCACCGCGCGCAGCATGGCGCGATTGGGAGCCCGTTTGTCTCCCTGGGTGATGGTGCGGCTTTTATGGTTCAAGGGGCGGGAGGACTTTTCCGGCATGGTTTTCTCCTGTGAAACCCAAAATGGGAATTGATTTTCGAACGGGTTATTACTTTGAGATTCTTATCATATACCGTTGCAACGGTTTTGGAAATAAATTCTTGCCGGGTCAGTCCAATACCCTTGTGATGGCGGGTTGCCGCAGGTATCCGGAATTTTCGCGCGGATGCACAATGGCATAATAACAGGGGCCCGACGAGGGTTTCAGGGAAACGTCGCCGTTATGAAACAGGATCTCGTGGCGGAAAGGGACCATGAGCGTTTTCCCGTCACCCGGCCAGGTCTTTGTTCCGGATGGATGATGAGGCGGGGCAAGCGTTCTCATAAAACGCGGAAGATGGTAAGTCCGCTGGGCATAAAGATAATCCAGTTTCAAAAGATCGGCCCCGGCGGGTTGGGTCTCCAGGGAAAAGGCGTCGAAAAAAATCCGGTATTGGTCTTCCAGCGAATGGGACCGGAAAAGCAGGTTCCTGCGCTCCATGTACTCGAGGAGATAATGGAACAGGTCCACGGCGCCCCAGCTTCCGAGCAGGCGGTCGATGGAAAATCGAAACCGTTTGGAATTGTAAAACAGGTCGAAGACCTCACAGAATTTCTTCAGATAAAGGATATCGTCCGCCGAAAGGTCTTTATGGGAAATCACCTCGTAGGGGGGCGTGGATTGAAACTCATACCGGTGGTCTTCGATCAGGGACCGGATCGGCGCGCCGGGAAGAAATTTCAAGAATCCGAGCTGAAGCTCATGCGGTTTTAGCGCCATCACCTCCTCGAACGATTTCAGGTTGTCCTCCAGGGTTTCCCCGGGCAGCCCGAAGATGAGGTCGCAATGGAAATGAATGCGGTTCTGGCGCACCAGTTCGCGGAGGGTGCCGAAGAGCTTTTCGTTGTTCTGTCTGCGTTGGATGAGGGATTGCGTGTCCCCGGAAGTAGTCTGGATGCCGATTTCAAATTGAAACATTCCTTCGGGGACGGTGGCCAGGAAAGCCAGAAGGTCCGGACTCAAAAGTTCGGCGACCACCTCGAAATGGAAGGAAACCCCCTGGAAGCGCGACAGCCGCCGCATGAGTTCCCGCATGCGTTGCGGCTTCAGGTTGAAGGTGCGGTCGACGAATTTGATGCGCTTGACACCCGCGCGGACCAGTTGCCCGATCTGGCGGTTCACCGATTCCTCCTCGAAATAGCGCACGGTCTTGTCGAGCGCCGATAGACAAAAGGAGCAAAGGTAGGGGCACCCCCGGGAAGTTTCGAAATAGACGATCCGGTCCCGCAAATCCGGGTAATCCTCTTCGATGTAGGGCGGCAAGAGGTCCGGCGCATCCTCGCCATACGTGTTCCACCTGTTTAAAACCGGGGCAGGGGGTGTTTCACCGCGGCGCCGGTAGTTGAGATACTCCACCCACTTGTTTTCACCCTCGCCGGAGATCAGCGTATAGTCCTCCGAAAGTCCGGGCTCAAAAGAGATTTCCGGACCGCCGAGGACGATGCCGAGTGAGGGATCGTGTTTTTTCAATCGTTCGATCAGTTCGAAACTCTGGGCTCGGTTCCAGATATAAACGCTCAACCCCAGCACGTCCGGACGGCATTTCCGGATTTCCGCCGCGATTTGCCACGTGGGCTGGTTGATGACGTATTCCCGGATCCATACGTTTTTGTATCCCGCTCTCCGGGCGGCGTTCCTCAGATACCTCAGACTGAGCGAGGAATGGATGTATTTCGCGTTGAGGGTGATCAGACCGATTGACAGTTCCATGAAGCCTCGGAATTACCTGGAAATTTGGTTGGGAGTGGTTTCATTATAAGGCAGGGAACCTCGCGGACCGGAAAGAAAATGACCGTTATTTCTTCTGGCAGACTTTGCAGAAAAAGGTGGAGCGCCCCGAATGGGTGACGCGGACGATCGCCGCGCCGCATTGGGGGCAGGGCTGGTTTTCCCGGCCATAGACGGAAAGTTGGAGCGCGTAATAGCCGGGGGACTGGTCGGTGTTGAAAAAATCGCGCAGGGTGGTGCCGCCGGAGGCGATGCTGTTGTTCAGCGTGCGGCGAAGCGCCGAAATCAGCCGTTCCCAGTCGGCCAGGGTCAGCTTGCCCGCCGGACGTCTGGGGTGGATGGGGGCCGCGAACAGCGATTCACAGGCGTAAATATTTCCGATCCCCGCCAACCGCCGGGCGTCCATGAGAAACGATTTGATGGGGGCCTTGCAGTTGCGCGCCCTGGTTTTCAGAACCTTCGCCGTGGCCGCGGCTTCCAGCGGGTCCGGCCCCAGATGGTTCAACAGCGGGTGGCCCTCGTCTTTCGGCGCCCAGAGGATGCACCCGAACCGCCGGGGATCGATGAAATGCAGAAAAGTGTCTCCCTCGAAATGAAACACCGCGTGGGTGTGTTTCTCCACCGGGTCCATCGAACCGTATTGAATGATGCGGCCGCTCATTCCCAAATGCCAGATCATGGCGCCGTTGTGGGAATGCAGGAGAAGGTATTTCCCCTTGCGAGTGACGCCGGTGATTTTTTTCCGGGTCAGTTCCCGTTTAAGGATTCGGCAAGGGATGGGGAAGCGGATATCCTCTCGGAAAAACCGGGAATCGATCAGGGTCTTGTTTTTGACCAGGGGAAGGAGGGCGCGTTTTAACGTTTCAATTTCCGGCAGCTCGGGCATGGGGAAAACCGGGTTACGGAGTGGGCAAAACGGTCAACCAAATTTGTTGGGTAATGTACAATCATTTTGGACCTTTTCGCCATGGATTAATTTACAACTTTATTATTCACCAAGAAGTTGGACAGGATGAACAAGATAAAAATCTGATTATGTATTCTCCCCCTTTTTAAAGGGGGCGGGGGGGATTTTCACCTCTGGCATAAGCTCTTTTTTAGGTTAAGAAGCGCGGAATAAAGTTCTTCAGCGGCTTTATGGGCGGCGTCGATATTGATACTTTTGTCCAACCATTTATAGGTAGTTCGGTCAAAAGTTCCGGTCTGAAGTGATTTGGGGCTTACCGTTTTATTTTTGCCCTTGCCACGAACATAAACATCGAAATGTTCACCAACATTGCGCATTGTAATTAGGTCGGGGAGGGTTTTGTCGAAAATTTTTAATGCGGAGGAGAGATTTTTCTTGGCTGAAGTAACCTTCTGGGCAAGCTCAACGGAACGCCTTAACCGCGTAAGAGCGACGATAAGAAATTGGAGGTCCGCCCACCAACGCAAACGAAACTCCTCATCTTCTGGCTCCTTTGTTCGTAAGCGGCGACACTGAAGGCCAATGGTATGCATCTCTACTTTCGCAAAACTTAACGCCCGTTCTAAAATCACAGCGTCCGAAATCATAAATATTCAAGTAAAATGAAGGAAAAGAACGTCAGGAACATGAACCGCTCAAGGTCCTTTCCTGGCTACAACTGCAATGGGAGGGACCTTATTCGCCAGGAATTTAAAATAGCCGAATCGAGCTATCCTGTACATCCTGTCGATCCTGTCAAAAATCCCCCCGGCCCCCTTTAGCAAAGGGGGATTTCAATTTTTCCTTTATCCTGTCAAACCACGCTCACCTGAATCCGTCACCCCGGGGTTGTTTGGGGAGGGAGAGGAATCACAAAACTTGTATCGGTTTTGTTCCTTCCCATAACCCGTGCAGATTGCAATGTTCGATGGCCCTGAGGGTTGCGGAGGTGTTCAGGGTTACAAACACTTTGCAAACCGGCTGGGTAAAGTTGGGTGTGAGAATGAATTTGGTAAGAAAGATTTCATCGGCGTACAAATCCACCCAGTCGATAAAATGAGCCGGTATCATTTCATGAAGTTTCTTTCCTACCCTGACCTCTACCTCAAACGGGACTCCTGGTTTAATGGCCTCCGGAGCTTTTATTCGGGGGACATGCCCCAATTCTAAACCTTGTAAAATTTCAGGGTCCTTGGCCCGGTTGATTTGTTTAAATAGGTTGGTTTCTTTTTTGGATGCGGATTGGGCAAAGGCGAAATAAGGATTTAAATTCGCGGCTCCAAAAGCTACTGCCGCAATCAGGCCTTTCTTCAAGAAAATTCTCCTGTTCAGGGTCTTTGTATTCATAATGCAATCCTCCATTGTTAAAATGGTAGATGCCCGATTGAATGGATTGATTGGGGGCGGGAACGAGGAACGTAGGAACGGATCGAGTGCTTTCTTAACTGCAATGGGAGGGACCTGATTCGCCAGGATTTCAAAATAGCCTACACGGGCTATCCTGTTCGTCCTGTCAAACCACGCACATCCCAACTTTCAGCCCGTGGATGCCGCGGTTTCCTCCCAATGAAGCCCCGCTTCCCAAACGGGCCGGTAAAATGCAGGCAAGAGGAGACCCCCTTAGCCGACGGTGGAGGACTCGGATTCTTCCGCTTCTTCGGTATCTCCGGATTCTTTCTTGCCGGGTTTTTGTGCTTTCTTGTTCGTGGGAGGTTTGGCCACCACCACTTTCGCGGGACGCAGGATCCGGCCGTTCAGGTAGTAGCCCTTGGAATATTCCTGGGTGACTGTGTTTTCCTCGCACGCGTCGGTTTCCTCCTGGTGCAAGACTTCGTGCAGGGAGGGATCGAAGGTTTTGCCCAGGGCTTCGATGGGCTCGACTTTTTCTTTTTCCAGGAAGGTGTCGAATTGCTTGAGGATCATTTCCACCCCCTGCTTCAGGCTCTCCACGGTGGTGTTGGGGGCGGAAAGGGCGCGTTCGAGGTTGTCCTTGATGGGTATCAGGTCCTTGATCAGTTTCTCGTTGGCGAACTGGACGAAATCGTCTTTTTCCTTTCGGAGGCGTTTCCGGACGTTCTCCGTATCTGCCTTGACCCGCAGAATTTCGTTGCATAGCTCCCGGATTTGCTCTTCTTTTTCGTTCAACTGTTCGCTGAGGACTTCGACCGGGTCTTTTTCCGCTTTTCCGGTTTCAGCCGGGGGTTCCTCGTTTTCCCGAGCCTCTTCGGGGGGGGCCGCCTCGATATTTTCTTCGCCGTTGTGAGTTTCCTTATCCTCGCTGTTATTTTTTTTATGGTTGCCGGAGGGTTTATTGGTTTTCATAAATCCTGGTCGATCTCCTATTTTTTCTCTGAAATAAGATTGGAAACGGTTTTGGCCGTCTGGTTGACAATGGAAATGATCTTTTTGTAGTCCATGCGCTTGGGTCCGAAGATGGCCACGGTCCCCATTTTTTCGTTGTCTTTCCGGTAATTCTGCGCGATCAGGCTGCAGCCCCGCATTTCCTCGTTCAGGTTTTCCTCACCGATGAGGATGGTCATGCCGTCGTGTTGCAGGCAAAGGTCGAGAAGCTTGACCAGCTTGGTTTTTTCTTCCAGGGTTTTCAGAAGGACCTTGATTTTATCCAGGTCGGCGGTGAAATCCGGTTTGTCCAGCAGGTTCAGGGCGCCTTCCACCAGCAGCGAGTCGCTCTCGTGTTCCTCGACGAAGAGCCGGGTGGAGAGGTCCATGGCTTTTTTCATCAGCTGGTTGTAATGCTCCCGTTCGTGTTTCAGCCGGTGCAGGAGTTCGTCCCGGATGCCCTTGATCGATTTGCCGCTGAATTCCTCGTTCAGGTACCGGGAAATCGAGGTCAACTGGTCCTGGGTCAACTCCTTTTCCACAGGGATGATTTTGTTCTGCAGGACTCCCCAGTCGGAAAAAAACACCGCCAGGGCTGCCCGGGACCCGACTTTAACGAATTCGATATGTTTGAACAGCATATTGGAGAAGGGGGGAAGCATGACCAGCCCGGTTTGATGGGAAACCTGGGACAGGCGGGTGCAGGCTTTTTCCAGCACTTCATGCAGGTTCGGGTTTTTGGGATCATATTTCGCGGCGTCGGTCAGAATTTGCGCTTCTTTGAGAAAATTCGGGGGCCTCAGCAATTGGTCCACATAAAACCGGTAACCCTGGTCTGTGGGGACCCGGCCGGCGGAGGTGTGGGGCTGCTGGAGGTAACCCATCTCCTCGAGGTCCGACATGACGTTGCGGATGGTTGCGGGACTGAGCCTTTCCAGCAGTTTTTTGGAAATGCTCCGGGACCCTACCGGCTCGGCCTTCTGGATGTAATGGTTGACAACTTCCAGTAATACGGCTCTTTTTCTTCCTTCAAGCTTAAGCTCGTCCATCGCGGGTTTGAATATCCAAGGGATTGATATTGCCTCACCTTTTAATTTTAACAAATTATCAGCCAAAAAACCCTATGTCAATGACTAGCCCCCATTGCATGAACCCAGGTAAATGGAATTCAGGACCCGGTTTATAATTCGAATAATGGGATAAGTGGGCCAAACGGTGGCTGTGGGGAGGCGAATTCGGTCCCCGGAAAAGGGGGGTGCCGGGCGTTCAGGACCGTTTCATTCCCTTGGAGGAGGGACCGGCATGATTTTCCATGATCTGGGTGCCGATCCCCTTCTCCGTAAAAATTTCCAGGAGGAGGGCGTGTTTGATCCGCCCGTCGATGATATGGGTCTTGTGCACCCCGGCCTTCAGGGCATCGATGCAGCAGTTGACCTTGGGCAGCATGCCGTCCTTGACCACCCCGGTGCGAATCAGCCGGGCCGCTTCTTTCCGGGTCAGTTCGGAAATGAGGGACCGGTCTTTTCCCAGGACCCCTTCCGTATCGGTCATCAGGATCAGTTTTTCGGCTTTCAGCGCGCCCGCGATGCTGGAGGCCACGTAATCGGCGTTGATATTCAGGGTTTCCTGGTTTTTCCCTTTGCCAATGGGGGCGATCACTGGAATGAATTCGTTCTTATCCAGGACTTCCAGGATTTTGGGGTTGACCCGGATGATCTCTCCCACCAGCCCCAGGTCGATGATCTCGGGCCGGTTGGTCTCCGCGGATTTCTTGACCTTCCGGTGCCGTTTGGCGAGGATCAGGTCGCCGTCTTTTCCGGTGATGCCGACAGCATTTCCCTCGTGCCGGTTGATCAGGGATACGATTTCCTTGTTGACTTTTCCCCCCAACACCATTTCCACGACATCCAGGGTTTCCTGGTCGGTCACGCGTTGTCCGCCCACGAACTCGGAAGGGATGCCCAAAGCATCGAGGGTTTTCCCGATCTGCGGGCCGCCGCCATGCACGATGACTGGATTGATGCCGACGTATTTCATCAGGACGATGTCGAGGGCGAAGTTTTCCTTCAAATCCTTGGAGACCATGGCGTTGCCACCGTATTTGATGACCACGGTCTTGTCGTAAAACGATTTGATGAAGGGGAGGGCCTCGATCAGGATTTCCGCTTTTTGGATACTTTTTTTCACGGGTCAGAGTATGTAGCGGCTTAGATCTTCGTTCTGGATAATATCCTTGAGTTTTTGACGGACGGATTCGCCGTCTATGACCACGGTTTTTTCTTCCATATCCGGCGCGTCAAAAGAAATGTCTTCCAGCAGTTTTTCCATGATGGTTTGCAGACGCCGGGCTCCGATGTTTTCCGTCCGCTCATTGACCAGTGCCGACATCCCGGCGATTTCCTGGATGGCATCTTCCGAAAAGGTCAGGTCGATGCCTTCCGATTTCAGCAGGGCGGAATATTGCTTGACGAGAGCGTTGTCGGGTTCGGTCAATATTCTTACGAAGTCCTCCTTGCCGAGAGAGTCCAGTTCGACGCGGATGGGGAACCGGCCCTGAAATTCGGGGATCAGGTCGGAGGGTTTGGCGGCGTGAAAGGCCCCGGCGGAGATGAACAGAATATGATCGGTCTTGATGATCCCGTATTTGGTGTTCACGGAAGACCCTTCCACGATGGGCAGCATATCCCTCTGCACCCCTTCGCGGGATACGTCGGCGCCCCCTGTCGGGCCCTGCCTGCCGATGATTTTGTCAATTTCGTCGATGAAGATGATTCCATTCTGCTGGGCCCGTTCCAGGGCGGTTTGGGCGGCTTTTTCCGGATCGATCAGTTTTTCCACCTCTTCCTGGACGAGCACTTTAAAGGCATCCGGAACTTTGAGCTTTTTTCTTTTGATCCGGGGGGGAAGCATGGACCCCAGCATGTCTTTCAGGTTGTTTCCCATTTCTTCCATGCCCGCGCCTGAGATGACATCGATCATGGGGCTGGCTTTTTCGCGGATTTCCACATCGACCATGCGCTCGTCGAACCGGCCTTCTTTCAGATAGCGGGCGAATTTTTCCCGGGTGGTCTGGTGCTGTTGTTTCCCGATGGGGTCCAGATGCGGATCGTCCTGCGGGTGAGGCCGCCCCGGGGGCGGCGGCAAAAGCAGGTCCAGCAAGCGGTCTTCCGCCATTTGACGGGCTTTTTGCCGGACCTCGATTTCCATTTCTTCCCGGACCATGGTTCGGCTCAATTCGACCAGGTCCCGGACCATGGACTCTACGTCGCGGCCGACATAGCCGACTTCAGTGTATTTGGAGGCTTCGACCTTGACGAAGGGGGACTTGGCGAGCCGGGCCAGGCGGCGGGCGATTTCGGTTTTGCCGACCCCGGTCGGACCGATCATGAGGATGTTTTTGGGCGCCACCTCGTCCCGCATGTCCTTCGAAATCTGCAGGCGCCGCCAGCGGTTCCGGAGGGCGATGGCCACGGCCCGTTTGGCCTTGGTCTGGCCGACGATATATTTATCCAACTCCCGGACGACTTCCCGCGGCGTCATGGCGGCGACGAATTCGTTTCCGGGATTCTCGTTGTTGGAGGCCGCCTTGCCGGCGGGAGTATCCTTTGAAATAGGGGTGTCCATGAAACTACAACTCCTCGATCGTGATCTGCGAATTGGTATAAATGCAAATGGACTGCGCGATGTTCATTGCCTCTTCCACGATGGTTTTGGCGTCCAGGTCGGAATGCTGAATAAGGGCCTTGGCCGCCGCCAGGGCGTACATGCCTCCGGAACCGATGGCTAAAATGCCGTCATCGGGTTCGATGACGTCGCCCGTGCCGGAGATCAGGAACGATTTTTCCTTGTCGGCCACGATGAGCATGGCCTCGAGCCGGCGGAGCATTTTATCGGTGCGCCAGTCCTTCGCCAACTCCACCGCTGCCCGGGCCAGGTTGCCCTGGAATTTCTCCAGCTTTTCCTCGAACCTTCCGAAAAGGGAAAAGGCATCGGCCGTGGACCCGGCGAATCCGCCGATGATCTTGTCATGAAACATGCGCCGCACTTTGTTGGCGCTGTGTTTCATGACGGTGTTGCCGAGGGAAACCTGGCCGTCCCCGCCCATGGCGAGTTTTCCTTTATGGCGGACCGCAAGTATGGTGGTGGCATGCATCATCGCCTATTCTTGTGCCTCCTGGCAGTTACGGGGTTGGGGACGGATGAATGTTGATGGTCCTCGTCGACGAAAGGGGTCATGGTTTACCGGTGGAGGCCAGGGTTTTTCGCCGTGCCCGGGGATGGGCTTTGTCGTAGGTTTCCGCCAGCCGGTCGATCGTCAAATGCGTGTATTTTTGTGTGGTCGACAGGCTCGAATGCCCCAGCATTTCCTGTATGGACCGTAAATCGGCCCCCGCCTCGAGCATGTGGGTGGCAAACGAGTGCCGGATCGAGTGAGGGGATATTTTGCCTGGAAAATAGTTTTGTTTGATGTATTTCTCCATGATCTTGCGGACTCCCCGTGTTGACAGGCTTTTCCCCCGGTGATTCAGGAACACTTCGCGCGGGACCGGTTGGGAGGCCGCGCGATCTTTCATCCACTTCTCCCGGAATGCCAGGTAGTCCTGAATGGCGTCGATGCATTTGCCGCCCAAGGGCAGCAACCGTTCTTTTTTCCCTTTTCCTCTTACCTTAACCATTCGGTGGTCCAAGTGCAAGTCCTCAAGGACCAGCCCCACCAGCTCGCTGATTCGAATCCCGGTGCTGTAAAACAGCTCGAAAATCGCCCGGTCCCGCGCCCCAAGGAAGGTTTTGGGATTGGGGAGGTCCAGCAGCCGGAACATATCGTCGACCGAGAGGTAAGAGGGCAGTTTCGTGATTTTTTTCGGGGAGGGAACGGATTTGGCCCAATTGGTTTTCAGATGCCCTTCCCGGCAGAGAAACCGGAAAAAAGAACTCAACGTGGACAACTTGCGGCTCATGGTGGCGCCGCACTGGGAGCGCTCGAAAATATAGCCCATGAATGAACGGATGCACAGCCGGTCGATGTTTTCCAGGCGAACCTGTCCCTCTTCGCCTCCGTGGCCTGTTTCCCGGAGGAAATTCACGAATTGTTTGAGGTCGTTGAGATAGTTGGCAACCGTGTGCGGCGACGCGTTTTTTTCCGCGATCAGGTATGATTGAAATTCCCGAATATGGTCTTTCAAAAGCTAACCCCTTTGGAATCAATTTAATAAATCTACCCGACTCATAATTATAAGTCAAGATGATCTCCTCCCTACAGGTCTCCTTTTCTCTGGTATTTCAGGAAGAGGACCTTTTCACGGATTTTTTGCATATTAACAGGGCTTTCGGCATCTTATAATCGGTAAGATTCAACTATCAAGAGGATGATTACATGGAAGCCAGAGGATCCCTCCCCGAGGATTATTTTGAAAAGGATATCCACCGCGCCCGGGAAAATTTCCGGACCATCGCGGAGTTGAAGGAAAAGCTGGAAATGCTGACGGAGCATGTGGACTCGCGAAAAGAGGCGCTTGAAGAGGAGATCGAAGAAAAACTGCACGAAGCGATAAAAAATGGCCGCGACTGTCTGGAAAAAATCCAGGAGAATATCGATCCCAAACTGGAAAAAGTGATCCGCGCCAAACTGGAAGAAATCGACAAAAAGATGAAGGCCTGGAAGGAAGACAATGCCGCCGCGGTGCGGGAGGAAATCCAAAAGG
>JBHHVU010000031.1:0-35817 GCA_046754465.1 Nitrospinaceae bacterium | reverse complement strand
ACCATGCCGACGGGGCTTTGGTAGGGCTGTTGCCGCTGGCCGGACTTCATGCGCAGTTGGGGCAGGTTATTGGTCCCGAATCGCTCGATGTAAAGAAAGATGTACTCCCGCACGCAGGTTCTGAGGTCCCATTTGGGATCGTGGTTTTTCTCGAATTCTTCAAAGATCTCCAACGCCTCCTGGATGCCCAAACCTTTTTCCACGGTGAAGTAATAATCCAATGCCAGATCCCATTCGGGGTTCTTATAATAGGTCAGGCCGTATTTTTCCGGTTCGAAGGCCACGGGACTGTATTTTCCCAGGACAAAGGTCATGAACCCGAGGGAGTGGATATGATCCCTGTTTTTTTGGACAAACTGCTTGCTGTCCTCGCATTCCTTCGAGGTCTCGCCGGGGAACCCGAAAAAGCCCATGATGTGGTTCCAGATGCCCGCCTTTGAGGACATGGCCAGATTGGTCTGGATCGCGTCCAGATCGGTCGCCTTGTCCATCAGTCGCAGCACCCGCTGATTGCCCGACTCGTACCCGAAATGCAGGTACCGGCAGCCGGAGGCCTGGGCGTCCCGCCAGACCGGGTCATCGAGCAGGGACTCCTCGAACCGCATGTGGGTGGTCCACACAATACCGGATTTTTTTTCGATGAGCTGACGAGAAAGTTTGCGGAACAGCGCGGGGGGGTAGGACTCGTCGGTGAAATGGAAAAACCGCGTGCCGTATTTCTGTTTCAGGGATTCGATTTCCTCAACGATCTGGTCCACCTGCTTGGTACGGAACCCCTCCACGTAACCTTGGAAGTGATCGCAGAAGGTGCAGCGTCCCCAGTAACAGCCGCGGGTGGCCAGATAAGGCAGGATGAGTTCCGGCACAAAGTATTTTTCCAGCGGCATGCCGTCGAAATCCGGCGGTGGCAGTTGGGATAAATCCTCGGCGTGCACTTCCTTGTTCACGTGGACGCCTGTTTCATCCTGATAGATCAGGTTGGGGAGCCGGGACAAATCCGCGTGATTTTCCAAGGCCTCGACCAGTTGCAGAAAGGCGCTCTCGCCCTCATAGACCACGGCGGAATCGAAATACTGGAACAACCCATCGATCCGGGGCAGCACGTCGCGGATGCGGGTGATGATGTTTCCCCCGAGGGTGATGTGGGTGTCCGGAAAATCCTCCTTGATCAGTTTGCAAAATGTGAAGGTGGCGATCAACTGCTTCTGCTGAACGATCGAGATCCCCACGATTCCCGGTTTCTCTTTTTCCATGACGGGGAATATCAGCCGCCGATACACATCGCGATAGACATTGATCTGGCCGTCGTCGAGTGCCTCGAGAATTTCGCTCGACATGAAGGGTTTGTATACGAGATCGGTTTCGATGGGGGGAAAACAGATCTGGGCCGGGTAGTAGGCCAGGGAGATCAGCGCCATGGTTTGATGCAGGCATTGGGTGGCCCATTCCAGTTGATCGATGTCGTAAAAGGCTTGCCCGCGAAGGATTTCCTTGGCCCGGCGGATATCATTCTTGAACTGTTCGCGGCGTTCTGGGGTGCAGGCGAGGAGCTGCTCCTTGAGCGCCTGTTCTTCTTCGTCCAGGGACCGCTCTCTTTCCGTGTACTGGAGGTGCTGAAGCTCGCGGGTGATCCGTTGACCCACGTGGTCCAGGAAGGGACCGCTGAAAAACATTTCGTACATTTCAACGTTGATATCTTTCTGGATCACTTCGTGACCCGCCGGACGCAGGACCGATGTCAACGACGGCAGACTCAAATACGGTTCCGACGGCAGCCAGTCGGGAGGAAACAGAAGCAGGACTTTCATGGTTTCATTCCAGGTTTCGGAAAATCACCGGGTTCACTATTTTTTCACGCCTTGCAGAGCACTTTTTCCTCAGATTCCGGCGGAGAGGATTTTCCCGCCAAGGCATTCTTTCCATACCGGTCGAGGTAGAGGAGAAAATGTTCCCTGGGCAGGGTTCCCCAGATTTTGAGCGAGGTAAACTTTTCCTCCGCCATTTTGACACAGCGGTCGTTCATTTCAACGGCCTCCTGACGGGTCATGCCCTCGTCGGCGGCAAAATCCAGATTCATCGCGATATCGGCTTCGGGATCCTGAAGGATTTTGGAAATGGAGTATTTTTCCGGAAACTGATAGCAGCTCGAATCCCGGTTCAAAAGAAAAACGCCCGGACCGAAGGAGTGGATCGAATCGAGATTCCCCATGAGAAAATCGATGGTTTCCTGGGCTTCCCCGCGGGTTTCGGTGGGAAACCCGAAAAAGAGGAAGGCGTGGTTCCAGATCCCCGCGGCGTGACTCCTTCGCAGGACATCCCGTTCCACTGCCTTGGAAGTGCCCTTGTCGATCAGGGCGAGCACCCGGTCATTGGCGCTTTCCAATCCGTACATGAGGAAAATAAAACCGGCCTGGTGGATTTTACGGAACAAGGTGTCATCCATGACTTTTTCAAATTTCAACAGAGCCAGCGACCGGATTTCCACGCCTCTTTCAAGCATCAGGCCGGAAATATCGTTGAGCGAATGCGGGGAAACCGCCTCGTCGGAAAATGTAAAATACCGCGTCTTGTATTTTTTCGAGAGCCTTTCCAGTTCGTCCACCATCTGCTGGGTCCGTTGTTTGCCGTAGCGGTGTCCGTAGATATAGCTATGGGTGCAGAAGGTGCATTTCCCCCAGTAACACCCGCGGCTTTGCAGAACCGGAATGATGGGGTACGGGGACAAGTAGCGGTTCATCGGCAAGCCATCGAACGTGGGCGGGGGGAGGTCTTCGAAACGCAACTCGACCCGCTCCCGGTTCAGCCGGACTTCCTCCCCATCCAGAAAAAGCAGGTTGGGCACGGACTTGAGATCGGGTCCGGATTTCAGGGCGCTCAACAGGCGATGCAGCGGTTCCTCCCCTTCAAAGGTAACGATGCTGTGGCAGAATTCCTCGAAAAATTCCTTCCGCCCGGCCAGTTGACCCGCGTTGACGCTGAAGATGGGCCCACCAAGCACCACATGCAGATGGGGATATTTTTCTTTCAGCATCCGGGCCAGGGTGAGGCCGGGAACGATCTGTGAAATACCCACAATGGAGATTCCCGCCACGGCATACTCTTCCCACGGCGTGGCGGGAAGCAGGGTCTCTTCATACAAGCCGATGAAGGGATTGGTCTCGCGGTCCCGGGTGACCTCCCGAGCTTTTGAGGTCGAATCTTCCGCCCGGGTGCCGCTTTCAAAGGTGGACAAGGACAGAATCGCCGGCGAATAGGCATCCGACACCAACTTGAGGGCGGACTTGATGACCATATCGGCCTGCTGGTAAGTGTCGAAATCGAAGAACCGGTCAGGCGTCCGCATGACGGTTTTGGCTTCCTCCACCTGGGAAATGATCGCGGGGGAAAACCGGATTCCCGTAGACAGAACGTCCAGAAGGGATTTATCCTTGATGGTCATGGTTTTTCGAGACCGGACCGCTTGCAGCCTGGCTTCCATTTTCTCGACCGCCTGATGTAACAGCGGCGGCGAAAGAAAATGGTCGTAGGATTCGATGTTGAAGTCCCGCTGCTCCACCTCCCATCCCTGGGCGCGCAAATAGGCGGTCAGGTAAGGGGTACTCAGGTAGGGCTGAGTGGGATACCACTGTGATGGAAAGATCAATATCGTTTTCATGATTGATAAATCATAGCATTATTGAACCGGGTTTCCCACAACAGAAGGGGATTTTCATGGAACCCCCTGGCACCCTTCTTCCCGTCCCCACAATTCTCATCCCTTTAAAATCCATTTGACATACCTAACCACCGACGTATAATTGTTGATTTATAAATCCAAAAATACATGGTAACCCCCCGGTATAATCGGAAATTCATGGCGATTTTCCCGTGACTCTCCCCGTTCTGCCGTTGTGGTTCCGGTTCGAGGAATTTATTGTTAATTATTCGATGGGATAGCCGCCGGGGATTATCCTGAAAAGTCCCGGCCTGACCTTTCTGGATTTCAAGCAATTTCCCAATTCCTAAAGATGAAATTTGTTACGAGTCCCTGCGGGCTTCGTTAAAGGAACCGTAACTTGCCAAAGAGGACCATCATGCCCGATCATCTTAACAACTATTTGAAACTAATAGCCCTTTCACTAATCCTTTCCTTGGGATTTCCTACACCGGGTCTGGCCAAGGGGATCAATGCCACGGAAATAGAGATCTCCCTGGTGGACGGAATCGCGGTGGACGGCGAGGGAAACATTTATATTTCCAGAAGGGAACACAACAAAATCAACCGGATCGACCCGGAAGGGAAAATGATTCTGTATGCCGGGACGGGCTCTTCCGGCTATAAAGGCGACGGCGGCCCCGCGGTCGAGGCTCAATTGAGAACCCCGGCGGGTCTAGTGGTCGACAAGCAAGGCAACCTCTACATCGCCGACCGGGAAAACCATGTCATCCGAAAAGTCGATACCCGGGGAATCATCACAACGGTTGCAGGAATGGGAACAGCGGGATTTAGTGGAGACGGCGGCCCGGCAACCCAAGCCCAGTTCAATCTGCCTTCCGGCGTGGCTTTGGACAGCAAAGGAAACCTTTACATTGCCGACCGGTCCAACAACCGCATCCGGGTGGTGAACAAAAAAGGCATTATTACCACATTCGCCGGCAATGGAAAGGATGGTTATCATGGAGACGCGGGCCCGGCTCTCAAGGCCACCCTGGACAAACCCTTCGGACTGGCCATCGATAAAAAGGACAACCTCTACATCGCCGACCGGGGAAACAACCGGATCCGAAAAGTGAACCCCAACGGCATCATCACCACCATCGCCGGGGACGGTGGGTTCTTTTTCATCGGCGATAACGGCCCCGCTTACCGGGCAAGCATCGCCGGACCCACGGACGTGGCGCTGGATGACCAGGGAAATCTCTACATCGCCGACCGGAACAACAACCGAATCCGCGTCGTCGACCCCCAGGGCATGATTCGAACCGTTGCAGGCACCGGACAGCAGGATTACAACGGCGATTCGGAACTGGCGCGGGACACTAATTTGTACCTTCCCTTTGGTGTGGCGGTGGATAACCAGGGGCAGGTGCTGGTCATCGACCGGTCGCATTACCGGATCCGGCGAATCAATCCCAAAACCGGGAAGGTCATTACGGTGGCTGGGAACGGACTCAAAAAATTTGCTGGGGACGGTGGACCCGCCGCCGGCAGCAACCTCAATTTTCCCCACGGCATGGTCACCGATAGCAAGGGCAATCTGATCTTTTCGGACGAGGGCCACTACCGGATCCGGGAAATCACGCCCGACGGCATCATCGACACCATCGCCGGAACCGGTCACCGGGGGAATGTCGGGGATGGTATCCCGGCGCTCAAAGCCTCTCTTTATGGGGTCAGTTCCCTGACGGTCAACAGCAAGGACGAAATTTTCCTGGTCAGTCCCAGCGGTTTTATCAGCATCATCCGGAAGATTGACCGCAAGGGCATCATCCACGAATTCCTGAATACGTCGAATCCGAAATATCTTGCGGCCTTGAAAGCCTCCCGTTCCAAGGCAGTGGCCATGAAAAGCAAAATCGCGGTCATGACCCAGTTCTCGGATATCACTTTCGACGGTAAGAACAATCTTTATATCGCCGACCGCATCAATCATCAAATCCGCATGGTGGATACGAAGGGGAACATCACCAACTTCGCGGGAACTGGGGAGTCGGATTATTTTGGAGATGGCGGACCCGCCAAGCAGGCGGCGTTTCGGGATCCCCAAGCCCTGGTGGCGGATAAGGCGGGTAATCTGTTCATTGCCGATACCGCCAATAACCGGATTCGGAAAATCGATCCCAATGGCATCGTCAGCACAATCGCGGGCAACGGCACGCATGAATATTCCGGTGACGGCGGCCCGGCCCTGGAGGCGGGCATTCGGTCCATGGACGACCTCGCCCTCAGCCCTTCCGGGGAACTGTATATCGCCGGGGCATATACCAACCGCATCCGAAAAATCACCAAGGACGGGAAAATCGTGACCGTCGCCGGGAGAGGGATTCAGGGCTTTTTCGGGGATGGGGGCCCCGCCGTGAAGGCCATGCTTAAAGGTCCTTCCGCCATCGCGTTTGATGCCAAGGGCAATTTATATATCTCGGATATGGGGAACAACCGCATACGAAAAGTCGATACTCGGGGAATCATCACCACCCTGGCCGGTTCCGGGAGTTTCGGCTGGGGGCGTGATGGGGAAACCGTGGAAATCTTTTTTCAAAACTTTCCTTGATCGTCCATTATGAAAGGGTCCATTGCCGTCCATGCGAACGGATTTTTTTAAAATCGAAGCCTGTTTTGATGCCCTGGAGGAATTTTAATGTTTAAATTTATTGCAAGAATCGCTCTCGCCGCAGTGATGATTTTTCCTCTGACCGGGCTGGAGAATGCCTCCGCCGCGGACACGGATGAACTCACCACCATCCTCAAAAAAGTCGACAGCCTGGTATGCACCCAGCCGGAAAAAATCACCCAGTTTTATGCGCCCAAACTGGTCATCATGGCGGACGACAAACGCGCCCTCCTCGAAAACCGGATCACGGGTTACCGCCAGATGATGTCCGACTTCCGGGAAATGAATTGCCAAACCCAAAGACAAGTGCTCGCCGGCCGGGTAGGTAAAGTCCTGGGTTATATCCTTGCGGACGAAATCAGCAGCATCACTTCCAAGAGTACGGACACGGATGAAAGACAGCATAGTGTCTGCAACTATGTCTTTAAAAAAGACGGCGGTTCCTGGAAAATCGTACTGGAACAATGTTCCAGCCTGCCTGACTATACCATCACACCGGGAGACGACGCACTTTACTATTTTCATAACCCAGTTTATTGATGGCATTTTACGAGGACACCTCCATGAAGCCGCTTCCCCAAAGCCCCATCGCGAGGCAATGAGGAAGAAAAAAGGAAAACCTTTTCCGCTGGGGGCCACTTGGGACGGACGGGGCGTTAATTTCGCCCTGTTCAGCAGGCACGCCACCCAGGTTGAACTTTGCCTGTTTGACTCCATCTACGCAGCCAGGGAATCCGACCGCGTTTCCCTGACCGAATCGACCCCCCACATTTGGCACACTTACCTCGAAGGCCTTCCGCCGGGATGCCTGTATGGGTACAGGGTGTACGGACCCTATGCTCCGGACCGGGGACACCGGTTCAACCCTGGTAAGGTGCTCGTCGATCCCTACGCCAAACGGGTGGTCCGCGCCGGGAAAGGGGATGAATCCCTCTTCGGTTACGCTCTCGAATCGAACGGGGAGGACGATGCTCCCAACCCCCAAGATGACGCCGCCCACGCCCCGCTGTCGGTGACCGTCGATTCCT
Source organism: Nitrospinaceae bacterium (assembly GCA_046754465.1). Classification (GTDB taxonomy): domain Bacteria; phylum Nitrospinota; class Nitrospinia; order Nitrospinales; family VA-1; genus JBHHVU01. The sequence continues at coordinate 28,478 of JBHHVU010000031.1, read as the reverse complement.
CGTTCACCTGGGGGGACGACCGGCCGCCGGGAATTCCCTGGAACCAGACACTGATTTACGAAACCCATGTGAAAGGTTTGACCGCCCGGCACCCGGAGGTGCCCCCGGAACTCCGGGGAACTTTTCTTGGCCTGATCCAGGAACCCGTGATCCAGCATCTCAAAGACCTGGGTATCACCGCGGTGGAGCTGATGCCCATCCATCAATGTTTCACGGAATACCATCTGATTCAAAACGGGCTGACCAATTATTGGGGATACAACACGCTGTCTTATTTCGCGCCCGATTCCCGGTTCGCCTCGGGACCGGGGGCGGACCCGGTACGCGAATTCAAAATGATGGTGCGGGCCCTTCACGCCGAGGGCATCGAGGTCATCCTCGACGTGGTTTACAATCACACCGCCGAAGGGAACCATCTGGGACCCACCCTGTCCTTCCGGGGGATCGATAACCGCGTTTATTATCGTTTGAACGCGGAGGATCCAAGGTTCTACCAGGACTTTACGGGGTGCGGCAACACCCTCGACACCCGCCACCCTGTCGTCCTCGCGCTGATCATGGACAGTTTGCGGTACTGGGTCAACGAGATGCATGTGGACGGATTCCGGTTCGATCTGGCCAGCGCTCTGGTCCGTGAAAAACATGCGGTGGATTTTCAAAGCGCCTTTATCAAGATTATCAATCAAGATCCTATCCTTTCACGGGTGAAGCTGATCGCGGAACCGTGGGATGTTGGAGAAGGCGGCTACCAGGTTGGAAATTTTCCCTCCCCCTGGTGCGAACTGAACGGAAGGTACCGGGATGCCGTCCGCCGGTTCTGGAAAGGAGACGAAGGCACCCTGCCGGAATTGGCCAGCCGGTTGTCCGGCAGCAGCGACCTGTACCAACCCGGCGGACGCCAGCCCCAGGCCAGTATCAATTTCATCACTTCCCACGACGGGTTCACCCTCGAGGACCTGGTCAGTTACAATTCCAAGCATAACCAGGCCAACGGGGAAAATAGTCACGACGGCAGCGACGCTAATTTCAGCTGGAACTGCGGCGCGGAAGGCCCCACCCACAATGCACGCATCAAGGCGCTGCGGGAAAAACAGAAACGGAACCTCATGGCCACCCTTCTACTTTCCCAGGGGGTTCCCCTGATCCGGGGCGGGGACGAACTGGGGCAAACGCAAGGGGGAAACAACAACGCCTACTGCCAGGATAACGAGATCAGCTGGTATCCCTGGAACCTGGACAAAAAGCATCGCCTGTTCCTGCGCTTTCTGCAAAAGCTCGTCCATCTTCGAAAATCCCATCCGGTATTGACACGGACGAAATTCTTCAAGGGGAAAAAGAACAAAAAATCCGGCAGCAAGGATGTTCTCTGGATTTCCCCGGCCGGCCGGGAAATGACACCCACCAAATGGAATACCCCCTACGCACGATGCATCGGCCTACGGATGGCGGGAGACGCCATAGACGAAGTGGATGAAAATGGCCAACCGGTGACCGGAAAAACGCTGTTAGTTCTTATTAACGCTCACCACGAGGAAATTCCTTTCGTTCTTCCCGCCTACAAAAAAGGGACACGCTGGGAAACCCTTCTGGATTCCTCCAAACCGGAAAGTTCCCTGATCTTTCGAGGGGGAACCGCTTATCTCCTGGAAGAAAGGTCTATCGCGGTCTTATGCCTCCTTTCGAAAACCGAAATTCGATAAACTGGAAACCTCGTCTGGGCGCCTGGATGGAAAACGAGGGGGTCCGGTTCCGGGTTTGGGCGCCGAAGGCCCGGTCTATCGAACTGATTGTGGAACCGCCCTCCCCCACCTTGCCTCCCATGGCCCTGGAACCCTCCCGGGACGGCTTCTTCACCGGCCATTTTTCCGAAATCGCCGCTGGAACTCTTTACCGTTACCGCATCGACCGGGACCGTTGCCTGCCCGACCCTGCTTCGCGGTTTCAGCCCCGGGGAGTGCACGGTCCCTCGCAGGTGGTCAACCCCTCCCGGTTCCGGTGGACCGATTCCCATTGGCGGGGTCTCGATCTCTGTGATCTCATCCTTTACGAGCTGCATGTGGGGACTTTCAGTCCGGAGGGAACTTTTTCGGGGGTCCGGCGGAGACTGGAGACGTTGAAGGAGCTGGGCATCACCGCGGTGGAATTGATGCCGGTGGCCGAGTTCCCCGGCAACCGCAATTGGGGATACGACGGGGTGGACCTGTTTGCCCCGACCCGGTGTTATGGCGTTCCCGATGCCCTGCGCGGACTCATCGACCGGGCGCACGCCCTCGGAATCGGGGTGTTTCTCGACGTGGTCTACAATCACCTGGGCCCGGAGGGGGCTTACCTGGGCGCGTTTTCTCCTTATTATTTTTCCGGGAAACATAAAAGTCCCTGGGGGGACGCCGTCAACCTCGACGGCGCACACTCCCGGCACGTACGCGACTTTTTCATCGAAAACGCGCTCCACTGGGTCCACGAATACCACATCGACGGTTTGCGCCTGGATGCGACGCATGCCCTGTTCGACGACAGTCCAAACTCTTTTTTAAAGGAACTGGCGGACCGGGTGAGGACCTCCCTGCCGGAAGGCCGGAAAGTCCTGATCATCGCGGAGGATGACCGTAATCACGCGCCATTGATCCTGCCCGCCAAGAAGGGTGGATACGGTCTCGACGCGGTATGGGCCGATGATTTCCATCACCAGATCCGCACCCTGCTCGCGGGGGACAACGACGGGTATTTTCTCGATTTCAGGGGAGATGCGGAAGACCTCGCGGCCACCCTCCGGCAGGGCTGGTTTTATACGGGGCAGGTTTCCGCTTTCAGAAAAAAGCCGTGGGGTACCCCGGCACGGGGGATTCCCTTGCAACGTTTCGTTCATTGTATTCAAAACCACGACCAGGTAGGCAACCGGGCGCTGGGCGACCGGCTGCATTTCAAGGTGGACTTGGCTTCGTACCGGGCGGCGAGCGCCCTGCTTTTGTTCTCACCCGCCACGCCTTTGCTTTTCATGGGTCAGGAATGGGCCGCGGGGTCGCCTTTCCGCTATTTCACCGACCACCCGCGGGAACTGGGAAAACGGGTGACCGAGGGCCGCCGGAACGAGTTCCGGGGATTCAAGGAGTTCAGCGGCCCGAAGGCCCGAAACCTCATCCCCGATCCGCAAGCTCTGGCCACTTTTCTCGACAGCAGGCTGGACTGGGAGGAGCCCATGCGCGAACCCCATGCGGGAATACTCCGCCTCTACCGGACGCTTCTTGAGATGCGGCGAACGGAACCGGCTCTTGAGGCGCGAAAAAATTCCACCTTCGATGCCGCCGCGGCAGGCCGGAATACCCTGGGTTTGTCCCGGGGAGACCCCGCCTCCGGCCGATTATTGATGGTGGCCTGCCTGAAAGGCCCGGCACGCATCATCCTGGGAACGGTCCCCTCCACACGGCCACTTCCCGGCGGAAACTGGAAAGTTTCATGGCACACCGAGGAGGACAGGTTTGCTACGGCCCCCGCTCCCCCGATTTGCACCGGTAACGGCGAAACCATGGTGCTGGAGTTTCGGGGTCCCTGCGCGGTGATCCTGCGATCCTTACCCCTCCCACAGGCATCTCCCTCACACTCAAAAACTTGACTTGGCTATGCCGAAACCGCAAAATTGGGTGCAGGAGGATTAGGGATGATGAATCTTAGGGCAAACCAAAACCTGGCCCTGATAACAGATCGGCTGACCCTGCTCAAGAAACGTCTTCTTGCGGGGAAGAATATTCCTTTAAACACGTATCGCTTGCAGCTCAACAAGGGATTCACCTTCCAACAGGCGCGGTCGATCACCGCCTACCTGTCCAGCCTGGGAATCACTCATTGTTATACCTCGCCTTATCTGGCGGCGGGCAAGGACTCGCCGCACGGATACGATATTTGCGACTACACCCGCATCAACACGGAGATCGGCGGAGAAGAGGCATACGAAGCTTTCACGGCGGAACTTTCCCGGTACTCCATGGGTCACATCCTGGACTTTGTTCCCAATCACATGGGAATCGCCAGTTCCGAGAACCTTTGGTGGCAAGATGTGCTCAAAAACGGCCGCTGTTCCCCTTACTCCGATTTTTTCGATATCGACTGGAACCCGGTCAAGGCCGAACTGAAGGGGAAAATACTTCTGCCCATTCTGGGAGATCAGTATGGAGTGGTTCTGGAACGGGGAGAACTGGTTCTGGAAATGCGGGACGGGGATCTTTCCCTGAAATACTTCGATTATGATATCCCGATCAATCCCCGCACGGCCCCCGAAGTCCTCGCCCACAACCTGGATCTGCTGCAAAAGGAAATGGGGGATGAGGACCCTTACCTGACCGAATTCCACAGCATCCTCACGGCGCTCAAAAACCTGCCCTTCGACCCTGGGGCGGATTCCGGAAAAATCGAGGAACGCGGCCGTGAAATGGATGTCAGCCGAAAACGGTTGATCCGCCTGACGAACGAATGTTCCCGCATCCGCTGTCATATCCGGGAAAACCTGAAAATCTTCAACGGCGTCCCCGGCCGGCCGGAAAGTTTTGATCGGCTGCACCGGCTGCTGGAAGGGCAGGTGTATCGCCTTTCCTATTGGCGGACCGCCGCCCACGAGATCAATTACCGGCGTTTTTTCGACATCAATCATCTGGCGGCGATACGCATGGAGTTGCCAAAGGTCTTTGACGAAACCCATACCCTGATTCTGCGTTTGATCGGGGAAGGGAAAGTCCAGGGCCTTCGGCTGGACCATCCGGATGGCTTGTTCGACCCGGCGGCCTATTTGGAACGTCTCCAGAATGCGGTTCTTTATGAATATGTGGTACGTGACGGACCCTGGAACGGGGTGGACCCGGCTACCCTTCAAAAAACAATCCGCCAATGGCGCGGGGAAGAGAAGGAACAAGACCCTGCCGGACCCGTGAGCCGCCCCCTCTATATCGTGGTGGAAAAAATTCTCACGGGAACCGAGTCGCTTCCCGAAAAATGGAGCGTATCGGGAACCTGCGGGCATGACTTTTTAAACGATTTGAACGCCTTGTTCATCGACCCTTCGCAGGAAAGAGAGTTCAGCCGAATTTACACCCGTTATACGGGCGTCACCGCCCCCTTTTCCGAAATCGTTTATCAAAGTAAAAAAGTAATCATGCAAACCGACCTCACCAGTGAACTGAATGTTCTGGTTCGATCGCTGAACCTGATTTCGGAGGAGGACCGTCATTGCCGGGATTTCACCCTGAATAGCCTGAGGGAGGCGCTGGGTGAGGTGGTGGCGTGTTTCCCCCTCTACCGGACTTATATCGACGGGCGGGGATACCTTCCGGAAGACCGGGAAACTCTGGAAAACGCCATCTACCGGGCGCGCCGCCGGAACCCGGCGTTGGAACCAACGATCTTCGATTTTCTCAAGGACACGATTTTTCCCCCCTCGAAGGAGGAGCTTTCGGAAACCCAACTGAAAAAGCGGCAGGATTTCATCATGAAATTCCAGCAGTTCACCGGGCCCGTTCAGGGCAAGGGGCTGGAAGACACCGCCTTTTACCGGTACAACCGGTTGATCTCGTTGAACGAGGTCGGGGGCCAGCCCCAGCGGTTCGGCATGTCTACGTCCGCTTTTCATGCCAGGAACCAAAAACGGCAGCGAAACTGGCCGCTTACCATGATCTGCACGGCCACCCACGACCATAAGCGCGGTGAGGATGTGCGCGCCCGGTTAAACGCCCTTTCAGAGGTCCCCGATGAATGGCGGAAAGCCATTCGGCGCTGGTCCCTGCTCAACCGCTCGAAACGGACTCTGGTCGATGGGAAATACGCCCCCGACAGGAACGAGGAATACCTCTTTTACCAGACCCTGGTGGGAGTGTGGCCCACACAACCCTTGAACCCCGATCAATTGGAGGAAATGAAGCACCGCCTCCAGACCTACATGCACAAAGCCATCAAGGAAGCCAAGGTGCATTCGAGCTGGATCAATCCCAATGACGATTACGACGCCGCCGTGGAAAATTTCATCCAACGGATCCTGACGCCTTCGAAAACCAATCGATTCATGGATTCCTTCCTCCCCTTTCAGAAGCGCATCGCCCGGCTGGGGGTGATCAATTCCCTGGCGCAGGTGTCGATCAAACTGACTTCACCGGGAATCCCCGATACCTACCAGGGACGGGAACTTTGGGACCTGAGCCTGGTGGACCCGGACAACCGCAGGCCGGTGGATTTCGATCACCAGATGCGTCTTTTGCGGGAAATGGACCCCTTGCTGGCCGACCCTTCTCCCCTGGATCCCGTACGGCGCAATGCCACCATCGCCGGGATGCTGGATCAATGGGAGGACGGCCGCATCAAAATGTTCCTCACCGCTTGCGGATTGCGGCTTCGAAAAAAGCATCCCGATTTGTTTCTGAAAGGGGATTACCTGCCCTTGCAGGTGGAGGGGGACCGGGCCGACCACGCCGTCGCGTTCGCCCGCATGCACGAAGGGAACACGGTAATCACCGTAGCACCCAGGCTCGTTTCCGGTCTAATGGCGCCCAAGGGAAAATGGCCAGTGGGACCCCGGGCTTGGGGCAATACGCATATCCTGTTGCCTTCCGGCCTCTCTGGCAAGGAGGATTTTCGCGACCTCCTCACCCGTTGTTCCTTCTCCATTTCTTCCCAGGACGGCCCGGCGAAACTCCCTCTGAATAATATCTTTCAAATCCTCCCCTTTAGCCTGCTGACCGATCATTCGATCACCCTCTAGGAAAAACGGACCCCCGCCATGGATCTTTTTAATTTGCCAGCCCAATTTCTCCATGGTACCGGGAACCCTGGCGGATGCAGTCATTATTCTCTTTTCCTGGTGCAATTATGAATTATAATACGCAACCATTTTCCCGTTGAGGACCGCCCTCAACGCGGGATAATCTGGCAAAGGGGGTCTCGTCCCCCCTTCAACACTGAGTCCAATCTTATGCCCAAAAAAAAACCCGAAACCCATTTCCCCGCTCTGAAACGGATCGATATCAATAATTACCGGGAGCTGGTGGGAAACGAGACCGTGGACCGGATCCTGGAAAAAGCCCGGATCCTCAACGGCAAAAAGCTCATTCACATCAACAGCACCTATTCCGGAGGGGGGGTGGCGGAACTTTTGACCTCCCTGGTTCTGATTATGAACGGTGTCGGAATCAAGGCCGACTGGCGGCTACTTTTCGGAAGCGCCGATTTCTTTTCCGCGACCAAAAAGTTTCACAACGCGCTCCAGGGCCATCCCCTGCACATGACCGAGCTGAAGAAGGATATCTACGAACAAACGATTCATGAAAACGCCATCCGCATGGACCTGGACGCCGATTATGTCGTGGTCCACGATCCACAACCGTTGTTTCTTATTCAGCACTACCGGAAAACGTGTCCCTGGATCTGGCGTTGCCACCTGGATTTGACCCAGCCGGAACCCACGATCTGGAATTACCTGAAAACCACCATCAATCGCTATGACGCTACCATTTTCACTCAAAAACCGCCGGTCAAACTGAATATCCCTTCCCGTTATTTCCAACCCGCGATCGATCCTTTCATTACCAAGAACATGCCCTTGCCGGAGGCCCAGATTCTTGAAAGACTCCAACATTACAAAATCCCCACGGACCTGCCGATCGTGACCCAGATTTCCCGGTTCGATTTGTGGAAAGATCCCCTGGGGGTGATCCAGGCCTATAAAAAAGCCCGCGAGGAAGTGGACTGCACCCTGGTTCTTCTGGGCGATATGGCCACGGATGATCCGGAAGGCCAGGAAGTTTACGAATCGTTGCTGCACGAACAGAATGAACGCATCATCATTCTCGCGAAACAGGATACCGCCCTGGTCAACGCCCTGCAAAGCCGGGCGCATGTGGTTTTGCAAAAATCCATCCGGGAAGGGTTTGGCCTGACGGTCACCGAGGCCATGTGGAAAGGGGCCGTGGTGATCGGCGGCAATGTGGGGGGCATCCCCCTGCAAATCCAGAATGAGCATAACGGCTTTCTCGTCAATTCGGTGGACGAAGCCGCGGCGCGGATCGTCCAGGTGTTGAAAGATGGGAATCTACGCACCCAGATGGGCCAAGCGGCCCGGGAGTCCGTTAAAAATAATTTCCTGATGACCCGCCTCCTGGAAGACTGGCTCGACCTCGCCCTGGATTTTGAAGTGCAGTTCAAACTCCGGTCTCCGGACCGGGGCAAGGGATTCCATTTCTTTCATCGGGAAGAATAAATCCGCGGACCCCGGGCGGGGCCGAAAAAATCTGGGGCTCCAAGACCCGGAAAATTACGGGGTTGCGTAACAATTTCAAGATGCCGGTTGAAATGTCGGCTTCCGGGTTTTACCATGTATCGGGACCCGGAATCATCTCGCGGACCCAGCCACGGGCCGCTCCAAGATCGATCCACATAAGACAGATCGGGCCGTCAATCTTGTTTCGATCGATTTCTTTTTCGAACATCCCTTCGGGCTCTTTTGGATTGTTTTCCGGCCTCTATTTTCCAGGATTTCATTTTCCCGGCCCACTTCAGGACGATCTTTAATTTTGAAGGTGAATCATGACTCATCCAGCCAAGGGAGACGAAAACGAAAAAATCATCGTTGAAATTGACCCGGACCTGGAAGAACTCATACCAGGGTATCTCGACAACCGGCACAAGGATCTCAAGACCCTTCGAGCCGCCTTGGAGCAGGATGATTTCGAAACCATCCAAAGACTGGGGCACACCATGAAAGGATCGGGCGCGGGTTACGGGTTCGATTTGATCAGCGCTATCGGACTGACCATGGAGGAGGGCGCCAAGGAAAAGTCCGCCGAAAAAATCCGGGCCACCGCGGATGAGTTGCTGGATTTCCTCAATCGGGTGGAGGTCGTGTTCAAATAGTCCAGGACCGTGAAACATCAATATCTCCTCACTTTTACCCTCCCCCATTCCCATCGTGCATAAAATCCGTCATGGGCTACCCGTTTTGATTCTAGCCGTATGCGGCGCTTTAGCGGTCCAGGCCCGCGGCGATGAGGAGACCGGGCCGGGAAAGTTCAACACCCTTTCCGGCGCCGGCGAGGCCACCCTGAAGGAACCCGTTCCCGGCAATCGCCCGGTTCCTCATATCAAGGAATTGAAAGTGACGGCCACTCTCAAGGATTACCCGCAAGTCCATGTCTCCACCTTTCGCGGGCAAGCGAGCGAAAAATGCGTTACCTGCCACGACGGAATCGAAGAGGTGAGCCCGGCCCACCCCCGGGAATTCGGCTGCACGGTTTGTCACGGCGGCGACGGGCAAACGGTGGATAAGGAGAGCGCTCATGCCAGCCTGATTTACGACCCTCGGGCGGGAACCGGAAAACGCAATCCCTCCAGTCTCCGCGTCGTGGAGAAAACCTGCGGCCAGGGATTTTGCCATTCCGGGCATTCCCAATCCGATAGAAACCATATCCAACGGGTGAAAAAATCGATCATGGCCACGCTCGCGGGAATGATCTCCGGCCTGAGGTACTCCTGGTCCGGGCAGAGCCGCCGTACGGCCAAATATGGCGTCCGTTCCATAAAAGATGAGGACGGAGACGTTCCCGGCGACAGGGGGGGGCTTAGGCACCTGGACGCCCTTCCCTTTTTCTCGCCCCGGGAATTCCGCCAGGAATCCAAAAACCGCCAGGGAAAACTCCAACCGGCCCGGGTTTCCCGTCATATCGGCGACAGTCTGCTGCGTCAACAGTGCTTTCAATGTCACCTGGACTCCCCGGCCCCACCTGGGGAGTTCCGGTCCCAGGGATGCGCCGCCTGCCACTTCACCTATTCCAAAGAGGGCCTGTATCGGGGAAAGGACCCCACCCTGTCCCGGACGGAACCGGGCCATCCCTCCTTCCACCGGATGACCCCCCTGCCGCCGGATTCCACCTGCCTTAAATGCCACAAGGCGTTCAACCTGACCCGTCCCACCGTCGGGAAGAACGGCTTCCCTTTTCCCGCTTTTCCCGGGGCCGGACAAATTCAACCGGACGTGCACTTCGCCAAGGGATTGGCTTGTATTGACTGCCATACGCAGTTTGATATCATGGGCGACGGCAACCTCTATTCCAAACAAACTCAGGCCGTTGAAATTCGGTGTGAGACCTGCCACGGGGACGGTGATTCCCCACCCGCCGTGGCCCCGATCACCGACCCGGAGGATCGAGTCATCCGCCTGAGCCGGAATTACAAGGGGTGGGTGAATTCCGTTGATGAAAAGATGGCGTTGACCGCCCGGCAACAAAAGATGACAAATGTCAAAATGGAAAAGGACCTGATCTGGACCCTGGGAAAATTGAGCGGGGAAAAACACGCCACACCGGTAATCCATGCGGCGAGGAACGCCCATGTCATCCCCGCGCACAAGAGGAAGCTGGAATGCACCGCCTGCCATTCCCAGTGGGTTCCCAGGTGCAACGGGTGCCACGCCTCCTACGACGGCACGCGAATGCCTTCGGACCATCCCTCCGGTACCGGGGGCTCCTGGGCGCCGGGATATTTTGCCGGGAACGTGAACCTTCCCGTGTTGATGGTGGGACCGCGGGGCAGGGTGGCGCCCATGCTCCCGCAAACGGGCGCGGCCTTGAACGTGCTCGATCACAAGGGCAAGCCCGTGGCGGTGGTCCGGAAAAACGGCGACGCCCGGGGCCGGTACCTGGATTGGAGTTTTACCAATCCCGAGGGCTATTCCGGATCCAACCTGGTTTATGCGGTCCACCCCCACTCCGTTGGGAGAAAAGTCCGCTCCTGCGTCAGTTGTCATCTTTCCCCACGCTCCCTGGGTCTGGGAGAAGGGGAACTGAGGCTGAACCCAAACCCCACGGGTAAAAACGATCGCATGGACCCATTAGTCCGTTCGGACATCGTCAGGCACAAATCGGATTTTGCCCCCGATGCCAAGGTCACTCTCCGCGGCGAACCGCTGGCCGGAAGCAGTCAATCTGGCGCACGGCCGTTCAACCAGGAGGAAATAGCCCGTATTCTGCGGGTCGGCAATTGCATCCCCTGCCACGACCGTTACAATGACCCGATCTACCGGAATATTCAAAAAAGTTACGCGTTTGAGAAAAAGCTGGCCCACCGCCGACTCCGCGATAAAATTTTAAAACAGAAGTAAAGTGATCGAATGACCTCTTTTCAAAAAATCGGGCTCGCCACCCTTTCGTCCGTTTTCCTGTTGGGGATTTTCAACCCCGGGCTGCAGGCCCAGGGGATCGAGGATTTGATGGCACCGGAAGATACCCGGAAGTTGGCGCCAACGGAGAATCCGCCACGGGCACCCGAAACCCCGGACTCCGGGGCTCTCAATGAGGAGACGATAAAATCGCCAGGCCCGGGGGAACTCCGGCCAGCGCCGTCCGCCCCTCCCGCCGCGCAGCCGGAAGATACCGGAACGGGAGATCAGGAACGGGGATTTTTCAACTGGCCACCCCTCCCCGATGAATCTTCCCAGGAAGAAGAAAAAGGATTTTCGGAGTCCACCTTCGTGGAAGAGGCGCCACCGCCTGTTCACCCCCCGGAAGAAAAGAAAATGGTGGAGACGCCCCAAACCCTGGAAAAGCATTACCTCGACGCCGGGGATTTCCGCGATCCCTTTTTTCCGGTACGTGGATTCCAGGAGGATTCGGCCGAGGTTTTGGAACCGGGCATCACCATCGACGGGATTCGTTTTAATTCCTACTCGGATTCCGGCAAGTTCATCGAGAACTATTACCGCGACTCGAATTTTTCCATCAACGATGTATTCGGCAAGGTGGTTCAACTGAAGCGGGGTGACGGATGCCTGTCCTGCCACCAGGGAATCGAGCAGATCAGCAAAAACCACAATTTCCGCTGTTCCAAATGCCATGGAGGAAACAGGAGAGCCCGATCCCTTCCCCAGGCCCACAAGGGGTTGGTTTCCAACCCATCGGATTTGAAACATGCGCCCAAATTCTGCGGGAAATGCCACGCCGACCAAATTGAAAAAGTCCGGGCCTCCCTGATGACCACGGCCAAGGGAATCATCAATATCACCCGTTACGCCTGGGGCGCGCAACCCCGGGACACGGATATCTATTCCTTGCTGCCCGAAAAGGGGACGAACGAAAAGCTTCCCCCCACGCCGGAGAAAGGCCACCCGGTGGATTCGTTTTTGCGGACGAAATGTCTGCGCTGTCACATTCAGGGGAATCCTCCTCACCGGGCAGGGGATTTTCGCGCCACCGGCTGCGCCGCCTGCCACATGATCTACGCCAACGACGGGTCCACCCTGACCCGCGACCGCGCCATTCAGTCGAAACAAAGAGCCGCCGCAGAGATCCACCGGAAAATTTTCCAGAGGAAATCCGCGTCCCTTTCCCTGGAGAACCCACGCGGTTACCCGGTCCTTCACAAATTCACGCTGGCCATCCCCAGTGTTCAGTGCGAGCATTGCCACAACGCCAACGGCGTTGGAAATGAGTTTGAAGGACTGCTCAGCAAACCCGCGCGGCCAAAATCCTCGCAGCAACGCATCGACGACGAAAAACCGGTTCTTTATGGAAGTGAACACGAGTTTCTGGTGCCCGACATCCATCGGGAACGCGGCATGCATTGCATCGACTGCCACGTGGGAACGGATATCAAGGGGGCGTCCGCCCCGTCCCCCATGGAGAGAAAGATCGACATCAAATGCGAGGATTGCCATGGCACCCCCTTCCGCACACCGGAAGAGTTCCTTCTCCTGGAATCGGATCCCAACTCCAAGGCAATCATCCAGGCGATTCGCCGAAATCACAATCTGGTCAAAAAAATCGGCTTTGGGGACTCCGTTCTGGTCAATTCCCAGGGAACCCGGATGCACCATATCAAACGGGTGAAAGACAAATGGATCCTTTATTCCAAAGTGACGGGGGCCAAGCACATTATCCCGATCCTGAAAGACATCAAACCGCCCCCCGCCCACCAGATTGAAGGACACATGACACTTTTGGAATGTTATACCTGCCATGCCCGCTGGTCCGCCGCTGATTGGGGGATGCACCTCATCTACGAAAAGGAACCGGACCTGGGAAAATGGCGGGATTGGAGTTTTTCCGATCCGTCGCTGCAGCACCTGATCTCCCAACAAAACCCTGACAACGGATCGAAAACCATGCTGGATTGGGTGACGGCGGTGGAGGGTCCCGGCGGAATCGAGGGAAACTACATCAAAGGGGTTTGGTGGGATGTCTTAACCGAAACGAGCTGGGACAGCCTCATCCTCGGCAAAAATCCGTGGGGAAAATACACGGTCATGAAACCCAGGTATCAATACTTCGTGACCGGCCGACCCGGGAAAGGCCCGCCGCCGCTTAAAAGGGCGGAGCTTTTGCAAACCCGCGGCGGCAACCCGGGCCTGATCCTGCAGCCACACGCCCCGCACACGATACGCAAGACCGCGCGCAGTTGCGAAAGCTGCCACCGGAACCCCCTGACCGCGGGACTGGGCGATCCCCTCAAAAATTCCATAAAGGATGCCAAAACATTTTTTGACGAGCTGAAATCGCAAAATCACATCCCCAGCGAGTTCCAGCTCAAACAGGTGGTGACCTCCAGGGGCCAGCCGCTACAAACCGCCTTTCCCCCCAGAAAGGCGAGGTTTTTAAACCTGAAGGAAATCGCGGCGCTCAAAAAAAAGACCGACTCCTACCGCGCCTTCCGTTATCTCGACCTGCGGGAAAAAAGGCTGCCCCGCCTCCTGATCCGGGGGGAATTCCCCTACGATCGGAAACACGAGGAAAAGGAGAAGCGTTTTGGCCGCCCAAGTACGTTGGAAGATTTGTATTATGACCTGGATCGAAATGAATTTTTTTCAGGGCGGATTTCCGTCGAGGATCTTCCCGCGTCATCCCCGGATCAGCCGGAAGATCCAAACGCGCCTCAAAAAGAAAATCCCATACTGGATTTTTTCCAGGACATGTTCCAGGGTGAACCGTCTCCCAACGGGATGCCAGCCTTGGAAAAACCGGTAGAACAAGAATGACCATAACCCGATGGATGGCATTAATCCTTATTTGGATGACGGGACCGGCCTTGATGGCCCCGGCCATGGCAACCCCCTCGCCCGCCGAAAAACATGGGTGTACGGAGTGCCATCGGTTCTCCCCGGACGCACCGGAGGCATCCGCCAAGGCGCCGGATTTGTTTTATGCAGGGGATAAATTTCAATCGGCTTGGCTGGAAAAGTTCCTGCAAAAACCCGTGGTCATTCGCAAGGCGGGTTACTTGATGGATCCGGGATTCCTTGAGGGCAAACCCACGCTTGCTCGCCCCCATGTGGCCCTTTCCGAAAAAGATGCCCGGGAAATGGTCCGGTTTCTGCTTTCGTTGAAACAGCCAGACCCGGTTTCGGGTATAGTGGATGATAAGCCCCTGACCAAGGGGAAGCGGGTGAAGGCGAAAATTCTTTTTGAAAGGAATTATGGGTGCATCGCGTGTCATGAGGGAATCAACCTCGCCGGCAAACCCCGCGGCGGTATCTCCGGCCCCTCCCTCGCCAACGCCGGCAACCGGTTGCAGGCGGATTGGGTATTCAACAAACTGAAATCGCCGGAGAAAATCCCGGGAAAAAGCCGGATGCCCCGGTTTGACCTGGAAGATGAAGCCGCGGTGCAACTGACCAAATACATCATGTCACTCAAAATAGGGGACTGGAAATAGCCATCATGGCGGGAATGGAAAAGCGTTCAAGAAGGTGGAGGGCAATCCTCGCTGTGGGAATGATGGTTGGGCTTTCCGCATGTGGAGGGGGGGAGACGGAATCAAAACAGGCCGCGCCGTCCGCCGGAAAAACGGAACCCCCAAAAGCCATGGCTCCCCAGATTCCGAAACCGGCCCTCGCCGGAGTGACCGGCGCTACCCGGAAAACCTACCAATGGTATTGCGCACAATGCCACGGGTCGATGGGCCATGGCGACGGCATCAACGCGAAATCATTGACCGTTCCGCCAAGAAACCACACGAAGACGGACTACCTGGAAACCCGGACCGACCAGCAGTTGTTCGACGCTATCAAGCTGGGAGGGCTGGCCGTGGGCAGGGCGCCCTGTATGCCCGCATGGGGACATACCCTGGACGATGACACCATCGGTTCCCTGGTTCGTTACATCCGCGAACTCTGCGATTGTGAAGCGTTATGAAAAAATCCGTTAACATTTCATTCCCCCGAAAGGTGGGGAACCCCGGCCGGGCTTGTGGGAGGAATCCTGAAACCGGCTTGCCCATTATGTCATGGTAGAAGTCGTTCCCTTCACGGGGTTGTTGTACAACCCGGAAAAAATCGGCCCCCAGGAAAAGGTTATCGCGCCTCCTTATGATGTGATCACGCCCCAGGCGCAGGAGGAACTTTACCTGAAAAGTCCTTACAACGTGGTTCGTCTTATCCTGGGAAAGGAATTTCCCGGCGATACGGAACAGAACAGCCGCTATACACGGTCGGCCCGGGATTTCACGGAATGGATCGACCAGGGGATCCTGACCCGTGACCGGGAACCGGGGCTCTATGTCTACAGCCAGGATTACCGATTCGGGGATCGATCCCTGACCCGCACCGGGTTCTTCGCCCGGGTGAAACTGGAAGATTTCAGTACAGGCAACATCTGCCCGCATGAATTCACGCTGGCGAAAGCGAAGAAAGACCGCATGCGTTTGCTGATAGCCTGCCGTGCCAATTTCAGCCCCATCTTCGGCTTGTTTTCCGATCCCCGGGGCAGGATCGACCAAAAGCTGGAGGATACCCTGCGGACTCCTCCCTTGTTTACGGTGGAAAATGGAACCGTCTCCCACCGTTTCTGGCGTCTCACCGACGGGGAGTCCATCCGGTTCATTTCAAGAAGTTTTGAGGACAAGAAAATTTACATCGCGGATGGGCATCACCGGTATGAGACCGCCCTGGCCTATTTTAAAAATCACGGACACGAAGTGAGCGACGCGGCGCACGTGATGATGTTCTTGACTAATCTCGATTCGGATTCCATGTCGATTTTTCCCATTCACCGCATGGTGCGGTGTCCTTCGCCCTTTGAAGGGCAGGATTTTCTTTTGCGCGTCGGCGAGGTTTTCGAGATGGAAACCCTCGCGCAGGATACACCGGCGTCACGCGTCAAGACCCTGCTCGAAAAAGCGGGCGAATCCGGCATCGCTTTCTGCGCCTATCTGGGAAAAGGAAAATGCTATTTATTACGATTGCCGGATCCTCAACGTATCCTCCCCTTCCTGGAACCGGATGAACCGGAAGAGCTAAAGGTTCTGGACGTGGCCCAGCTCCATGCGATCATCATCAAATCCTTTTTGGGAATCGATACGAAACAGAGTGGGAATCAGCAATACGTGTCTTACACGACGGAGATCGGCGAGGCGATGGAGAAGGTAGATTCTGGGGATTGCGATCTGGCTTTTTTCATGAACCCGACGAAAATTTCGCAGGTGCGCCGATTGGCGGAAAATGGCATCCGCCTTCCGCAAAAAGCCACTTTCTTTTATCCTAAATTATTATCGGGGCTGGTGATCAACCGGTTTGAATCATGAAGATCGTTTCAGCGGAATTTCTCAAGGGCGCGGTGTCGGCGGGGCAATACCCCCGCGGCTTGTATCCCGAATTCGCGTTTGCCGGCCGGTCGAATGTCGGCAAATCCTCCCTCATTCGTTCCCTGCTGAACCGGAAAAAACTGGTCCGGATCAGCTCCACGCCGGGGAAAACCCAGGAGATCAATTTTTTCAAGATCAACGATGCGCTGATATTCGCCGACCTGCCCGGTTACGGTTTCGCCAAGGTGCCGCCGGCCATTCAGCGAAAGTGGAAACGGATGATCGAACAATACCTTCTCCAGCGGGAAACCCTGACGGCCCTGGTGTTCATCATCGATCTTCGCCGGGACCCCACGCCCCTGGACCTGGACCTGAAAGACTGGTTGGAAGCGAATGGAATCCGTTACCTCCTCGTTGCCACGAAATCGGATAAGCTTTCAGCCTCCGAACGAGCCCGGCGGGCCGAAAAAATCAGGAATGTATTTTTTGGCGGGAGTGAAAAGGAGTTGATTGTCTTTTCCAGTAAAAACAAAACCGGAAGAAAGGAGCTCTGGACCCGCATTCTGGATCTCGCGGGCAAGGGGAGAGACCTTTCGGAAAAACTCCAAACCGGACCGCCCTGACTTTTTCCGGAGGAGAACTTCCCCTGTTGGGTTTGAAAGGCATTACCTTATATGGGAAGATGGACAGGGATTCGAGCCCTGACTTCCCTCCCCGCGCCTCTGGGACTATTCCCTCCCCCCGTGGAGGTCAGCCCCAGATTTCATCGGGGATTTCCAGCCGCTCCACTTTCTTTCCCTGAACGATATGCTGGTCCAGGATCTCTTCGACGTCCTCCGGTTTGACCTTGTTGTACCAGACGGAATCGGGATAAATGATCACAACGGTCCCTATGGAGCAAGGCCCAAGACACGAAGACGTGGAAAGGATGGTTTTTCCAAAAAGCATTTTTTCCTCGATGCCCATGCTAAACTTTTCCAGGACGGCCTCAGCCTGATTTTCTCCACAGGAACCCCTGGGATGACCCGGCGGTCTCTTGTTTGCACAAACAAGGATATGGTAATTTGGTTTTGGCATTGTTTCCTCCAAACATTTGCTGAAGAGCGAAGATTGTATCTTAAGATGAAACAAATGTGAAATGGATTCATTTTTCCCTCTATCCCGGACCCCATGACCCGCACGCCCACATTTGATGATCCCAATTCGCCCGCGCGTTTCGGGAAGGATTTCCTACTGGAGTTCCTGCCGTCGATCGTCCGTTCACCGGTGCGCGAAGTGGTTTGTGACTCGTTGGCGGGGGACGCCTCGGACCGGTCCTATTTTCGCGTATCTTTCAAAAAGGCCCCTGCAGAGGAAGACCACGCGTCGGTGATTGTCATGCAATTGAAAGAACCCACCGGCGCATCGGAGACGGATTTTACCCGGATATTAAATTTTCTGCGTGGCCTGGACCTGCCCGTCCCGGAATTGTATTATTATGATTCGGTGAAAGGACTCCTGTTTCTGGAGGACTGCGGCCGGGCAACACTGGAAGACCGGGTTCGCGGCCATCCCGGGGAAACCCGGACGTATTACCGCAAGGCAGTGGAACTTCTTGCCCGCCTGCACGGCCGCGCCACTCAAAATGCCGCGCCCGATTGTCCGGCCTTTCATCGCCGGTTCGACGTTGACAAACTGATGTGGGAACTCGATTTCATGCTGACGCATTACGTGGGCGGGTTGAATGGGTGCCTCCCGAACGCGGATGCAACCGGTGAAATCCGCCGCCACTTTCAATCGCTTTGCGAAACCCTGGCGGCCCAGGAACCCTGCTTCACGCATCGGGATTACCATTCCAGGAACCTGATAGTCCAAAACGGCAGGCTCAGGATTCTCGATTTCCAGGACGCGCGGATGGGACCCTGCCAGTATGATCTGGTTTCACTGCTCAAGGATTCCTACGTTCGTCTGGAAAATGATTTTCGCCGGGAAATGATCGACCTCTTCATCGACCTCAAGGAAAGGCAGGTGGACCGGCGGGTGGACCGGCAGGAATTTTACAGAATTTTCGACTGGATGTCGGTGCAGAGGAATTTAAAGGCGGTGGGAACTTTCGCCTACCAAAGCGTGGTGAACGGCAATGACCGGTATCTGGAATATATCCCCCCAACCCTGGACTACGTCCGGCAAACCTTGGAGGACCGCTCCGAACTAGCCTCTTTGGGCGATATTCTGAAGAAATATCTACCCGGATTGAATACCCAAATCCGGGGAAAGGGATTCCCGCGGCCATGATCCTCAAACGCTATATATTGACAGAATTTTTTCGTTTATTCCTGCTCTCCGCCTGCGGACTGGTGGGTATTTTTCTGATCGGTGATTTTTTTGAGAGGGTCGACGAGTTCGTCAGCAGGGGGGTTCCGGCCTGGATGCTGCTGGCTTACTATTTTTATAAAATCCCCTTCGCATTTTTCTTCATGGCCCCCCAGGCCGTGCTGCTGGCAACGGTGATCGCCATCGCCTCCCTGAGCAAGAACAACGAGATCACCGCCATTAAGGCCAGCGGAATCAGCGTGACGGGAATCACCCTGCCGATCGTGGGGGGGGCCATGCTCATCGCCTTGCTCGTGCTCGCCAGCAATGAATATATCGCCCCCGTCACCAGCAAGAAAATGAACCATATTTTCTTCGTCCAGGTCCGCGGAAGGGCGACGTCGGGGAAAATCATCAAGGACAAGATTTGGTACAAATCCAAAGCGGGCACCATCTGGAATGTGGAGAATTTCGATCCGCAACATTCCACACTGAAGGGGGTCAGCATATTCATCACGCGGGATGATCAGTTCATCCAAAAGCGCATCGATTCCGCGAAGGCCGTATGGAAGGACAACCGATGGGAGTTCATTGACGGCTTTGTGCGGTCCTTTGGACCGGAGGGCCTGGAAAAAACCGAGTTCTTCGAGAAAAATTATTTTCCATTTTCGGAAATCCCGTCGGATTTTCAAATCATCAAAAAACGTCCCGAAGAAATGAACTTGAGAAAATTGTACGAAGAAATCCTAGCCTGGCAATCGGAAGGCAAGGATGTGTCCAAAAAATGGGTGGACCTGCATCACAAAATCTCCTATCCCTTCATCGCGATTGTCATGGCCTTGATCGGCATCCCGCTTTCCCTTCGCACCAGCCGCCATGGCGGCGTCCTGTTTTCCGTCGCCTTGAACCTGAGCCTGGGAATATTTTTTTCTTTTCTTTATGCGATGGGGATTTCCCTGGGACGGGGGGGAACCTTCGGACCCGTTCTCGCCGCATGGGGCCCGCTGGCGTTGTTTACGTCCATCGGCTTTTATCTTATTCTCACCATCGACAGTGAAACCTTATTGCCTTTCCGGAAATGAAAAAACGCGCATCCATTGATATCGGCACCAATACCGTGCGGCTGCTCATTCTCCAGGAAGGACCCAACGGACATTTCACGGAGCTCGGCTCGGCCCGGAGAATCACTCGCCTGGGAGAAGGGATGAACGCGGGAAAGACCCTGCTCGACCCCCGGATGGAATCCACACTGTCGGTCTTGTCGGAATTTAGGGACATCTGCCGGACACACGGGACCATCCCCATCCGGGCAGTGGCCACCAGCGCCGTCCGGGAAGCTTCCAATGGCGAGGAATTCGTGCGCCGGGCGCTGGCACGGACGGGGATAAAGGTCGAAGTCATTTCCTGGGAAGAAGAGGCGGGGCTGACCCTGGAAGGGGTTTTCTGGAAAATCCCCCCCCAAGACAGAAAAACCCTGACCTTCGACATAGGCGGCGGCAGCACGGAATTCATTCTTTCCCGGGGCAAATCGATTGGCGGGGCGCAAAGCACCTCCCTGGGAACGGTTCGCCTAACGGAGAAATTCATCACCCGGCACCCCATCGCCAAGGATGAGTACGAACACCTTCAGGCCTATATCCAGGCTGAATTGGCGGGCGTGACCGCCCGGCTTTCCGGCTTCCAACCCGAACTGTTGATCGGAACCGCCGGCACCGTGACCACCCTGGCGGCCCTCCAGGAAAATATTTATCCCTACGATCCGGAAAAAATCCACGGCGCGGTCCTGTCCCGAAACCAAATTCAGCGGATTCAAAACGACTTGAAAGGCAAGTCCATCGAGGAAAGGCGGCTGCTGAAACCGCTGGAACCGGGAAGGGCGGACCTGATCATCGCCGGAACGGCCATCGTCCTGGAAACCATGCGGGCTTTCCAATGCGACCTCCTCACAGTGAGTGAATACGGTTTGCGGGAGGGGATCCTTCTGAAGGCTCTTGAGTGACCGCGCCCGAACCTTCTTATAACAACCATGAACTTTTGTGAAGTGGATCCCCATCGGAGGGATTGAATTTGACATCATTTAACAATTCAGTTAAGTTTCTGAATAAGCCATGAAAACGAAAACACCCACTCTGAAAAAACGCCCCTCGGCATCCAAATCTTCTTCCCACGCGGAAAAATGCATTATGAAGGGAAGGGATATTCTCGTGAAAGCACTGGAAAACGAAGGCGTGGAAGTTATCTTCGGGTATCCCGGCGGCGCCTCGATGGAAATTCACCAGGGGTTGACCCTGAGCAAAAAGATACGCATGGTCCTGCCCCGTCATGAGCAGGGCGGGGCTTTTGCCGCTGGCGGTTACGCCCGGAGCACCGGGAAGATTGGCGTGTGCCTCGCCACCTCGGGGCCCGGCGCGGTGAACCTGTTGACCGGCATCATCGACGCGAAGATGGATTCCATCCCCATCGTCGCCATCACGGGGCAGGTGCCCGCCCCCGTTCTGGGAAGCGATGCCTTCCAGGAAACCGATATCATCGGCTCCACCTTTCCCCTGGTGAAGCACAGCTACCTGCTACAGGACACGCGAGACATTCCGAAGGTGGTTCACGAAGCGTTCACCATCGCCCGCACCGGACGGCCCGGCCCGGTGTTGATCGATATCCCGAAAAATATCCAGCAACAGGAATCGGTTCCCAATTTCAACGTAAAATTCGATTGCCCCAGTTACAAACCCAATCTCGAGCCTTCGGCCCTGCAGATCAAAAAAGCGGTCCACGCGATCAAGGCGGCCCGGCGTCCTGTCATTTACGCAGGAGGCGGGATCATCTCCAGCGGCGCTTCCCAGGAACTCCGCGCTTTCGTCAAAAAAACCGGGATTCCCATCACCACCACCGTCATGGGGCTGGGAGCCTATCCCTCCGAGGACCCTTTGTCGCTGAGAATGCTGGGAATGCACGGGGCGGTTTACGCCAATATCGCCATCAACCATGCCGACCTGGTGATCGCCCTCGGGGTGCGGTTCGACGACCGGGTGACGGGGAAACTGTCCGAATTCTGCAAAAACGCCAAATTCATCCATGTCGATATCGACGCGTCCGAAATCAACAAAAACGTGATCGTGGACATACCCATCCAGGGGGATGTCAGGCAAGCCTTGAAAATGATGAACGGGCGGCTGGAAAAGAAGATTGACATCAAACCCTGGGTCGAGCAGGTCCAGGCCTGGAAAAAAGAGTTCCCTTTAAAATTCCCGCTCCAGGAAGATGCCATCGTTCCCCAGCGCGTCATCGCCGAACTCAACAAACTCGCGGACAACGACGCCATCGTTTCGGTGGGGGTGGGACAACACCAGATGTGGACGGCCCAGTTCTGGAACTTCAAGGAGCCCCTGCACTGGCTGTGTTCCTCCGGGCTTGGGGCCATGGGTTTCGGGTTGCCCGCGGCCATGGGAGCCCAAGTGGCCTACCCCGGCCGTCAAGTCATCAACATCGAGGGTGACGGCAGTTTTCTGATGAATATCCAGGAATTGCAAACCCTGAAAATCGAGAAAATTCCCGTCAAGAACGTGGTCCTTAACAACGCCCATTTAGGCATGGTGGCCCAGTGGGAAGACCGGTTTTACAAATCCATCCGGGGGCATACTTTTCTGGGCGACGCCAATTTCGCCGAAATCGCCCACGCGTTCGGTATCAAATCGGAAAGCATCCGCCAGCCCGAGGAAGTGGTCCCCGCGCTGAAACGCATGTTGAAATCCAAGGGACCTTACGTCCTGGATGTGAAATATCCTTATAACGACAAAAGCATGGGGCACGTCATGCCCATGATTCCCGCCAATCACACTTATCTAGATACCTTCCTGGACGAAGAACACACCCTCCGGGAATACTGGAAAAAGAAAGGGACTCTTTTGGAGTAATTGAGCCGTGTTTTTCCGGGACGGCGGAACCCGGGTTCCCCGGAGCGGCTCTTTAAGGTCCCGAATACCAATGGCAGGACTGAATGCCTGCCTTCCAGAAAATCTGAAATGTTCAATACCTTGAATGGAACCGCATTTTTCCTGCAGCGGTGGGGTTCGTCCCTGATCGCCTTTCTCCTTTTTCTTTGGATCGTTCCCCATACGGACCTTTCCAAAAGAGAAGCCCGGGAAAGTATTCCCGTAAAAATAATGGCTCAGGGAGGAAGCCTTTGGCTTCCAAAAATTAACAGCCAGAGGGTCCGCACCAAACCCCCCCTGTTTTACTGGTCGGGTCTGCTTTCCTCGTTGGCCCTGGGGAAAGTGAATGAAATCTCGCTGCGTCTGCCATCGGTTTTGGCGGGAACGGGAACCGCCGCCCTGACCACCTGGCTGGGATGGCGTCTTTTTTCCGCTTCCACCGGGATCATGGCGGGATTGATCCTGGTCACTTCTTGGCGCTTCGCTTATCTGGCCTCCCACGCGCGCATCGATATGTTGTTCGCGTTTTTTATCACCGGCGCATTCGCGGCGTTCTGGATGATGTTGGCGGCGGAGAAAGCGGAAACCCGGGACCGGGCCGGGTGGCTGGCCGCGGTCGCCCTGGGCGCGGCTTTTCTCACCAAAGGTCCGCTGGGATGGATCTTTCCCCTTCTCGCCCTGTTTTTTTTCAAGAGAATAAATCCCCCCGGCGCCGTTCCCTGGCTCCGGCTTGTTCTGGCGCCCTTGGCCATGGTTTTGGTGTGGTTTGCCGCGGGGGCCGCGGAAGGGGGACAACCGTTCCTGAACATGATTCACCAGGAAACCCTCGGCCGGTTGACCGGGAATGCATCTATTCAAATTCATCGAAAACCTTTCTATTTTTATATTCCCCAAATTTTCCTGGGTCTCGCTCCATGGAGTTTGTTCCTGCCCGTGGTTCTCTGGGCGGGTTTTAGGATTCACCGAAAGGATTCCCGCTGGCAATATCCCGCGGCCGCCTTTACGGTCCTATTTGTTTTTCTTTCCCTGGTCCCGGGCAAACGCGGCGATTACCTGCTTCCTCTTTATCCCATGGCGGCTCTGTTGATCGCGCATTTCTTCAGCCGTTCCACTTTCGAAACGCAACGTCTTTCGAACGGCCTGAAGCGAACCACGAGGGTTTTTGTGGTTCTGAATGTGATCCTGGGCCTGCTGTTTATCCTCGCCAGCCTGATCCCGCACATCCCACCGGAAAAATTGTTTGGTTTTCTTTCCGGCAAGGATCAATGGATGACGGGGCTGCTGATCGAACGCCATTTCCCTGCCTGGCCCTGGCTTGCCGCGGCGGCGGGGGTCATGTTCCTTTTTGCGGGAGGTTTGACGCTGGCCCTCGGGAAAAATTCTCCCTTGGGGGTTTGGGGAGGGGTCACTGGCTGGGCGCTTCTCATTCTGATAACCGTGCACGGACCCGTCGCTCGGGTGGTCAATCAATACTCTTCCCTGAAACCCTTTGCCCGCCAAGTAGCCTCCACAGTAGGGCAGAACCCTCTTCTGCATTATGGCCAGGCGCGGGAGGATCTTCTTTATTATATCGACCGGCCGGTTCGGGAGGCTCCTAGGGGAAAAACCATCCAAACGCTTTACCGGAATCCCCGCTCTTATCTCCTGATCCGGGAATCGGAAGTTCAGGGCGTGTTGGAAAAGCATCCCCGGCTTGAAGTTATACTGAAAACGAAGGATTCCCTTTTCAAACAATATCGCCTGGTTCGGACCCTGTCCGATTCGGCCAATCCTCCGTTATGAAAACCGGCGCATTCCCATCGCAGCCCTTGAGAGTTGCGGCGGACCTGATTTTGCGGATATTCATCGCGGTGAATTTCGTGGTCCTGTTGCTTATTTTTCTTCACACCCAGCTTGGCATTGCTTCTCCCATCCCCATGCTGGGAACGAAGCTGAATAATCCTTTGGCCATTTTACTGGGAACCCTGTTCCTGCTCGGCGTGGTCAACCCCCGGTTCCGCGAAGTCTGGCTGAATCGATTGAAACGGCTGGTCACGGAGGATCCCCACCGGTATTACCTCTTCGGTCTCCTCTTATCCATCGAGGTGGGGCTTGAAATCATGTGGTTCCTTTATCCGGAGAATTTTCATTGGAACCTCAATGCGGAACAGGGTTATGGCACCCATTTCTCGACGCTGCAGTTATACCTTTTGGGAATCTTCGTCCTCATCGTGGCCAGGGAAACCCGCCCCGAGGGGGCTTCATGGAAATCCCAGTGGCCCTGGTACTTTGCCGCGTCCCTGTATTTCTACATCGGCCTGGATGACTGCGTCGGAATTCATGAAAACTTTATCAAATGGTCGCAGAACCTGGTTCCCCATGCCTCGGTATTCCACTTCATCCACGAATGGCTGTGGTTTTATTTACCGTTTATTCTGGCCGTCATTTTTATCCTGATCCGATTTTTCCTGAAACAGTTTAAAAAGGACCCATGGGTTTTACTAATCATGTTCGCGGGACTGGCCCTGTGGGTATCGGTGCTATTGTTGGAAGGTTTGGCAAAAAATATTGTCGATCCCATCAGCCTGGATTACTCCCGGCTATTGATCGGTTTGGAAGAAGGATCGGAAATGGCCGGGGCCACGTTGTTCCTGTTTGGGTTCAGCCGCTTTTATCGCACGGAGCGCCGCCGGGGTGGCGAGCCGCCACGGGCAATTTGACCGGAGTGCCTCCGGAGGCAGATAGGACGTGCGTTATATGGCGGACAAAGACCAACGGGCGATTTAGAGAGGACCTATCCCTACCGGGCGTGGCCCGGCGGGGGCGGATGGGACATGCGTTATAGGCGGACAAAGACCAACGGGCGATTTAGAGAGGACCTATCCCCTCCCCAGGGGCGAGGGTCATATATTTTCTTTCAGGCTGTATTCCAGGAAAGCCCGCTCGATCGCGCCGTCGAGTCTGTCCAGATGGCTCCAATCCTTGTAATTTTCCAGCAGGCGGGGACGAACCCTTTCCTTGGTTTCCTTCAAGGAGCTTCCCTTTTTCAATTCCTCGCGGACAAAGCTTCGCAATTGTATCAAAAAATGTTTCATGGCGATGATAATCGGTTTTCCCCCCACATCTCCATGACCGGGGACGACGAGTTCATTATCCTGGTTTTCAATGTACTGCAAGGTATCGATCCACTCATCGATATAAGCGTCCGCCAGGTAGGGAATCTGTTCGTTGAACACGAGGTCTCCGGTAATCACCGTCCTGAGTTCCTGGAGATAGATGAATGTATCCCCATCGGTATGGCCCCGCCCCCGGTGAAGGAGCTGTAGGTGATATCCTCCCTGATAGATATCCATTCTTTTTTTATATACCATGTTGGGCGGAGTCACGGTCACTTCATCCAAACCCGGCAGACCGAAGGTCTTGAATAAGTCCAGGTGCTTCTGCCCATGGGGACCGATCAGGGACCGCCTCACGTTTTCCTGGGCGATGATCGCCTTGCTGTCGATAAACACCTGGTTGCCAAAAGTATGATCTCCGTGGTAATGGGTGTTGATGGTGTAGAGGATGGGCAGGTCCGTGAGTTTACGGATTTCATCCAGAACTTTCTTCGCTTCCAGGGGACTGGTCCGGGTATCGATCACGATCACTCCTTGTTTCGTGATGATAAAGGTCGAGTTGGAATCGATCCCATCTCCATGGACGATCGTATAAATATTGTCCAGGACCTCGATCGTTTTAGCCGAGACGGCATTTAGAGGGAACACGTTGAGCAAGAGACTCAAACAGATCATTTGAATCGAACGGACTACCCTTTTTGCGGCCATATTTTTCTCCCAACCCGAAAAATGATCGATCCGGTTAAAATCCCTTGGGGGAAACCACCTTTGGCCGGAATTGCCAGAGGGGATGCGGCGAATCGGCGAACCGAAAAAAGACCCCCGCGCGGGACCCGAAAAACCAAAAGGAGGCATCATAGCATTTCCCCCCATTGGCGGCAAGGTTCTTCCCGGACCCCAATCTTTTTCAAAATCAACCCAAAACCAGCTTCCGCCCCCAACAGAATAACATGACTTTTTTAGAAACCCATTTTATGATATTTTAGGATATGGATGAGGACAATAAGCATAAATACGATTTTTTATTGACCCTTCTCAGCGAGGGGGACGCCATGGTATGCCTGGATGCACGCAACCCGGAGGTCCAGGTCCCCAAGGCGTACAAAAACGATCCCTCCCTGAATTTGATATTCAATCTGAATTTCAAGCGTCCCATAGACATCAATAGGGATGGTATATTCGTCACCCTGTCGTTTAATGGGAGACCGCACAAATGCGTGATTCCCTTCGATTCGGTCTGGGCCATTTACGAACCGTTGATGAAGAAGGGGCAGGTTTGGGAAGACAGCCTGCCAAGGGATATCAACCTGGCGGAACAGAAGATCCATAAATCACCACCGAAAAAGGAACTCAAGGGAATCCCATTGAAACCTGAAAAAAGTCCGGGTGCACCGCCGCCGGTTTTGAGTACCAAAAAAGACCGGAGCCATTTGCGTGTCATCAAATGAGGTGTTCCTGTCTTGGTGCGGGTTGATGGAGTGCCTTCGGGGGAGCACCTCCCCGGCTGGATTTGATATACTTAATTGGCGGACCAAGGTGGTTTTCGATGATTCTTTGACCTATCTTCCTCCCGCATTGTAGGATAAAATTCTAACTCAATATGGTGGGCGTAGCTCAGTTGGTAGAGTGCTGGATTGTGGCTCCAGTTGTCGCGGGTTCAAGTCCCGTCGCTCACCCCAAATCTTATTTTGCGCCCGTAGCTCAGCTGGATAGAGTGCCGGACTTCGAATCCGTAGGTCGCAGGTTCGAATCCTGCCGGGCGTACCAGTTTTCCCCGGGAAGGAAAATTCACAAAGCAATGGAGGACATTATGTTTAAAATTACACCCAAACGCGCAACCGTATTGGCTTTGTCCTTCCTCCTAATAATATTTTTTGCTCCCCAGTCCCTGGCCGCCTCCATTCCGGGAGGAACCGACAGCAAAGGCAGTTACAGTTACGATGCGGACAAAAAAGTGGGAGGAAGTAAAAGCCAAAGTTATTCCCTGGGGGCTTCAAGTTCCGCCGTGGGAAAAAGAGAAGGAAGCAGAAGCAAGGGATATGGAAAAAAAGGTCATGGCGCTTACAAGAAACAAGCCGAGGGCAGCCGGAGCAAGGGATATGCCCATGGCCGATCGGAATCCTACGGACATGGGAGATATAAAGGATCCACCGGACACGGCGTTTGGGGCCACGGCGGTTTTCACGGGTCTGGCGGCAATCCCTTCAAACACGCACTGAAGTTCGCACACAAGCTGGGATTGACCGAGGACCAGGTCCGCCGGATTAAAGACCATTCCTTGGAATACCAAAAGATGATGATCCAGGCCAAGGCCGATTTGGCCATTGCCGGATTGGAAATGGACCAGCTGGTCCACGCGGAAACGGTGGACGAAAATAGGATTCGCGCCGCGGCCAAAGCCATCAGCACGGCGCTGAGCCGGATCACCATGGGGAAAGCGGATGCCAAAATTGCCATCCTGAAGATCATGACACCTCAACAGAGGAGAACAATGCACCGGATGCATTCCGCCCACAACTGACCGCGAAGGGTTAACGGCCACGGTCAGGGGGTTCATCAAAATTTTTCATGACGGGGCGTAGCGCAGCCTGGCAGCGCATCTGCTTTGGGAGCAGAGGGTCGGAGG
>JBHHVU010000030.1:0-38394 GCA_046754465.1 Nitrospinaceae bacterium | reverse complement strand
GCAAAACGCCGATGGCGATCGCGGTCTGGAATGGTCAGAACAAGGAAAGAAACGGTCAAAAAGGTATCACTCAGTGGCAGGAGTTGGTCTACTGATCTGAGGTCTTTTGACCAGAAGTATATTGGACCCGGGAGTTGGATGCAGGTTGGCAACCAGCTCCCGGGTTTTTTTTGTTTAAACCTCTTCCTCGTTATTCCTCTTCTTCCTTCCCCGGTTCGGGGCAATCATCCCCCACTAATCCTGCTATAAATCCAATATGGGGTGGGCCGGCTCCCCGAGGGACAAATTAATTTCCTGGAATTTTCTCAAAAATGAAGACGGAGCGGTAGGACGGGTTCGGTGAGGGTGGTTTTGCTTGTTAGGGGCACGCCTTGCATTGCCGCAAGCTCACGGCGCTGACAAAATGGCCTTCCTTCTCCAGCCTTTCCCCGGAAGGGGACCCTGTTCAACCTTTATCGACCGGCCAGCCCATTTTCTTCCACCGTTCCATGCCCCCGTCCCCGACGCAAATAATATTGTCCAGTCCGGAATTGATCAGGGTTTCAGAGGCGATCTTGGCGCGTCCGCCCATTTTGCAATGAACGTATACGGTTTGATAATTTCTGAGTTCTTCCACGATGGAACCCACTTCTTCGTGAGGGGTGTTTTTAGCTCCCTTGATATGGCCTTCGGAGAATTCCTCGGGGGTCCGGACATCGAGGATCAGGTGATTGTCATTCATCGTTTCAAATCTGTTATGCAATTCATCTACGGAAATGGTATCCATATTGGCTCCTCATCAATACACGTTTGTCCAGGTCGGACGGTTAATTTGATCTGATGACGCAATGAATTTTGGATTATATCACGAGAGGAAAAGATTCATATTAAGGAAAAATTAAATGTAAAAAGGCGGGCGATTGTAAAGATCCGGATGGGAATAAACTGCCGAAGTCAAGCCAGGTTACCGGAAATTTTTTCAAGTCGGGTGTCAACGAAACTATGGGAGGCGTTTGGGAACAGCCGTTTATAAAGGGTTTCGAGTTGCCCGGCGCGGTGAGAAAAATTTGGTATAGATTTTGCTCCCACCCATGAGAGGCTGTTCATTTGGAAAGAAAAGGGGATAAAACCGTGCACGAAGGAATATCCGTCACCGCGTCGGCGGCATTTAAACTTGAAAGAAAACTTCAAATTATCGCCAACAACCTGGCCAACCTGGGGAACACGGGTTTCAAGAAGGATGGCATGGTTTTCCAGGAAATGATCCCCCCATTCAATCCGGCGGCGTTGCAGGCGGCGCGTGAAATTCCCAGGCCCTTTCAGGAATCGAACTTGAATGTTTCTTACGTGGGCATCTCGAGGTTTTTTACCGACAACTCCCAGGGGTCCCTGCGGCCCACTGGTAATACCTTGGACTTTGCCCTGGAAGGAGACGGTTATTTGGTTCTTAAGACTCCACAGGGAGTCCGTTATACCCGCGACGGCAATTTCAAATTGGATCCTGAGGGCCATGTGATCAACCAGAACGGTTACGCGGTGCTGGGAAGAAACGGAAAACCTATAAAAATAGATTTAGCCGGAGGCCAACTTTCGGTCGATGCCTCGGGGAATATTTCGGTGGGTAGGGGATTAGAAAACGTTCCTTCGGGAGAATTCAAGCTCGTCAATTTCGAGAATCCTTCGGCGTTGGTTAAGGAGGGGGGTGGATTGCTCCGCCTTTCCTCCGCGGGAACCAAGGAAAAGACCCCGGAAAAATTATATATCCGTCAGGGTTTTCTGGAAGCTTCCAACGTCAACCCGGTGCAAGAAATGACGGAGATGATCACCACCCTGCGCGCCTTCGAAGCTTACCAGAAAGTGATTCAGTCGATCGATCAGGCGGATGACCTGTCCGTGAACACACTCGGGCGAATCGGCTGACGGGATTAAAAATTCTATCGAAAAGAATTAGAAGGATCGAACAGTAAACAGAAAGGATCGGGAAGTATGATTCGTGCTCTCTACACTGCCGCGACTGGAATGAACGCCCAGGAACTCAATGTCAGCGCGATTTCCAATAACCTGGCAAACGTAAATACCGTCGGATTCAAAAGAAGCCGGCCGGAGTTTCAGGACCTGCTTTACCAGAACCTTCGTCTGGTGGGAACACTCTCGCCCAACGGGAACCAGGTTCCCACGGGGGCGCAACTGGGGTTGGGAACGAAAACGGCGGCCATTCAGAAGATATTTTTGCAGGGGGATTTTACCCAGACCCAAAACCCCCTGGACATCGCCGTTCAGGGAAGAGGATTTTTCCAGATATCCCAGGCGGATGGAACGATCGCCTATACACGGGCGGGGTCGTTAAAGTTGGATAACTCAGGACAAATCGTAACGGCGGACGGTCTTCCCCTGGAGCCGGCGCTCACCATTCCACCCGACGCCCTGCAAATTTCCATCGACCCGCAGGGCAGTGTAGCGGTCACCCAGCCGGGCGCCACGGCGCCCACGGTTGTGGGAACGATCCAGTTGGCCACTTTTCAAAATGAGGCCGGACTGCAATCGGTGGGATTCAACCTTTTTGTCGAAACGGACGCGTCAGGAACACCCGCCATCGGGAACCCGGGAATCGATGACCGGGGAACGCTTCAACAAGGTTTCCTCGAACTTTCCAACGTGAGCGTCGTCGAAGAACTGGTAAACCTGATCTCGGCCCAGCGCGCCTATGAGGTCAATTCAAGAACCGTTCAGACTGCGGACGAAATGCTTCAGATCGCGAATAACATGAAGAGATAATTGAACGTGAAAGGAACAATGAAACCCTGGTGTTTTTTCCGAATATTGCTTTTGTTTTCCGGGATGGTGTGTTTCATTTTTCTCCCCCTGGCTGGCACCGCCCACGCCGCCGCTTCCGGTACCCAGATCCTTACCCCGCAAGTCATTAAAAAAGGAGCGGCCGGGTTCCTCTCTCAACGGCTCCCCTGGGAGCAGGAATCGATGGATGTCGTGGTGAGTTACCATGGAAAGGATATGGTACTTCCCGAGGGCAACCTGGAATTGAGGTACCGCCTTTCCGGCGGAACGGCCCGGCTGGGACGCATACCCATAAGCCTGGAAATCCGGGTCGACGGTATTTTCAAAAGGCGGTTGAGACTGACCGCCCATGTCACGGTGATTCAGGAGGTGGTCCAAACCCGGAATTCGATCAAGCGGGGGGCGATCCTGAAACCCGCCGACGTGGAGATCAAAAAAATCCGCACCGACCGATTGGTGCAGCATGTGGCCGGCAATCTCGCCGAGGTGGTGGGTTATGAGGCGCGGAGAAACTTGCAAAAGGGAAGAATGGTGACCTTGAATTCCCTTCGCAAACACCCCTTGCTGAAAAAGGGAGACCCGGTGGTTTTGATCGCTGAAAAAGGAAGGATGAGAATCACCGCGCCGGGTATCGCCAAGGAAAAGGGATTCAAGGACAGCATGGTCCAGGTCCTCAATGTGCAAAGCAAAAAAACGGTGTTTGGATGGGTGGTCGATGCCAACACGGTGCGGGTGAATTTCTAATGACAGGATCGGAATTGAAATTATGGGGAAGGAATGGGGTGTTTGCCCTGGCGGTGGGATTGATGGCGTTAATGCTGGTCTCCTGCGCCAAGTCGTATCGGGCGGTGGACCCGGCATCGGCGGTGGTGCCCAACCGGCTTTACCAGCCCCCTCCCCCGAAACGGGCCGATGGGGCGATTTGGCCGGGCGACACCTCGAATAATCTCCTGTTCGTCGATACCAAAGCCAGGAATCTGGGAGACATCGTGACCGTCATTATTGATGAAAGCGCGTCTTCCACCCAATCGGCGACCACGGATACCTCCAAAAAATCGGAAAACGATATTCTGGCGGAAAGTTTCCTGGGCCTGCCCAGTAACCTGGGGATTCAGAATTTTCTGGGATCGGGCGCCCAGTTCTCTCCGAAAGTAAAAACCAAATTCGATCGATCGAACAAGGGAACGGGCAAGGTCACCCGGGAAGGAAAATTGAAAGCCACTCTTGCCGCGACCATTATTGATGTTCTCCCAAACGGTAATTTTGTCATTGAAGCCACCCGCTCCGTAACCGTAAACAACGAAGAGCAGATTATGATCCTCCGGGGAACCATCCGGCCTGTGGATATCAATTTTAAAAATACCATATCATCCCAGTTGATTGCCAACGCATCGATCACCTACACGGGCGAAGGGGTGGTTGCCGACGAACAGCGGGTGGGTTGGGCCAACAGGTTTATCTCCTACATTTGGCCCTTTTAGGGGGGCTCATGGACTTTTCACTCAAAGAAGGAATTTGCAACCTTCTGATAATGGCCTGTGTTCTAACGGCGTGTCAAGCTCCCGTGGATAATGTGGTGGGGCCGGGGTCGTCGGGACAATTGGTGGGGGTTTCGGCGGTCTTCGGCAATGCCGGACTGGCGGCGGATGGGTCCAGCCAGGCCACCATTCGCGTGGAAGTGTTCACTAGCAGCGGGCAACCCGTCGACGGCGCCACGGTCACGTTGACCACCTCCCTGGGCACCCTGGGGAGCACCTCGTTGACCACGGCCAACGGGGCGGCGGCGACAACGCTTACCTCAGGAAAAACCACGGGCCTGGCTTTTGTCGTGGCCACCGTGGACAACGTCAGCGCCACCACGGCGGTGCCGATCGTCACTTTTTAAGGCGCCGGGAATTCATGCGGCCTTCCAGAAAACAACGTAACGCATCCTTTGAATTTTTCAGGCTAGGGGGATACCTGCTCCCGGCCGCCGCCGTTTTGTGGGTGCTGTCCTGCAGCAATGACATCAACGACGGTACCCCCCTGGGCCCGGCCTTTTCCACGATCCAGGTTTTTCCCGCCAGCGGCCAGGTTCAGAAACTGGGGACCTTGACGTTCACCGCCAAGGGGGGCATCACCCCTTTTTCCTGGTCAATCGCCACCACGACGGTCGGCACTATTGACGCAGCCACCGGAGTTTTCACGGCGGCGAATACGGCGGGCACGGCGACGGTTACGGCAACAGATGCCACGGGAAGCACCGGGACCGGCACCGTGACGGTACTGGCGAATACCACCATCGGCGTCAGCCCGTCCAGCTCTATCGTGGCGGTAGGCGGCACCTTGACTTTCACCGCGGTGGGAGGAACGGCGCCTTTCTTCTGGACCACCACGGGAACCGCCGTCGGCACCATCGATCTCAATACCGGGGTCTTTTCGGCCGTCGCAGCCGGCACGGAAACTATCTCGGTCGTCGACTCCCTGGGCAATACCGGATCGACCTCGGTCACAGTTCAATAAACGAGAAGGGATTGCGAAAAGTATGTTTATCTACTCGATACGTTTGAGGATTTTTTTGGGTTTTTTTATTTTCCTTCTTGCCTCCAGCCCGGCTTACGGGGTGCGGATCAAGGATCTGGCCGGTATTCAGGGCGTGCGCAGCAACCAGTTGATCGGCTTCGGCCTGGTCATCGGCCTGGCGGGTACGGGGGACAGCGCCACCAATGTTTTCTTCTCGATTCAGACCATGGTGAACATGCTCTCCAAGATGGGCATTACCATTCCTTCGCAGGAAGTGGATCAGTTGAAATTCAAGAACGTGGCCACGGTGATGGTGACGGCCAACCTCCCCCCTTTCGCCCGGCAGGGAGAGCAAATCGACGCGATCGCCTCATCCCTCGGCGATGCCAAGAGTCTGCAAGGGGGCACTCTCCTCATGACGGCGCTCAAGGGGCCCGACGGGAAAACCTACGCGGTGGCGCAAGGGCCGTTATCCATCGGCGGATTCTTCGTCCAGGGACAGGCCCGGGGCGTACAAAAAAATCATCAGACTGCTGCGAGAATCGTCAGCGGCGCCATGGTGGAACGGGAACTGCCCCATACCTTCAATTTAAAGGAGGAAATCTTTCTCACTCTGAAAAATACCGACTTCACCACTGCCAGCAGAATTTCGCGGGCCATCAACGATTCCCTGAAGGATATGTTTGCTTCGACCTTGGATGGACGAACCGTGAGAGTAGGGATCCCTCCGTTTTACAAGGGCAACCCTTCTTCGTTTATCACCAAGATCGAGTCGCTGAACGTGGAACCCGATAATGTGGCCCGGGTGATCCTGGATGAACGCACCGGCACGGTGGTGATGGGTGAAAATGTCATGATTTCCTCGGTCGCGGTGGCTCACGGAAGCCTGTTTGTCCAGATCACCGAGGAACCCATTGTTTCCCAACCGCCTCCCCTGTCGCCCCAGGGGCAGACGACGGTTGTTCCGCGTACCCGCCTGACCGTAAAAGAAGGGGAAGACCGGCTGCTCATCGTGCCTAAAAGCATTTCACTGGGGCAGGTGGTTAACGGACTCAATGCCATCGGGGTATCGCCCCGGGATTTGATCGCCATCCTTCAAGCGATCAAGGCATCGGGCGCCCTGCACGCGGAACTGGACATTATTTGATTTGAATCGGGCCATTCCCGCCTGAAAGGGGAAAATTTTTCCTCCCCTTCCCGGTCACAGGGTACCCGGCCGCCCTGAGGCGGGGCTTACTCCTTAAGCCCCTTTCTGGAAACTATTTCATTCATGGTTATTTATGGGGATTCGCCACCATGCCCGTTTGGGGGAGGGGTTTGGTATGTAGATTGCAATTCATAGGGTATGAGGGAAAACCTCAATCTCTAATCTATTGAAAATTAAGGAAAGTAATGGAAAGTTTGGCCACCTTGAAGGTTCAGGAAAACGCCTTGGACCGATTGTCCGATTATAAGTTGGGCCAGATAAAGAATGAGGGCCAATCTCTCGAAACCAAATCGGACCAGGAACTGCAACAACTCGCCAACCAGTTTGAAGCCATTTTCGTAAACTTGCTTTTGAAGTCCATGAGAAACACCATCCCAAAATCTGGGTTCATGGACAGTTTCTCGCTGGACATGTACCAGTCGATGTTCGACGAAGAAGTGTCCAAGGAAATTTCCCAGGAGAAAGGAATGGGGTTGTCCGAGATTCTTTATCAACAGTTGAGCCGTGAGCGCCAGGCCCTTCAAGACAATGGAAAGGCACCCGCCACGGGGGAGGGAAATGGGACCATCCAAACCGTTCGTTAACCTGGGTCCCCCATATAAAGTATGACAATACTGCCAGCGGCGGTTCGCCGCCGGAGGCACTCCGCCGCCGTGCAAGGAGATTAAACGATGAACAAGTTGATCCGGGATCTGAATATTTTGATTGGAAGGAAAATCGATCTTTACGAAAAGTTTATTCTTCTCCTCCGGCAACAATGGAAGTGCATCACCGATTATTCCCTGGGCCCGCTGACCGAAATCCTGGCGGAGAAAGAAGACCTGGTGGAGAAAATGCAGAAGCTGGAACAGGACCGCTCGGTTCTCATGCAGAAGATTGAAAAGAGACTGGGATTCGCCGGGCCCGGATTGACTCTGAAAAAATTGATCCAGATTCACCCGGATCCCGTGAACGAAATGCTGGCCCACAAACGAACAAAACTGCTTTCGCAAATTGCAACCATCAATGAATTGCATGACCGGATAAAAAGTTTGATGAACCAATCTTCGTTGTCCCTGAAGAAATCCATGGCCTTTATCCATTCCGCGGATGAATCGGCGGTTTCGCCCTACCATTCGGATGGCAAATTGAAGCAGGGCGCGTTGCAGGGCAGAATGCTGAGCCTGGACGCCTGACCAGGGATTGATCTTTCTCCGGCGAACACTGTTATGACCGCGAACATTTTCAGCATATTGAATACATCCAAGCTGGGCCTGTTGTCCCAGCAGCTGGCGATCGAGGTGACCGGACAAAATATCGCCAACGTGCAGACGGAAGGATTTTCCCGGCAGGATGTGATTCTGGAAGCGAATACTCCTCGGTCCGTCGCCCAGGGACAACTGGGGACCGGGGTAAGGGTCAGCGGAATCGAGCGGATCCACGACCAGTTTTTGTTTCTGCAGATTCTGGCGGAAGGGGACCCCACGGGAAATTTCAAAGTCCGGAAAGATGTGTTCGACCAATTGGAAATCCTGTTCAACGAAAACCAGGGCCGAAGCCTGAACAGCGATTTGAGTGAGTTCTTCGCTGGCCTGCAGGACCTTTCCACCAACCCCACGGGTTTGCCTGAACGGGCAAATCTCCTTGCAAAGGCCCAGACCCTGGCCACGGACTTCAACAACTTGGGTGAAGGCTTGTTCAAAATCCAGAGGGACATCGACGCGATTATCAGTGACAAGGTCTCCCAGATCAATTCCCTGACCCAGGAAATCGCGAAGTTGAACCTGGCCATCCACGCCAACGAACCGGGCCAATTCACTGCCAACGATCTTAGGGACCGAAGGGACATGCTGGTCAAGGATTTGTCAGAAAAAATTGACATCACCCTGGTCAGTGAATCCGACGGGCAGATCAGCCTGACCCTGCGGGACGGCACGCCCCTGGTGCTCAAGGATACAGTCTTTAACCTCAGCACGGGGTTGAACGGAAATAATAAATCGTTCCTCGATGTTTTTGTCAGCGATGGGGCGGGCGGTACGGTCAACGTCACCTCTGGCATCCAGGGGGGCGAACTGCGCGGCTACCTCGACATGCGGGATACCGAGATCGCCTCCATCAAGGACAAGCTGGATCGGCTGGCGGCGGGAATCGCCCGGGAGTTCAACCGAGTCCACCAGCAGGGGTTTGGATTGGACGGTGGCACGGGAGTGAATTTTTTCACGCCCCTGCAACCGACAGTTTTTACCAACATCCAGAATACGGGCACCGCGCAGGTCTCCATACAGAACCCCGGTTCGCCTACGGCCTCGGTCGACCAGTATGAAATTTCTTTCACCGGCGCCAACGCCTTCACCTTGAATAACCTGACCACCGGTTTCGCTTCCGGGACTTTCACCTTCACTTCCGGTTCCACGTTCAACCTGGCGGGGGGGCTGGCGGTCACCATCACCGGGTCGGGTGCGGCGGGCGACCGATTCAAGTTTTCCACGTCGGAAGACGCCGCCGCTAAATTGTCTGTTTCCACGCAGGTGCTTGGGGATTCCCGGAAAATCGCGGCCGCCAAATCCACCAATAACGATGGAAACAACGCACTGGACTTAGCCGCCCTGCAACAAAATCTCAACTTCAACAGCCTTACCCTGCAGGCCGGATCGGGTGCTTTCACCTTCGACGAGTTTTATAACGCTATCGTCAGCACCATAGGTATCCAGTCGTTATCGGCCCAGGCTGGGGTCAACCAGCAGGAGGGAGTGCTCTTGCAGCTCAACAACCGCCGGGAAAGCATCTCAGGTGTTTCCATCGACGAGGAGATGATTCGCCTGATCAAGTTTCAACAGGCGTTCAACGCCTCCGCCCGAATGATCGGAGTCGTTGACGAATTATTTGATACCCTCATCAACAGGATTTGATTTCATGGTCCAAACGCGGGACATTCCAAAAGGTCGGCCGGGGAGAGCGGCATGGTAACCCGGGTCACCAGCCAGTCGATTCAGAACACCGTTCTCTCGAACATCTTCCGCATTACGGAAGACCTGTTCAAGGCGCAGCAGGAAATCGCTTCCGGGAAACGCGTCAACAAACCTTCCGACGACCCCTCGGCGCTCCGCGATGGACTCTCCTTACGCACCAGCCTCTCCCAGGCGCAACAGTTCATCCGCAATATCGACAACAACCGCATTTTCCTTCAAAGCACGGATTCCGCCCTGCAATCGGTGGGACTGGGCATGACCCGGGCCAAGGAACTCTCGATCAGTGAGCTGGGGGGAACGTCCACCGCCCAAACCCGCGGGTTCGCCGCCGTGGAAATCAATAAAATCCTCTCTCAAGTGCTGGAGGCAGGAAACACCCAGGTCAAGAATCTGTACATTTTCGGCGGCACCAAAACCCGGACCATTCCCTTCCTCGCGAGCGCTTCCGGGGCGGTCTACCAGGGCAATTCCGAAAGTTTCCGGATAGAAATCGCCCAGAACAGCACTCTCGGCCTGACCCTTCCCGGATCACAAGTTCTGGGGGCCGACCTCGACCCGGCGATCACCACCGCCACGCCGCTTTCCGATTTGAATGGAGGAAAGGGAATCCCCACGGGGCAGTTCACCATCACCGACCGCGCAGGTAACAGCGCGAACATCGCCGTCGCTTCCGGCGCGACGTTAGGGTCGCTGATCTCTTCCATCAACGCCGCTGGCGTTAACGTCACCGCTTCCATTAACAGCAATGGGAATGGACTGAAATTGGTGGACACGAGTTCGGGGGTCACGCAAGCCATGTCCATTTCGGAGGTGGGGGGAGGCACCACCGCGGCGTCCCTCGGCATCCTCGGTCAGCGGCAAGGCACCCTAGAAGGAACAGACCTGAACCCCGCTCTGAACGCATCGACCCTGATATCCGATTTGAACGGGGGTGGCGGGTTGACCCTGGGGGATATCAGCATCCTCAACGGCGCGGCATCGGGAACCGTCAGCCTGAGTGCCGCAAGCACCGTCGGCGATGTGATCAATCAGATCAACGCATCCGGACTGAACGTCACCGCCTCCATCAACAGTGGGGGCAATGTGCTGCGGGTGGACTCCAACAACTCGGCGACCGTGGCGGTGGTGAACGATATCGGCACCGGAACCACCGCGGAAAACCTGGGCCTGGGCGGCGGACGCAACGTGATCCAAACCCTCTTCCAACTTAAGGCGGCCCTGGAGAAAAACGACTCCTTCGGCATCATCGGATCGTTGCAGAACCTGGACAAGGGACTGGACTCCATCAACGAATCGCGCGCCCTCGTCGGGGCGACGTTGCGCAGGGTGGAATCGACCACCACCGAGCATAATCAGGATATCGTGGACCAGACCCAGCAGCTATCGAATTTGATAGACTCGGATCCGATTAAGGCGGCCTCGGATCTGGCGGCTTTGGAGGTGGCCCTCAACGCGACCCTGAACACCACTGCCCGCATCCTGCAACCCACCCTCCTCGACTTCCTCCGCTAACCCCCCGGGCCACGCCCGGAGGGGGATAGGTCCATCTAAACCGCCCAGCGATATGGGTCCGCAAATAACGCATGTCCCATCCGCCTCCGGGGGCACTCCGGGTCCGCCATATAACGTATGACAATACTACCAGCGGCGGTTCGCCGCCGGAGGTACTCCGCCCCGGCCATGCCCGCAGGGGGATAGGTCATGGCATCATCGCCAATCAGCCTTGTCCCATCGCAATATCCTGCAAAAATTAATAATAAGTTAGAAAAAATCCCGATAAATTTTTATAAGATAAAGATAAATAAAATTTTTTATATTAATTTTTAAAAAACTTTTTTAAATAGCGGAAATCATCCGGAGCGTTTGGTTTGAAGGAGGTTTTGGAAAGTTAAAAAAATTATGGAAAAATAGTAAAATTCCATGTGATTTGAATGAAATATTTTTGGATTGATTTAAAAGGTGGAGAATTTACCTTGGATTACCCAGGAAAATTTTTAATTTCGCCGTCATTTTCTTCTAGGATAATCGAAATAAATAGGATAATATTGCACTTCAAATTTCCCAATCATTGATTGCACTTTGCGCTGAGAGGCTGCTTGGCAACTCTTCGCGAACCGAACTGGCAAGCGGAAGGATTTCCCATGGCGAAATACAATCCTTTCTTTCCCAGAAGTCCCATGCCGCCGGAGGCATTTTTCGGCCGATCCGTCCAATTGGAGCAGATCAGCCGCGGCATATTTCAGACGGCCAAAGGCTCCCCACAGAACCTGTTGATCACCGGGGAAAGCGGGATCGGCAAAACCTCTATTGCTTACATGGCGAAGGCCATCGCCGAGAAAAGAATTCTCTGGGACCGGACCGAGACGCGTCCTCCCCTTTTGGCCTCTTATGTCACGGTGCAAAAGAATCTGCCCTCGGCGGTTGTTCTGACCCAGGTGATACGGGAACTTCAGGAAGCAGTGTCCGCGGTTTCCCGGGAATATTCATTTTTGGAGGATTTCGTTGCCCGGATGCGGAAGTTCGCGTTTGCCGGCACCGGGTTCCAACTGGACTCCAGCGAGATACCCCCCGCCGAAATTTACCTGGAAGCCGAAAAAACGCTGCGCACCCTTGCAAAAACTCTTTCAAGGAAAAACAGCGAACTGGGGTCCCTCTGCATTATCGTCGACGACCTGGACCGGATGGGAGATTTCGATATGTTTTTCTCTTTTTGGAAAACTCTCCAGGACAAGCTGGCCGCCGACAATTGCCGGAATCTCATGCTGGTATTGGTGGGACTGCCCGAGATCAAGGACCGGATGAGCGCCCAGGATGAATCGTTCCCGCGAACTTTCTTATCCATCCCCCTGGAAAAATTATCGACGGATGAATCCCGGGCCATCATCAACAAGATTTTGAAAAACGGGGTGCCGTTGAAGGAAATCAGGGAAGAAGCCTTGGCGAAACTTCTATACTATTCCGAAAACCACCCGTTTTTAATTCAGGAAATCGGATATTCCGCCTTTGAAGTGTCCAGGAACGATCAGATCATCTTGGGAGATGTGGAACTGGGGATTCAGGGAAACGAAAGGTATACCGGGTCGGTTCAGAGATTGGGGGAACTTTTTTTTAGAAAAACCTATCCGGAAATGGTGCAAAGCGAGAGTTATCGCGAACTGTTGGGGCTGATCGCCCAAAAATCGAAGGGGGAGAGGCCGTGGGTCCTGCGCAGGAATCTTTTGGCCAGTTATTCAAAAAAACCCAGTTCCCTGGGCCTCAATCTGCAACAATTGGTCGATAAGGGACTGATCATCCGCAACCCGGAAAAATTCGGCGAATACCGCCTGGTTTCCAGCATGTTCCAGGTTTATGTCGATAAAATTTACTTGCCGAATTAGCGGCGGACTCCGCAGGGGACCGGGACGGATAGGGGATTTAGCTTTAATCCATTGCTCCCCGGCTGGGGGGAGATCTCGAATACCTTGTAAAGGTCAAGAATAAACTCATGGCGGAAGAAATTCGGAGGCGGTTTTCCCTGGACGCATCGAGAATCGATCCGCGTGTCAAAAACCGGATCATGTCGGCCGACGGCGAAGAGGAGGTCGGGTCCTGGGACGGTGAAAGAATTGAAGACCTTGTTCGGGAACTCAACCGGATCGAGGAAAGGACGGACCCGAACTACGCCGGCCTGCCTCATAACGATTGCATTCCCGGTGATTTAAAGGACCAGGTGGAAAAGGATATGCCGATTTGGGCTTGCGACCGGTCCGGCAACTGCCTGGTCGGCAAAAAGGCCGTGAAAATTCGGCACGTCGATGAAATTCGCCTGTATTATGAAAAAAAACACGGCGGCATAGAGCCATTCAAGGAAAAACTCCGGCTGGAACGGGAACGGATGATCGAACAGTTGAAAGGGAAATAGGCCGCCTCCACCCAATTCAGATACCGGGCGCGTAACTCAGTGGTAGAGTGCTACCCTCACATGGTAGAAGTCACAGGTTCGAACCCTGTCGCGCCCACCATTTTCCCTTTACTCCCGAAGAAGGGGTCACCCATTAGCAGCTCCCGTGTCAATGGATAAACGTCTGCCATAAGCCTGCACGGATAGGCCAGGATTTTAAAATAACCTAAAAGGGTTATTCTTTAATCCTGTCAACCTGCCTTTAAACTACCCCCATCCCGCCCGTCACCCCGTGGATGCCACGGTTCCGCCCTAAGGGGTGACCCCATCGCTGACCCCATCGCCGAAAATTTATTTATTTAAACTCTCAAGGTAATCTTTGGAACTCCGATATAAAATAGCGTAACCGCAAAACTACCAGGAACCATTTTTAATCAAATTTTCCCGGCAAGGTTCCTCTGTCCCAATTCATAGCTCTCGAAAATACAACAGTTATTTACCATTACTGTGAAAAAAAATCATGAATTGTGTTACCTTGTCGTTAATAATATGTTAATATTCAATTAGTTATTCGTTTTCGGCGGAACTGGAAACTTTGAAATAACGGAAAGTGATCCTCATGGGCACCCCTCGCAGACCTTTCACCATACTGATTGCCGAAGACGATGAAGACGATTACCTGTTGACCCTGGAGGCGTTGAAGGAAGCGGGAGTGAATAACAAAGTCCGCTGGGTCAAGGATGGGGAAGAGCTCATGGAAGTATTGAAAACAGGCGTCCCCAACGGAAACGGGAAACAACCTGACATCCCCGGCATGATCCTTCTCGACCTCAACATGCCGAAAAAGGACGGGCGGGAAGCCTTGGCGGAGATAAAATCTCATCCCGCGCTCCGCAAGATTCCTGTCATTGTATTGACGACATCCAATGCCGAGAACGATATCACGCATTCTTATGACTTGGGGGTCAATTCATTTATCCAGAAACCTGTTCGGTTCCACGATTTGGTCGGTGTGATTAAGGTGTTATCCAATTACTGGTTGAAAACGGTAAAACTCCCTCAATAAATTTGTAGCCACCATGGAACAAAAACCTCTAAATATCCTGCTGGTCGAGGATGATGAGGACGATGCTTTTTTTGTCAAGGACCTGATTCGAGAGGGGCTGCCCCATCCCGTTCCCATCATCGACCATACCCTTTCCTTCCGCGAAGCCATCACCCGGCTGGAAAATTCCTCCTACGACTTGTGCCTGTTCGACTACCGTCTGGGCGAAGTGGATGGGATCGACCTGCTTCGCACCATACGCTCCAAGAACATCCCCATTCCGATAATCCTTCTTACCGGCCAGGGCGACCAGGAAGTGGCAGTCGAGGCCATGAAAGCGGGGGCCACCGATTACCTGACCAAGGGTAAGTTGTCCACCGAATCGCTCGCCCATTCCATCCGCTACGCCCTGCAATTGCACAAAGAGGGGCAACGTCGCAAACAGACCGAGGAAATGCTGAAAAAATCCCACGAGGAATTGACCGTAACCAACCGCGAATTGCAGGAATCCATGAAGAAACTCAAAGCCGCCCAGAACCAGCTATTGAGGACGGAAAAACTCGCGGGAATCGGCCGTTTGGCCGCCGGGGTCTGCCATGAAATTCTCAACCCCCTCAATATCATCTCGGGCCATACCCAGGCCCTGCTGATGGAGCGGGAAGCCGACCCTTCCCTGATGGAGGACTTGGCATCGATCATCGAAGAAATCCAGCGCATCGAGAAAATCATCAGCGGTCTGCTCAAATTTTCCCGCAAGGGAGACGTGGAACTCAGGCAAACCGATATCAATAAAGAACTCGAATCGGTTCTCTCCATCATAGAAAAAGAAATGAACCTGCAGGGGATCGATGTGGTGCGGCACTTCCACCCCAATCTGCCCACCCTTTTTCTGGACAGAGACCGCATGCGGCAGGTCTTCCTCAATATCATCAATAACGCCAAGTACGCCATGACCGGGACAGGCGGCGTGTTAACCGTCACCACCCAAGTTTTGTTCCGGCAAAACAAATCCGGCTCCGTCAATGGGTCCCCGGAGGAGGCGGAGGAAAATCTCCTGAGAATCCAGTTCGCCGATACCGGAACCGGAATCGAAAAAGAGGACCTGGGGAAAATCTTCGATCCCTTCTTCACCACC
Organism: Nitrospinaceae bacterium; assembly: GCA_046754465.1. Taxonomy (GTDB): domain Bacteria; phylum Nitrospinota; class Nitrospinia; order Nitrospinales; family VA-1; genus JBHHVU01. Next base: position 22,905 of record JBHHVU010000030.1, on the reverse strand, counting down.
AAACCCGAGGACAAGGGAACCGGGCTGGGTCTTTCGGTTTGCTATTCCATCATCGAAAAACACGGAGGAACCCTGGAAGTGGAAAGCGATGGGAAAACCGGAGCCACCTTCATACTCGACCTGCCCTTGACGCCCAACCAGGAGATCGAACCCACCTTCATCGATGAAGAAACCGGATAGCCTCACCGCGATCCGGCGGCGGACCCGAATCATGCGGGCCCGCATCGTGACCTACACCCTGTTGCTCCTCTGGCTGTGCGATTATTTTATTGTCCAGCCCGCGAAAATCACCGTAGAAGAGCTCCCCCCGCCCGAACCCGGCCTAACCTCCCTGACTCAGCGGCTCCAGGACCACGTCCATTTCCTGGCCTCGGAAAAACTCCAAGGCCGGGCGCCCGGAACCCCCGGCAATTCCGCCGCCGCCAAATACCTGCTCGACCAGTTCGAGAAAATCGGTCTCGTCTCCCCCACGCCTACGGGGCAAAGGACCCAATCCCTCCCCAAGAACCTCGGCAAAAACATATTTTCCGCATTGCCGCGACCCCAGCCGGGCCGCGGCTGGATTCTGATCGGCGCCCACTTCGACCATTTGGGCCGGATGGATGGCAAGGATTACCCCGGTGCCGACGACAACGCCTCCGGCGCGGCGATCCTGCTGGAAACCGCGCGCCGCCTGGTACAATCTGGCCCCCTCCGGGAATACAACTTGCTCTTCGTCGGATTCAACACCGAAGAATCCCCCTATTTCCTCACCTACCTCATGGGGTCGCATCAGTTTTACCAAAAATTAGCCGTCACGGGAATCGACCCCAAAACCCTGCGGCTAGCCATCATCATGGACATCATGGGAGGAATATTTTGGGAACCCATGGCGGATACCCTGTTCGTCATGGGGGCGGAAAAATCGCCCGGACTGGGCCCGCTCGTCCGTTCCACCACCGTTTCCCGGCTGAATATCCGCACCCTGGGCATGGCGATGATCGAGAACGTGCCTTCCACCGGCGGGATGATATTCAGCGACTACCAGGTGTTTCGCGCCCACAACATCCCTTTCCTGTTTCTGAGTTCCGGACGAACCCCCGATTACCACCGGCCCACCGACACCCCGGAAAAACTCAATTACCCGCGCATGGCGCGGACGGTCCACTGGCTGAGCCGCCTCATACAACAACTGGACCGGCACCCGGGCCGCTGGGTTTACCAAAGGCGGCGGGAAACGCTCGAGGAAGATTACCGCGCCATCGCCCCTTACATCCGCCTCGCCTCCCAATGGATCAACCGCATTCCCCAAACCGGCTGGATCACTCTCTACCGGCTGAAACAAGATCAAGAGCGGATGGAATCCATCCAGGCTAAAATCCAGTTGGGCCAAAAGCTCGGTCCCAACGATGCCCGCGCCTTGCAGCACGCCTCCATCCGCATCCAATGCCTGCTCGGGCAAATGGGCCCCTGCTTCCTCCTCCCCTGAAATTAGGCGGCGAACCGGGGAGTACCTCCCCAGGTAGTTGGAACAGGCGTTATACGGGTAACCGGGTTCGACAAGGGATGATGCCTTGACCCTTTCCTTCCGGGCGTGGCCCGCCCTACCACGTGGGGGGGGTCAATCTTCCTCATTTTCTTCTTGTTTTTTATCATCCTTATGCACCAGATAGAATTTTCCGGATTGAACCAGGGCCTTGTACTTGGGAAGCAGGTGCGCGTTGGCCGCTCCATATTGATAAACCAGCTTGCCGCCCGTATGCCCGGCATTGGCTACAGGGACAACCGCGGCCAGACTCAACAGGGCGATAGCAAGACGAATTTGATGGGGGTTTTTGCGTAAAAGTCCGGCCAGGGAAATCAGGAAAAGCGTTCCCGCGGTCCAGGGAACCCATTCGGCCGCTTCTTCATGTTCCTCGATCAATTTTTCGGAAACCACCTTCTCCACTTTTTCCTCGTCACGTTCCCCAAGTTGTGCCGTGACCACCGCGGAAACGCTATAAACGAACGCGAGCGCGATCACCAGGGTCCAGGCCTTGGCGGGCAGATGTTCCTTTTTTATGGCCCACCACAGGAGGAGCCCGGTAAAAGGCAGGAGAAAGCCAAGAACAATTGGAAAATGAACGACTACGGGGTGCAATGGCAAATCAAACATGATAACCTCCTTGGAAATTAATATTTTCAGGTAGTTTCGGGAAAAAGGACGAAAAGTTCCATCCGCACTTTGGATCATGAAATTTCCTTGTTTTTTCAAACGGTTATCGGGGCTGTAGGGCAAATGGAGGATACGGGGCAGATCCCTTCAGTGATTCTGATTTTGTCGGGAGCGTTTTTGGTCCTCGTGGGACTGGACCTGGTCACCGATTATCTGGACGGGGGTTCCGGGGCGCATCTCGTTTTGGAAGGAATCCTTTTGGCCGTCAGCGGATCGGTTTTTGTCCTGGGAGTGAAACGCCTGGCCCAGGCCCGGAAGGAGATCAAGACCCTGCAAGTTAATGTGGAAAAGCTCCATCACGAGAAGGAGCTTTGGAAGAGGGAAACGCATCAATTGCTGGAGGGGCTTTCGGTCAAAATCGAGAAGCAGTTTTCCCAATGGAAGCTGACGCAGGCGGAGACGGAGGTGGGTTTTTTATTGTTGAAGGGATTTTCCCTGAAGGAAATCGCGGATATCCGCAATACGAAAATTAAAACCGTCCAGCAGCAATCGCAGTCGATCTATCAAAAGACTGGTCTGGGCAGCCGTTCCGAACTCGCGGCGTTTTTCCTGGAAGACCTCCTGCCGCCGAAGGAAACCCCCTCCCGCCCAGCGTGAGCCGCGACCCCGGATGAGGGTCTGGGGGAAAAACTATCCGATTTTATCCTGCCTTCCTGTCCAAAACTTCTTTTCAGGAGATGATCCTAGCGGAGGAAAGGTCATGGTTTCAGGTAGTGGTTCAAGGTCGGGGACTTCAGAATCATTTCATTGCCCTGGGCGTATTTGCGCGCTAATTTGAAATGCTCGATGGCTTTCCCTTCTTCTCCCCGATGAAGCAGGGCCAGGGCGATGTTAAAATGAATTTCCCCCGCGGTTTGGTCGGCCACGCTCGCCTGAATGAACTGAAGCAGCGCGTCCATGTATTGATGCTGGCGGTAAAACTGGATGCCCCGATCGTTATGAATTTTAGCGGATGGTTCGGACGCGGCAGGTAAAATCAGCGGCGCTTCCCGGGGTCCACTGCACTGCACCCAAAGGATGACCGAAATAAAAACGATCCCCGCTTTCCGAATGATGGATTTGAAGTTGTCCGGCCTGGTCAATGAAGTCCTCCTGCAACGAAATCAGGTTAAGTGAAAAAATGAAAGTATACTTGAAAACCGTCGAAATTTTTGGCGGAGGCGGGGGCTCTGGCCTAGTTTCCCTTTGGGCAAACGGGGTCAAGGGGAATTTGTTGGCGGGATGAACGGAATTGATAAAATGTGCGTCATCCTGAAACGCCTTCCCTTCAAGCGAAACTTTCTTGAGTTGTAGCTAAGAAAGGGGCCTGTTGCCTTATCGTAACAGGACGCCCTACCGCGTCCTCTCCACCAGAGGCCTGAATCCCCCCCGTGACCCCTAAAACGGCAACGATATCACCTAATAGATAGTTTCTGTTTAAATATATCAAAATATAGATTTTATGATATATTAATGGGAAGGGTATACTTTGCCTGATATAGTTACAGACCCTTCATCTTGTATGGCTAACTTGGAATACCCCAAGATCTGGAAAAGGTGATAACTTATATCAAAATACCTATATTCTGATACGGTTGTTTTGTGATTATGATATGAAAATGGAACACCATAAACCTGCATTCCTGGATGTATCAAAGACGGAATTAAATTATAGTCTATTCGCTAAAGAATATGAACACGCCATATACTCGCTGGGTTTGCTGGAAGGATCACAAAAAAATTTACAGAATCCCGATCTTCTCATTTCCCCCCTTTCAGCAAAAGAGGCCACTGTGAGTTCGAAAATTGAGGGAACGGTAAGCACCGTTTCGGATGTTTTTCTTTATGAGGCTGGAGGGAAGCCAGGTGATTTGGATGCGCTGCAAGTGGTCAATTATAGAAGGGCGATCCGGAACGCCACCGATGAATTAAAGAGGGGGAGAAAAATAACGAGTCATCTCATCGAGTCGCTTCATGCCACCTTACTTCAGGGCGTGCGGCATAAAGCAAAATTGGGGAAGTATAGAGAGGAGACGGTTTGGGTTGCTGAAAAATTTACCGACACCATCGAAAAGGCAATTTATATTCCGCCAGAATTTCATTTGGTCCGGGATTATATGGAAAACCTCATGGGGTACCTCGATAACAATCAAGAGGGCTCCCTGATCAAGGCGGGAATGTTCCATTACCAGTTTGAAGCGGTGCATCCTTTTAATGACGGGAATGGGCGCCTGGGGAGATTGTTGATCCCCCTCATCCTTTTTAACGAAAAAAAACTTTCATCCCCGATTTTGTATTTGAGCGGATACTTTGAGGCTCACCGGGATGAGTATCTTTCCGCGCTTCATAAGGTGGACGAAACCTGGGAGTATGAAGGTTGGCTTGCTTTTTTCCTCCACAGTGTTGCGGAACAATTAAAAGCTACCCAGGCGCTTATTGAAAAAATTTTTAACCTTTATGATGAAATTAGAACCCATTTCCAGGTCACCAAGTCTCCCTACTTAATTCCTTTTGTGGATTTTATTTTTGAATCGCCCTGTTTTACTATCCCTCAAGCACAAGACCATTTAGAGAGCAACTCCCGTCTTACGGCGCGCAGACTGATAAAACTTTTTGAGGGGGAGAGAATTTTGCAAGATTTGAATATTAAGGCGGGGCGTGCGAAATTATATGTTTTCAGACCCCTTCTCGACCTCTTGCACGAAAGGTAAAATAAGGAGAGTGTAAATTAAAATTTCAGGGGATGACGTGCCGGGTGAGGGGGCTATAATAACGGGAACGATTCAGCGCATTATGCTCTAGCGAAACTTTCTTAGCCCCTTTCAACCTGGAGGCCGCGGCGGACAAAGCGGAATGGAAGGACTTTCCCGCCTTGTTGCTCCAGGGCCTGGGCGACTTTGTCCCGGCTGCCTTTTTTGACCAGAAAAGCCACGCAGCCGCCTCCACCGGCGCCGCAAACTTTTCCCGCCAACGCGCCATGGCTCATCGCCGCCCGGATGAGGCGGTCCATATGCGGAGTGCTGATTCCCGGCGCCAGGGCTTTTCTCGCCCGCCATTCCTTTTCCATCCAGAGGGCGGTCTGACGCCATTGTTTTTTTTTCAAAGAGGTTTCTATTTTCCGGGCGGCCTGGCCGATTTCCCGGAGACAGCGGCGGGTCCGGTTTTCTCCTTCGATGACCTTCTTGAAGACCTCCCAGTTGTTGATTCCCGATTGCCGGGGTTTGCCGGTATAACAGAGGACGAATCGCCGCGTCAGTTCCGCGGGATCCAGGGTCAGGGGATGGTGGGTCACCCCGGATAGTCCGGGTTGGACGGCCAATAACCCGCCATAGAGAGCGGGAAAATAGTCCTGCCACCCCGCGGGCACGGAGATGACCTGGGTTTCGATGTTCCTGGCGATTTCCAGAATTTGAGGTTTCCGGTACCGGTTTCCCGTCCAGGCATTAAACGCCCCGTGGAGGGCGATATTCAGGGCGGACGACCCCCCGATGCCGGACCCCTGAGGCGCCCGGCAATCGGTTATCACTTCCATCCCCTTCGACGGCAGCGGACGGTAAAATTTCAGGGTCTTGAGAATCAGGTCCAGGGGATGTTTTTCCGGCAAGGACTGGATCGACGCGAACCGCTCCCTGAGGTTCAGGTCTTTCGATTCGACCATGATTTGCCGGTCATTCCGAGGTTTCAGCTCGACGGTGGCGTAAAGGTCGATGGCCGCGTTGAGGGTTGGGGGATTGTCGAAGAAAAGGTATAGGGGCCAGATATCCAACGTGCCCCCGGCCAGATCGATCCGTGTGGGGGCGCTGCTTCGTATCATGGGAAAAGAATACGAGGGTTTGAACCGGACATAGGAACCCCCTTGCCGTCAAATTCCAGGAACGGGACGCGCCAACAGGGGGGCATGGCGCTTATCTACTAAAGGTTTTCCGATTGGGAATTCCCCTCGGGTTTTTCGAGTTCGTCGATTTTCGACGACAGTTTTTTTACCAAGGCCTCGTAGGACTCCTTGTGAATGATTTTGTTGAACTGGGAACGGTAATTGCGAATCATGCTGACCCCTTCGATCACAAAGTCATACACGCGCCATTCCCCATCATCCTTAACCAGCTTGTAGTCCACGCCGATGGTCCCGTCCCTGCGGACGATTTCGGTTTTTACCAGGGCGTATTTTCCCTTGACGACTTCATCCACGTAATTGATTTTCTCATCGCTGTAGGTTTCGATCTTGCTGGCATAGGAATGTTCCAGGAGCTTCTTGAACAGGGCGATGAAATCCTTCTGCTCCTTGGGGGTTCTCTTGTTCCAGTTTTTTGCCAGGGACCGCATCACCATTTGCTTGTAATTGAAACGTTTGCTGATGGCATCCCGAAGTTTTTTCCGCCTTTCGTCATGGTTTTTCTTCAAGGCGTTGTCGGTGACGATATGGATGACTTCGTCAATGGTGGATTTCAATTCATTTGTGATTTCCGAAGCATGGACGGTCCCGGGAGCGAACACCAGAACCAGAGTCAAACCTGCTACAATCCAACCGGCCGGGAGGTGTCTTTTCCACATAAATTTTTCCTTTTTCAAGATGTTTGAGTTGGGGGTTTATACCTTACCAAAAATGTACTGGCTGATCAAATTTTCCAGGTCAATCACGGACTCGGTTTCGATCATCACCCCTCCCGGTGGGACCATTTCGGGCGATCCTCCCAGGGATACACTGAGGATTCTGTCCCCAATCAGACCGCGGGTTTTCACGGAAACGATAGAATCGTCGGGCAATTGAACATCTTTCCGGATTTTCATTTCGACCCGGGCCATGCCATCCGCGAGACGAATTTTCCCAACGCTGCCGATATTGACGCCGGCGATTTCAATTTCCGCGTTCTCCCGCAGACCGGAGATCGAATCGAAATCCGCATAGACGATGTAATGATTCGTTCCCAGGATTTCCTTTTTGCCCAGTTTTACCGAGAGGTATCCCAGGCAAAGGATTCCCACGATCGCGAATATGCCCACAGCCGTTTCCATGCTGAACTTTTTCATAACTGAACTCTCTCTTGATTTTGAGCCGTCAAATTATGGATGATAAATTGCCTCTCCCGCGTGAGCCCCCGCCGGAGGGACAGTGAATCAATTGAGACTGATGGGTCCCTCGATTTCCCCTTTGAGGAATTGCTGGACCGCGGCATTTTCCGATTTTTGAAATTTTTCCGGGGTTCCCTCTTCCACGATCACCCCGTCGTGCAACATGACCACATAGTCGGTGATATCGAACACATCGGGGATATCGTGGCTGACGACCACCGCGGTGCATTGAACCCGGCGCTGCGTGTCAAAGATCAGCTGGTGGATGGCTTTTTTCATGATGGGGTCCAGTCCGGTGGTGGGTTCGTCAAACAGAACGATTTCCGGATGCATGATGATGGCGCGGGCGAGCCCCACCCTTTTCTTCATGCCGCCGCTCAGTTGAGCGGGGTATTTGGAATTCATTCCGACGATGCCGACATTCCTCAACTCGGTTTCCACCCGCTCTCGGATTTCCTTTTTGGATAGCCGGGTTTTTTCCTCCAGGGGGAAAGCCACGTTTTCGAATACGGTCATGGAATCGAGCAAAGCGGCGCCCTGGAATAGCATCCCGAATTTTTTTCTCACCTCATTCAGCCGGTTTCCGTTGATACGTGAAATATCCACCCCGTCGACCAGCAGCGATCCCCCATCCGGTTTCATCAGGCCGATGATGTGTTTGAGCAGCACGGTTTTTCCGCATCCGCTCCGGCCCACGATGGACGTGATCTTCCGGCGGGGGATTTCCAGGTTGACTCCCCTGAGGACCTCCTGATCCAGAAAATTTTTTCTCAGATCCTGAATTTTAATCATAGTCCGAATGTCGGCCTAAATCAGCGCCGAGGTGATGAAGTAATCCCAGATCAGGATGGTCACCGAAGAAACGACGACCGCCGTGGTGGTGGCGTGGCCCACCCCCTCGGCGCCCTGTCCGCTGTACAAGTCGGCGTAATACCCCTCGAAGCAGCAGACCCAGCTTATGATGAGGGCGAAGCTGAACGACTTCATGATGCCGCTGTAAACATCCTTCCACATGACGCTGGTCTCCATGCTTCCGGTAAAGGCTCCGCCACTGACCCCGAGCATGTGCACACCGGCGACATAGCCCCCGGCGATTCCCACGACATCAAATATCGCGGTCAGGAGGGGTACGCAGATCAGGGCGGCGAGAACCTTGGGGACTACCACATATTTCAGGGGATTGAGGGCCATGGTGTCCAACGCGTCCAGTTGCTCCGAAATGCGCATGATCCCGATCTCCGCGGAGATTGCGGAACCCGCTCGCCCCGTTACCATGAGCGCGGCCAGTACGGGTCCCAGTTCCCGGATGATGCTCAAGGCAACCGCCGCCCCCAAAAGACCTTCGGAACCGAATTTCTTTAAAGTATAAAATCCCTGGACTCCCAGGACCATTCCGGTAAAAGACGCCGTCAGGATGATGACGACGAGGGACCGGACCCCGATGAAATGGACCTGCTTGGTGACCTCCTTGATCAGGTAGGGGGGCCGAAAGACCCAGACCAGGACGTTAAACAGGAAAACAAACTGATTCCCCAGCCTGTCCAGAATAGAAATAAAACGCGATCCGATAGCGTTGATAAAATCCATGAATTCATTAACAGCGGCCAAACCGTCCTGAAAATAGACCGCCTTTCTAAAATTCGCCCAGGAAAATTGAAAGAATCAATTGGTTTACTTAACGGATATTCCGATTCGCCTGTGGGAAAAAAATGATTAGAAACCCGGGTCCGGCCCCGGCCCGTCGAAAAGCTCGGAACCTTTTCATTCCATTTGTATTGTAAGTATTACCAGAGAGCAAAAAATTACAACCGGAATTCGGGTGCGCGGTCAGAGTCCTCAAAATCCAGGGGAAATCAGACAAATCGGGCGCCCGGAAATTACCACGAATTTCCTTGGGAGTCAACCGCTATCGGCGGGACGGATAAAATCAACTATTTGAATTTTCGCGGGTTAGTAAATTTCTGGAAGATAACTTTTGGCGCCACCGCAAACCATCAAATTTAAACAAATTTGATGAAATTTATTGACAGGGACCTTAATGTTTTATATATTGAAATTTTCCTGGTAAACTAAAAACAGTTGAAATAATTATTTAATTTCAATAAGTTGTTAGCGACTGGCGTATGCGTGTTTTTCATAAATCGGCGTGGATCGCGGTGGCCGGCCTGGTTTTTCTGGGAGGGTGCGGTTCGGCCAAGGTCAGGGTCAACCAGTTTCTGGAAACCAAAGCCGTGTTTCCGAAAACCGTCGCCATCCTTCCATTCACGATCGATGAAAAGGTTCAAGAGAAGGAACTGCCCCAAATTATTTTCAGGGAAGTTTTTTTCAATAACTTCAGTTACCTCGGTTACACCGACATGCCGCTGGATGAAGTGGACCAGCGGCTGCACCACGGCGGCGTTAAAGCGGAAGACGCCTCCAAACTGAGACCCATGGAACTGAGACGAATCCTTGGCGTCGAGGCGGTCATTCGCGGGCATGTTCTGGACGCGAATAATTTTACCGGGGGAATTCATGCGGAGACTCGCATCAACGCGAAACTCGAGATGATTGATTTGAAGACGGGAGAGATGCTCTGGGAAGTGGAACACACGGAAATCGCGTATTCGGGCATCGCGACCCCCACCATCGTCGACATCATCCAGGAGCAGATCGAAAACGCCAAGGTCAAACAGGCTTATTACAAGACCGCCGAGACGTTCTCCCAGAAAGTGATCAAACAAATCCCCGACCCGGCGCCCGAACGCCTCCACGACATTCAACTGCCCGTCATCGCCAGTATCGAAACCAATTTGAAAGCCAACCGGAAACTGAAAATCGACGACCGCATTTACGTCAGCATGCGCGGGCAGCCGGGATTGACCGCCTCGTTCGATATCGGGAGTTGGCGGACCAGCATTCCCATGAAAGAAGTCTCTCCCGGCGTCTACACGGGAAGCTACTTGGTCCGGAAAGGGGATGAGGTGAAGAGCGCCTTCATCATCGGTACCCTGAAAAACAAAAAAGGTTTGGCAGGGAAAAAATATTACAAGTCCGCCATGGCAACCATCGGCGGTTGAACGGAGGGTATCCCATCATTCCCCGGAACACGGAATTGAAGAAAGCGTCAGGTAAAGGATCGATCCATCGCTCCGGTCGGGCTTGGGTGCGGCGAATTCCCTGGCTCATCCTGGCATTTCAACTGTCCGCCTGCGCCGCGGATTTGCAGACCAAGGTGTCGGGTAACCTGTTGCGGCTTCCCCCCAACCAGACCCTGGCTATCCTGCCAGTGGAAACCCTGAACCCTTCCCAAAAGGAGGCCGCCAAACTGTTTCGGCAAAGCCTTTACGCCAACCTCAAACAATCGAAGTTCCATCTGCTCGAACATTACATCGTGGACGGATTACTAAAGAAAAACGGGCTGACCCAACCTTCCCAGTACCCCTCCCTGAATCCCATGCATTTCGGAGAAATCCTGGGAGCGGACGCAGTGCTCATCAGCAGGATGAATAAGGTGGAGCGATCCTACCTCTTTCTTCATTCCTCCATCAAAATCAGCATATCGCTGGAAATGGTGGATACACGAACCGGCGAAATCCTCTGGCGGGCAGAACAGACGGAGCTGGATTTCCAGGGGATAGGAAAAATTCCAACGGGTATGGCGTCGGCGGTGCTCGCGCCTATTTATTTCGTCACCAACAAACTGAACCTGAACCGATTGACCTCCCGGATGGTGAAAAAATTGACCGCCATCGTCAGGCAGCCCGATGGGGCCAACGAAGAAAAAACCTTTGGAAATACCGTCATCGCCAAAGCCGCCCGCCGGGATATCCATCGGTTGGAAAAAATGGAGCGGGTGCAAGCCAGATGGTCCGAAAACACTCCGCCGAGTTCCCAGGAAAAAAAGAAGCCGCTGACCGCGGTCAACCTCTTTCCCATCCAGCCGATCAGCCTGACGGTGAACCGCGAATCAGGGAAGGGCGCCTCCCGCAAGAAATGGGGCGGGCAATCAATAGAAATTCCAACTCACCTCGGGCCTCCCCCACCTCACCGGCCGGAGGTAAAGAAAAGTCACACCCCCATCCTTTACACCATCCAGGTGGGTGCCTACAAAACCCAAACCCTCGCCCAAAAAATGTTCGTCTCCCTTATGAAGAAGGGCTACAACGCTTTTATCACCCTTTTCAGGACCCAGGAAAAAACGCCCATTTACCGCGTTCGGGTGGAAAAGTTCAAGGATAAGAAAAAGGCCCTCCTCCTTGCCAAAAAAATCGAACACCAGGAAAAACTGGAGAACTTCGTCACCACCCTCCCCCCAGGGACCGGGGCCGAAAACCTCGGCGGGTGAGCGGAGTCCCCTGCTCGCAATTTGACGGACTTTATATGGCGGGCCCAGGTGGGCTGGCGATGATGCTGTGACCTATCCCCTCCCCCGTGGGGGGCCCGGCACTTGCTAAATTTGGTTTTGGGACACATATTGTTGGAAGAAAGAGGTTTGACGACTTGGGGATGGCGGCCTGTTCACGGGATGTCAGGCCTTCTCCCCGCATACCCGGAGAGGAGGGATTGTGATGTTTACCGGCATTCTGGATTGGATGGGAATCATGGTGGTCGTCTGGCTGGTGGGAAACGCGATAATGTATTCCTTTTCTGGGAAAACGATTCTCCGCTGAATCGTCAGGCACATTTTTTCAAGATACCAGGCCAATCGAAGGCCTGGTTTTTTTGTGCCCTTGAAAACCCGTCAGCGGATGGGTTCTGCCCACCATTGGGGAAGAGAGGTTAAATCTTTTCGGATGCCGATCCGGGGTTTCCGTTTTTCGCCTTCCTGGAGGGGGGTGGGAATCTATTCAAAATTAATGTATAAATAGGGAACACATACAATTTCAAGCAAGCGAAAGGTCGATATGTTGAGTACAAGATTGATGGCGGGATTGTTCGCAGGGTCAATGCTGGTCATTCTTTCGGCATGTTCCGAGGAAGTCAAGGAAGAGCCGATGGTCCGGCTTCCCCAGCGGGAGCACACCTGGGTTCGCACGGAAAAGGTCAAAAAAACCAAGGAAGCCTTTTTTGCCGCGAAAGAGGTGATCAAACCTAAAATTCCCGTGAACGAAGTGCTGGCAAGGAAGCTCACCGAAAACCCACCCCCTGGGATCAAGCCGACCGTGACCGATGCGGCTTCGTGTCTCGCCTTGGTCAAACCTCTGGATGTCAAAAGAACCGCGGTGCAAAAAGCCGGGGGGATATGGCATACCTTTGAGAGCTCACCGGTGGTGAGGCCCTATTCCGACTTGGCAATGCAGATTGACAGAAAAATCAACGAAACTATGTCTGGGTTGCGGCATCTCTGTGAAACCGCCCGGGGAATTCCTTTCGACAACATTGCCAGGGTGGTCACTGGAAAGATCGCAAAAATTGGGAGAGAAGCCGTAAGGGAGGAGTTTATCGCGCTGGGAAAACCGGAAGCCGACGTCGACATCTGGCTGAAGCACGCGGAATATTACAAAAAAAATGAAAAAAGAAACCTGGACTACAAGTTGATTGAAAATTTGATTCTAAAAGTCGGGCCCCTGATCGATTCCTACCAGGAACTGTCCCAGAAAACGGTGGATGAAACCACCCGCCAGTCGTTCCTTTCCGATTCCGAAACGTTGCTGAAGGTGCTGAAAGACCTGATGTCCGCCGACAAGTACATGGTCCTGGCAGTCCTGGAGGAAAAAGAGGTCCCCTACGAAAACGTCGACCCGGACATGTAACCCGCCGCCCCGGCCCCCGGGGAGGGAGATGGGTCCATCTAAGCTGCCTTTCCGCGTCAGTCAGCCATATAACGCATGTCCAATTACCAGCCGAGGTACTCGGCCGGCCCGGGCCACGCCCGGTAGGAGATGGGTCGATCTAAACCACCTTTCGGCGTCAGTCTGCAAAATAAAGTATGTCAAGTTACCCGCTGAGGTACTCAGCTCAGTAATGCCGCAGCATTTCCACAGCGAATTTGGTGCGGGTCAGGTATTCCGACGCCGAGGCGATCACCTCGCCGCTGGCGACATCCGTCAGGGTCAGGTGCACATCGAGGTTGGTGCCGAGGTCCGTGAGTTTTCCTGTCAGAACAGCCTGGGAATTGAGGGCATGCCCAAGGTTTTGTAGCTCGCTTCGGGTGTATGAATAAGCTGGCGCCAAGTTCAGCTGATTTAGAATATCCTTCACCTCGCCTTTCTGCGAAACCCGGAAACTCCTTTTACGGGTGATGGCTTCCACCACTCGGGTGGAAAAATATTCCCCCAGGATGGGCGCCTTGCCCTCCTCATTCACCAAATCGATCACAACTACCTTGTTGATTTCATATTCCAAGGTATTCTTGGATATCTTTTTGACCAGCTTCTCGGCTTTCTCTTTGTAATATGAAGAATCGGTCTGCGTCCGGAACCATTTGGACCAGAGCTCCGAAGGGGCCATTTTGACCTCGCAACCGGAAGAAACCAAAAATAAAACCAGCAGGCAAAGGAAATTGAGTTTTTTAATCTTTGTTTTCAAGTAGATGACCATAGAAATTTTTCTTCTTATCGTCATGCAATGACATTTTCTTGAGTCAATTTCCCCTCCCCCTCCCTCGTGAAGGGCGGAGTGCCTCCGCTCGCCATTGGACATGCGTTATATGGCGGACCCAAGTGGGCTGGCGATGATGATTCGACCTATCTCCCACCAGGCGGGGCCCGGCCTATCCCCCTCCCTCGTGGAGGGCGCGGCGGTAGCGGGACAAGGCCATCAGGGGAAAGTAATGCTGGTACATGTGGTACTTGATGAAAAAGTGGCCCGGAAACCCCGTCCCCGTAAATTCATCCTCCCACCAAGTTCCCTCGCTGTTCAGCCGTTGGAGAAGGTAATCGATTCCCCTTTGTACCGCCGGATGATGCGTCTCGTCCGCGGCGATTAGTCCCAGAATGGCCCACGCAGTTTGAGAAGCCGTGCTGGGTCCCTGGCCCCGCAACCTCGGTTCCGCGTAACTCTGGCAGGTCTCTCCCCAGCCGCCGTCTTCGTTCTGATGTTTCTCCAGCCAACGCACGGCGTTGCGGATGAAGGGCTGGGCCATGTTTTCTCCCATGGAGCGGAGCCCGTTCAAAGCCAGAAAGGTTCCATAAATAAAGTTGACCCCCCACCGTCCCCACCAACAGCCGTCCGGTTCCTGGTGGGACTTGACAAACTCGATTGCCCGTTTCACCCGTGGGTGCTCCCTTTTGAATCCCAGGTTGCCCAGGCACCAGAGAATCCGGCTCGAAACATCCACCGTGGGCGGGTCCAGCAGGGCCTTGTGATCGGCGAAAGGCACCTCGTTGAGAATTTCCTTGTTGTTATCCTGATCGAAAGCGGCCCATCCCCCGTTTTTGCTTTGCATGCTCATCAACCAGGTCAAAGCCCGCTCGCATTCCTTGAGTTTCCAATGGTAATCGGGAATAGCGATCCGATCCAGCGCAATCAAAATTTCCGCCGTATCATCGGTATCCGGATACAGCTCGTTAAAAAACTCAAACGGCCAGCCTCCCGGCTCCGTATGCGGATTCTTCACTTTCCAGTCGCCGGGCCGAACCACCTGCTTCTTCAGGATCCATTCCCCCGCCTTGACAAGGGCGGGGTGGTCCGGCGCCAGTCCGGAATCCAGAAGCGCGTTGCAGGCGATCGCTGTATCCCACAAGGGGGAGACGCAGGCCTGGAACACGATGTGATCGCCCCGATCAATGAGGAACCGGCCGATCGCCTCCATGCCCTTGACCATGGCCGGATGATCGTTGGGATACCCCAAAAAATGCAGTGCCAGAAGCGAGTTGAGCATCGCGGGCTGAATACCCCCAAAATCACCCTCCTCCTCCTGGTGGGCCAGGATCCATGCCTCGGCTTTTTTCAAGGCTTTTTTACGGAACGGTTTCCATGGGGACCGGCCGATGAACTTGATCCACCGGTCGAGGTGGATGAAAAAATTTTTCCAGGAGGAGAAAGCGTGGCCTTCAGGGTGGAACCCCAGGTTGCGGTCGTTTTCCGTGAAAAGTTCCTTAAAATCCTGGCCCGGTTCCAACCGGTGAACCGGCTTCATGGAACAAACCACCGATAACGGGACGACCGTTCCCCGGGACCAGCTCGAGATTTCGTAAATATTCATCCAGAACCCGTTAGGGAGAAGCACAATTTCCACCGGCACCGCCGGAGGAACGTCCCAGGGAATCTGCCCGAACAGGGCCAGGAAGATTTTCGTGAAGACCCGGGTTTTTTTTATTCCCCCATTGGCGAAAATAGCTTCCCGGGCCTTCGCCAGGGCCGGGTGGTCTGGCGAATAACCCGCCAGTTTCAAGGCCATGTAACATTCCACGGTGGAGTTGATGTCGCAGGGGCCCCCGTAAAACAGCGTCCAGCTTCCATCTTCCCTCTGCTTCGAGAGAAGATAGTTGGCGAATTTCTCCTGCTTCACCGGGTCCACTTGACCCGTGAAGTGCATGAAGAAGATGAGTTCCGCTGTGATCGTGGCGTTGGATTCCAACTCATCCACCCAGTACCCTTCGGGATTCTGACGGGAAAGCAGAAACTCTCGCGAGCGCTGGATTCCCTCATCCAGCCTTTGCTGGAAGGATGAATCCGGACCCGTTGCGGTATCCGAGGGGGTCATGTTGGTTTCCGATGAAGCTAACTCATTCATGGTGTTGCGATAAACCCGTTGATGGACAGTGAAACAAAATAGCCCATTTCCCCAAAAAAAGAAAGAGCTGAGTACCTCCGGCGGAGTGCCTCCGCAGGCGATTTGACATACTTTATATGGCAGACTGACTCCGAGTGGCGGTTTAGATGGACCCATCTCCCTCCCCGCGTGGCGGGGGCGGAGTGCCTCCGCAGGCGATTTGACATACTTTATATGGCAGACTGACTCCGAGTGGCGGTTTAGATGGACCCATTTCCCCCCGGGCGTGGCCCGGCCCGCGGGGCGGCGGGGAAGAATTTTATTGACAGCGTGGATGGAGTTTCATAATATCAACTATTTGTAAACTCAACCAAGATTTCTGCCGAGAAAGATTTTTCCAATGAAAACTTATTCTGCCAAAAAAGGCGAGATCACGAAGAAATGGGTAGTGATCGATGCCGCCGATAAACCCTTGGGCCGCGTGGCCGTGAAAGCGGCTTCCATCATTCGGGGCAAAACCAAACCCGTTTTTACCCCCCATGTGGACACTGGAGACAATGTCATCATCATCAATGCCGAGAAGGTCCGGTTGACGGGGCGGAAATGGGATCAGAAAGTTTACTATCACCATACAGGCTATCCCGGGGGGATCAAATCGGCTACGGCGAAGGAAATTCTCGAAAAAAAACCGGCCCTTCTGCTAAAAAAGGCCATTCAGGGGATGCTGCCGAAAAACCGGCTGGGCCGTTCCTTATGCCGCAATTTCAGGGTATATGATCGGGATGAGCATCCGCATGCGGGTCAAAAACCCGAGACGGTTTCCCTTTGATCTGAAAATTTGCAATTCACCCAACCCATTGACACGTCTTGATCAGGAGCGGATTTATGGAGGTTGCTTTAGAAAAATATTACGCTACAGGTAAAAGGAAGGAATCCATCGCCAAGGTATGGTTGCAGGCCGGCGAAGGCAATATTGTTGTCAACAACCGAAAGATCAATGAATATTTTCGCCGCGAGAGTTTGGAAACCATCGTGCGGCAACCCCTGGTCGTGACCGATACGCTGGAATCGTTCGATGTCCAGGCCCAGCTCCAGGGCGGCGGCTTGTCAGGTCAGTCCGGCGCCCTCCGGTTGGGAATCGCCAGAGCCCTTTTGGTCGCCGATCCCAACTTCCGCACCTCCCTGAAGAAGGCGGGTTTGCTGACCCGGGATTCCCGGGAAGTGGAGCGGAAAAAATATGGCCGTCCCGGGGCCCGCAAAAAGTATCAATTCTCCAAGCGGTAATTCGCAGAGTCAACCCGCTGTATTCTTGCCTTGCCGGTGATTTCCGGGGTCCAGGGAACCGCCGGCGGGATCCCCCCTTTTCCTATCAAACGGCTATGGTCAAAATTGGCATCGCGGGCGCGACCGGGTACACCGGTCTGGAACTTCTCCGGCTGCTGTTAAAACACCCGGAAGCCGAGATCGGGGTTTTGACTTCCGAATCCTTTCAGGGCCGGCGGGTGGATGAGGTCTTTCCGTCCCTGAGCGGTTTTCTGGATCGGCAGTTCGTGAAACTCTCGCCCGGCGTGGGAAAAGAATGCGATATTCTGTTTCTGGCCCTCCCTCATACCACGGCGATGAACCTGGTTCCCGAAATGTTGAAAGGGACTTGCCGGGTGATCGACCTCAGCGCCGATTACCGCCTGAAGGACCCGGAAGTTTTTCAACAATGGTATGCCGTTCCGCATGGACAACCGGAAACCCTGGCTGGTGCCGTGTATGGTTTGCCCGAACTGCACCGGGAGGAGATTCGGCCGGCCCGTTTGGTGGCCAACCCGGGGTGCTATCCCACCAGCATCATTCTCGGCCTGGCGCCCCTGATGGGGACCGGATGGGTGGACCTGGAATCGATTGTGGCCGATTCCAAATCCGGCGTTTCCGGTGCGGGCAGAAAAACATCGCTCACCACCCAGTTCGCTGAATGCAACGAGGGGGTATCGGCCTATGGCCTGGGGACCCACCGGCATACCCCCGAAATCGAGCAGGAGATTTCCCTTCTGGTAGGACGGGAGATCCGCGTCTCGTTTTCCCCCCACCTGATGCCCATGACCCGGGGATTGCTGAGTACGATTTACCTCAACCTGACCCGCGCCATGGACTTGGAGGAATTGATCGGTCATTACCGCGCGGCTTATAAAAGCGAGCCATTTGTACGGATATTGAAACAAGGAACCTTTGCCTGCACGCGGCACGTCCGGTATTCCAATTATTGCGACCTGGGCTTGCAGATCGATCCGCGAACCCGGCGGGTGATCATCACCAGCGCCATTGACAATCTGGTCAAGGGGGCCGCCGGACAGGCCGTTCAGAATATGAACCTCATGCTGGGAATTCCGGAAACCACCGCCCTCGATTCTCCCGGCATTTTTCCCTGAAGCGTATCATGAAACCATCCGCGGCCCGCATGCCCGCCGTGCCGGGTTTTCAAGCCTGTGGCGTCGCCTGCGGACTCAAACCCGGCGGCAAAAAAGATCTTGCCCTGATCGTATCAGAAACTCCCGCGTCCGGCGCGGGGGTATTCACCCGCAACCGGGTTCAGGCCCCCAGCGTGATCTGGAGCCGGAGGGCTTTGAAGAAATCCAAAAGCTTCCGCGCCGTCCTGATCAACAGCGCCAATGCCAACGCCTGCGTCGGGCCGCGTGGGATGGACGATTGCCGGACCCTCATCCAAACCCTTGCCGGGGAACTTTCCATTTCCCCCGGGGAAATTCTCATCGCGTCCACCGGGGTGATCGGCGTGCCCCTGCCAAGGGATACCCTGGCGCGTGGTATTCCCCGGCTGGTCAAGCAGCGGTCCCCTAAAGGATGGAGATGCGCCGCCGAAGCGATCATGACCACCGACCTTGTTCCGAAAACCGCCGCCGGAGAGTACACCCAGGGCGGACGCAAAATCGTGATCGGCGGTATCGCCAAGGGATCGGGCATGATTCATCCGGACATGGCGACGATGCTGGCGTTCATCCAGACCAACGCCACGATCGATCCCCAAACCCTGCACCACGCCCTCCGGGAAGCGACGGAAGTCTCGTTCAACCGCATCACGGTGGACGGTGACACGAGCACCAACGATACCGTCCTGGTTCTGGCCAACGGTTTGGCGGGAAACCGCCCCCTCCGGCACGGATCGAAAGATTACACCCGGTTCGTCACCGCGCTTTCCGAAGTGAGCAAAAGCCTTGCCTTCCAGATCGTCCAGGACGGCGAAGGGGCGACCAAGTTCGTGACCGTTCAGGTTCGCGGGGCAAGGGAGGAACGGCACGCGAAAAAAGTTGCCACCGCCGTGGCCACTTCTTCCCTGGTCAAAACCGCCCTTTTCGGGGAAGACCCCAACTGGGGCCGCATCCTGTGCGCGGTCGGGTACGCCGGGGTTCCCGTGGAGACGGAGCGAGTCGTCATCGCATTGAACGGGGCGTTGTTGTTTAAAAACGGGGCTCCCACACGTGGCGCGTCCATGAGCTCGTTGCGGAAAAAAATGCAGAAAAAGACGATCACTATTTCCATCGATCTCAACGCCGGTGGCGAGTTTGCCGAGGTGTACACCTGTGATCTGTCCTATGACTATGTCCGGATCAACGCCGAATACACGACCTGAACCCGGAAACCCTCCAGCCGGGCCCGGGTCTTTCAGGAATCGTCTCTGTCTATTTGACATGACAAACTTTGACCGGCATATTAAAATTTTTAAATAACCCGCATCGGGGTTTCAAATTCGCCATCCCATTTCATTTTTAAGATGTCCGAACCATGTCCATACTGACCATCCGCAACTGTCTCGATCCAGTTCTCCGGAAAAAAGGAGAACTCATTGAAAATATAAACGGCGACCTCGTGACCCTGTCCCAGGACATGGTGGAAACCACGCTGGAGGCCCACGGGGCGGGCCTTGCCGCGAACCAGGTCGGGTTCCCCTACCGCCTGTTCGTCGTCAACCTGGGAATCGAAAAGGACACCCCCGATTTGATCACGGTGGTCAACCCCGTCATCACCGCCATGGAGGGGGAAGAATTGTCGGAAGAAGGATGTTTGAGCATTCCGGACGTGTTCGCTGAAATCAAACGAGCCCAGCGGGTGGAAATCAAGGGCGTGAACCTCGACGGCAACGAAGTGCGTTACGAGGCCGAGGGGTTTCTGGCCCGTGCCTTTCAGCACGAAATGGATCACCTAGAGGGTTCCCTGTTCTGGGATAACCTCGGAAAGATGAAACGGGATATGCTGAAACGAAAATTCAAGAAAATACTCAAAGAGAAGGCAACATGAAGATTGTCTTCATGGGCACGCCCGGATTCGCGCTTCCGGCCTTGAAGGCTCTCGTCTCCTCGGAACACACGATCGCGGGGGTGGTGACCCAGCCGGACCGGCCCAGGGGCCGCGGCCGGGAAGTGGCCGCTTCGCCCATCAAACAGGTTGCCCTCGAATCCGGACTCACCGTGTTGCAGCCGGAAAACGTCAATGTTCCCGAATTCGTCGAGACCCTGCGTAGCTTGAATCCGGACCTGATCGTGGTCGTGGCATTCGGTCAGATTCTCAAAGCCGATGTCCTGCAGCTTCCTGGATATTTCTGCATGAACCTGCATGCCTCCCTGCTTCCCAGGTATCGGGGCGCCGCGCCCATCCAGCGGGCCATCATCGAGGGCGAAACCGAAACCGGCGTCACCACCATGAAAATGGATGCCGGAATGGATACCGGGGACATCCTGTTGACCCAAAAGGTTCCCGTCCGGGATACAGACGATGCGCAAACCCTGCACGATACCCTGTCCGAGGCGGGCGCGGGTCTGGTCCTGGAAACGATCCGCCGGCTGGAAGGGGGTTCCCTGAAACCCGTGCCCCAGGACCCCGGCCAGGCCAGCTACGCTCCTAAATTGAAAAAGGAGGAAGGCCTGATGGTTTGGAATCATAACGCGGAAACCTTGCGTAACCTGGTCCGGGGCCTGACGCCCTGGCCGGGAGCTTATACTTTTTTTCATTCCAAACGCCTGCGCGTGTGGCGCGCGGAAACCGGTCCCGGCGCGCCGGAAGATCGGCCCGGAACCATCGCCCGTGTCACCGGCCATGGAATTGAAGTGGGCACGGGCCGGGGGCGATTGATCATCACCCACCTGCAACCGGAAGGAAAGAACCCGATGTCCGTGAAAAGTTTTTTGGCGGGGCACCCCGTCCGCAAAGGAGAACATTTCGACTCCAGTTCAACCCCCAGTTTGATACCAACCCAATAGAGGACCCCATGCCAAGAACGTTGATCACCGGCGGAGCGGGTTTTCTGGGTTCCCATTTTTGTGACTACCTTTTACGAAAAGGCCATGAAGTCATCTGCATGGACAACCTCGTCACCGGGTCCCTGGAAAATATTGCTCATATCCAAAACGAAAAATTCATCTTCATCAAACACAACGTCACCCAGTACATCGAGGTGGAAGGGGATCTCGATTATGTTCTTCACTTTGCCTCGCCCGCCAGCCCCATCGATTATCTCGAGATGCCCATCCCCACCCTGAAAGTGGGATCCCTGGGAACCCATAATACCTTGGGAGTGGCGGAGGCCAAGCGGGCCGCCTTTCTGCTCGCCTCGACGTCCGAGGTTTATGGTGATCCCCTCATTCACCCGCAAAAGGAAAATTATTGGGGCAACGTCAACCCCGTAGGGCCCCGGGGAGTGTATGACGAAGCCAAGCGATTCGCCGAGGCCATTACGATGGCCTACCACAGGGCGCACGGACTCAACACCAAGATCGCGAGGATCTTCAACACGTACGGACCCAGGATGCGCATTAAAGACGGGCGGGCCATCCCCAACTTCCTCAGTCAGGCCTTGACCGGGGAAGACATCACCGTCTACGGGGACGGGAGCCAGACCCGGAGTTTTTGCTATGTGGAAGACCTGATCGAGGGGCTCTACCGATTGTTGATGTCGGACCTGAACGAACCGGTCAATATTGGCAATCCCCGAGAAATGACCATTCAAGCCATGGCCGAGAAAATTTTGCAAGCGACGGGGAGCAAGTGTAAAATCACTTACGCTCCCCTTCCCGCGGATGACCCCCAGGTGCGGCAGCCCGATATTTCCCGGGCCAGGGAGCATTTGAAATGGGAACCCGGCGTGGAACTGGAAGAAGGACTGACATCGACCATGGAGTATTTCAAGGCGAAGCTGATATCCGAAAAAACATGAATGTGCCTTATGGCCCGAAGATATGAATCCTCCATCAAGCACTGGCCCGAGGATGAACGCCCACGGGAGCGGTTGATCAAATATGGAGAAGACAAGTTGTCCGACGCGCATCTGTTGGGCATCCTCATCGGTTCCGGCGACCGCACCGCGAAAAAAAATGCGGTCGAACTGAGCCGCGATCTTTTAAAACTGTTCGATAATTTTAATAAGCTGGATCAGGCGACCGTCACCGAGCTTTGCCAGGTCAAGGGAATCGGCCTGGCCAAGGCCGCGCAGATCAAGGCCGCCCTGGAGGTGGGCAAACGGATGTCCTCCCAGATCTCCGGCGCGAGTATCCAAATGAAGGATAGCCGGAATTTCGTGGACTACTTCGCCCCGTTCATGAGAAACCTGAAAAAGGAAATCGTCAAGGTGGTTTTGTTGAATCCCAAACTGGCTTTGATCAAGGAGCTCACCATTTCCGAGGGCAGCCTCAACGCCAGCATCGTTCACCCCCGCGAGGTCATGATTCCGGCGATCAAGGAATCCGCGGCATCCTTCGCCCTGATTCACAATCACCCCAGCGGGGACCCCTCCCCCAGCCAGAACGATATCGAAATCACCCACCGTCTTAACAAAACGGGGCAGATCATCGGGATCAAACTTTTGGATCACATCATCATCGGCGGACCCGGTTACTACAGTTTTGCGGATCAAGGATTATTGTAATCCTGGAACGGATGGCAATGCATTACCGGGCCGAGTACCTCGGCGGGTAATTGGACATGTGTTATATGCAAAACAGGAGCCGGGGAAGAAAATGACACTAAGTCG
>JBHHVU010000029.1:0-38420 GCA_046754465.1 Nitrospinaceae bacterium | reverse complement strand
TTATATGGCAGACCAAGGTGGACTGGCGATGATGCCTAGACCTATCTCCCCCCCGCGTGGCGGGGCGGAGTGCCTCTGCTGCCAGATGGACATGCGTTATATGGCGGACAAGGTGGGCTGGCGATGAAGTTTGTACCTATTCCCTCCTCTCGTGGAGGGGTGGGGTGTGGAGGGGATTAGCCTTTTTCCTGGTCCTTGCTAAAGTCGTAGGACCCTTTTCGAGGCAATGACGAGGTGAACGCATCGGCGGTTTCCTTCATGGCCTTGTCCTTGGCTTCCCCTTCTTCCTGGGCCTTCTGGCGAGCCAGGGCTTCCTTTTCCTCGTCGGTCAAATTTTCATCCTCCGGAGATTTTTCGGCACCCTCTTCGAGAGCCGCGGGCTGGCCTTCCGTTTGGACTTGAGCCTCCTCCTCTTCTTGCGCTTCCTTCATGGACGTTTTGAAGTTTTTGATACTGCGACCGAAAGCGCTCCCGATCTCCGGCAATTTACCCGCACCAAAGATAATCATAATGATGACCAAAATGATCATCAATTCTGGAAACCCAATTCCCATCATGGTATAAACCCTCCAGAAAAAATTCCCAAGACCGGACGCAAGCCGCCCGTCCCGATTTTGGTTATAACCCTAAGCTATCATTCAAGATGAATAAGTTTAGCCTTTTTCCACTCACAATTACAAGAAAAATAACCGGGAAACTTAGAAAAAGCAAGAATATCGCGAAAACGGAAGCGGTCCGGGCACGGACTTTACCGGTCCAGGGAAAATCTTGTGAACCCGGCCCGGAAGGGGCTCCGGCGATCCTATAAAATAGAACGGATAACGATGAAGGTTTCCAGGCGGTAACTGGAAACAGGGGAAAGGGTCGAATTTTCCAGGATCCTTTTCATGCCTCGCGCAGTTGCTGGATCGTTTTTTTATAGTCTTTGCTTTTGAAAATGGCCGACCCGGCGACCAAGACATTGGTTCCCGTTTCCTTGACATCCCCGGCATTCTCGACTTTGATTCCGCCATCCACCTCAAGGTCGAACTTGTGGTCGTAATGATTCATAATTTCCCGCAGGTTCGAGGCCTTATCGAGAATCGAGGGAATAAACTCCTGTCCGCCAAATCCCGGGTTGACGGACATCAACAAGACCATATCGATATCATGAAGGATTTCTTCCAGGCTGGAAAGAGGGGTGGACGGATTGAGAACGACCCCGGCGCGAACTCCCTGTTCCTGGATGTATTGAATGGTCCGGTTCAAATGGGGACAGGTTTCAACGTGGACGGTCAAAATATTCGCGCCGGCCTGGACAAAATCCTTGATGTATTGGTCGGGGGATTCAATCATCAAATGAACATCCAGGGGCAGTTGGGTCACCTTGCGGACCGATTCCACCACCATCGGCCCCACGGTGAGGTTGGGGACGAAATGACCATCCATGACGTCGATATGAATCCAGTCGGCCCCAGCCTGTTCCACGGCTTTGACTTCATCCCCAAGTTTACTGAAATCCGCCGAAAGAATTGAAGGCGCAATTTTCACCATTTCCGGTTCCTCATTTCAAATTGTGGGTGGATTCGTCCTGAAAAATCGCAGTCGAGAATAACACAACGGCCAGGAAATATCCTAATCGAACGGCCTATGTTTATATCGGTTGATTTTACCCAAGGATTAACACTCTTACTGGTTAATGGAGCTTACTTTCCTTATAATGAATAAATTTTAATCGGATTCCGCGAAACGCGATTCATGCCCTTGAAAAAAGACCAGATTAGAGATTGGATAAAATCCTTTTTGATGAAGAACCATAACCTGTTGGTTCTCGCCGCTGTGATCGGGTTCTTGGCAGGAATAGCAGCCACCCTGTTCCGATGGATGATCCGCTTCATCGACAACATATTTTCCGAACCCAGTCTGGTCTCCCTGGGAATTCCCCTCGCCGTATTTCCCTTTCTGCTGCCCTTTTTCCCAATGATAGGGGGGTGGGTCATCGGGGGGATCTGTTATTTTTTCCCCAACGCCGTGCAGGAAAACGGCGTCCACAGGGTGATTCAAGCGGTAGCCTTGAAGGGCGGAAAAATCCGCAAACATACCATTTTGACCAGCGCGGCCACCTCGGCCATTACGATCGGGTCTGGGGGCTCGGCGGGCCGGGAAGGCCCCACGGTTCAGATCGGTTCCGCCCTTGGGTCCTGGATGGGAAATATGTTCAACTTCTCCATGGAACGCACCCAGGTTTTGGTGGGATGCGGCGCGGCGGGGGGAATCGCCGCCTCCTTCAATGCGCCCCTGGCAGGCGTTCTTTTCGCATTGGAAATCATTCTTGGGGACTTTACTATCCACACCTTCAGTCCCATCATTATCGCCTCCGTCATAGGAACGGTCACCGCCCAAGCTTTAATAGGGAATCACATCACCTTCCACCTGCCCGTTCATCAACTGGTGAGCTACACGGAAATTATTTTTTACCTGGGACTGGGACTGGCATGCGGGTTGATCTCACGTCTGTTTACCGACACTTATTTAAACAGCCACATTTGGTTCGAAGAAAAAATCAAATTGCCGGAAATCATGAAACCCGCTTTAGGGGGTCTGCTCGTCGGGATCATATCCATTTTCCTGCCGCAGGTTCTGGGAAACGGTTACAATTTCATGGAAGAGGCATTGGCCGGAAACATGGTTTGGCAACTGGCGTTAGTCTTGGTTTTCATGAAAATCGTCGCGACGGCTCTCACCCTGGGTTCCGGGGGGTTTGGGGGAATTTTCGCGCCTTCGCTTTTCGTTGGCGCCATGGTGGGCACCGTGTTTGGAACCGGCATTCATGCGATGTTCCCCGATATCACCGCCACCCCGGGAACATACGCCGTGGTGGGAATGGGAGCCCTGGCCGGAGCCCTCCTTCAAGCTCCCTTGACCAATATCCTGATGCTTTTTGAACTGACCAACGATTACACCTTGATCCTCCCGGTCATGATCGCCTGCATCGTCGCGGCGTACACTCATCGGGGCATCTCCGGACCCTCCTTTTATATCCAGTATCTGTTGAAAAAAGGCATCAACATCCAGCACGGACGCGAAGCCTCCATCCTCGACAACATCAAGGTGAAGGATGTCATGAATACCGACGTGACTAGCATTCCCGAGGAAATGCCTTTCCGGAAAATTCTGGAGACCATCTCCTACTCCAAGAATTTTTATTTTCCGGTCACCAACCGCCAGGGCGAAATGACGAGCATCCTTTCCTTCAATGACATTCGGGAGATGATTTTCGAGGAAGGATTAGAGGATCTGGTCATCGCCAGCGAGTTGGCCACCAGAAAGGTCCTGGTGCTGAAACCGGAGAACAATCTCAATGAAGCTATGGAACTTTTCGCCAAACTGGATGTCGAGCAGCTCCCCGTCGTCAAGCAGGATCATTCCCGGGAAGTCATTGGCATGGTCAACCGGGGCGATGTGGTCGCCGCCTACAACCGGGAGGTGTTGGTCTCTGAATTCGACCGCTGATCCGTCCTTCCAGACACGGTTCCATCTTCCCAACCTCGGCTGAGGTTCTCATCAGCGGATGAACGCCGACTGCTCCCTGAACCCAAGGATCTCACCAAACCAATGGGATCCTTTAAATTTAAAAGAAAGTTCCGCCAGATCCCTCAACGCCATGACGCCGCTTTGGAAAAAATTCTGTCCCCTGGGATTTCTCATACTTCTTGTACTTTCGGGGTTCGCCTGCCGTTCACAGGAGAACGACCTTCACCGCCGCACCCGGTTTTTGATGGGGACCCTGGTGGAAATCACGGCCGTGGACCGGGACCCGGAACGGGCACGGCAAGCCATCGGCCGGGCATTCGATGAAATAGGCCGGCTGGAAAAATTATTGAGTCCGAGGCTTCCAGAATCGGAAGTTTCCCGTCTGAACGCCGCGGCGGGCAGGGATTTCATCGACGTCTCGTCCGAGGTAATGGCCGTGGTGCAAAGGGGCATTTACTGGGGAAAGCGGTCCGGCGGCGCCATGGATATTACCATCGGACCCGTCATGGACCTCTGGCAATTCGACGAGGGGCGCCATATCGTTCCCGATGCCGGGGCGCTGGCCGGTGCGGTAAAACGGGTGGGATACCGGGATATCCAGATCGAAGGCTCACGGATTCGCCTGGCCCGGCCCCACATGGCACTTCAGCTTGGAGCGATCGCCAAGGGATACGCCGTGGACCGGGCGGTGGCCGTCCTTGAAAAATCCGGAATTCAAAATGCCCTGATCAACGCGGGGGGAGACTTGAAAGCCATCGGCAGGCGGGATAAGAACCGCGCCTGGCGGATTGGGTTGCAGCATCCCAGGAACCCGGACGGAATCCTCGCCTCGTTCGATCTTTCCGGACAGGCCGTGGCCACCTCTGGAGACTATCAAAAATATTACATGCTCGGAAATATCCGCTATCACCATATTCTCAATCCGGCGGACGGCATGCCTGCGCGGGGGACCATCTCCTCCACGGTGATCGCGGGCAGCGTGATGGACGCCGATGCCCTCGCCACCGCCGTCTTCGTACTGGGACCCGAAAAAGGAATCGCGCTCATCGATTCACTTGCCGGCGTCGAAGGAATGACCGTTTCCCAATCCGGCTCCCTCCGGTATTCCCGGAACTTTCAATCCCAACCCCATTTCCTTGCGAAGGACTTCAAACAAGACCTCTCCCATTAAGTGGTGCCCGATAGCGTTGGGATGGCAATTGTCGGGAAAAAGAAACACCAGCGATTCGTTTTTCTCCATCAAATCCCCATAACTGTCGAAATAGGCCACGAATTTTTCTGGAAACCGGTCTGCCACCGTGGACAGATAGGGTTTCAATTGACGGGGAATATCAATAAACGGAGTTCCGGAGGCCCTCGCGGCTGAACGGGCGGCTTTCGGGAATTCGTAAAAATTGCATACACTGATAAAAACCGGACGGGCGCCTCGCTCTTTGACCGCCGCGAAAATGGCGTCCAGGTTTTCCCGATATTCCTTCAAATCGACCCGCGTCCCGGCTGGAGAAGAACCGGCATTTCCGCCATCCCCAAGCCCGATCCAGAACGATTCCATCGCTCTGAAAACCAGAAAATGGCTCAAGCGCCAATGCAGCCGTCCCATCGGAGAATGGCTTTTTTCAAACCGGACCCGGTCGGAATCCCGCGAAGGATAGGAATCGTTCCACCCAAAGGAGACCAGAACCCAATCCCCCGGTCCAACGTTGTGGAGCCGCCCCAGCAGCCGGCGGCCCTGGAAGGAGGTAAACCCCGGCATGGAATGGTTTTCCAATCGGAAAAACCGCGAATCCTTTGGAAGGGCCCGATTCAGCGTTTCCCGCAAAACATAACCATAGGTTTCCCGGTATTCCACACCCCAGCCAAAACTGCTGGAATCTCCCAGAACATGGAGGGTGCGATAGGATTTCCCACCGGCGGGAGGGTCAGGAGAAGTCTTGCCGCTCATCCGGAATCCTTCCGGACCGGAAACGAGGGTCCAGGGCGGCATTTTATCCACCAGCAAAGCGGAAGAATAGTTGCGGACGGTGAGACGGATGTTGGGCTTTAAAAGGTAACCCAGTTCGGGATCCGGACGATAAGCGTAAACATCTTCATTGACGAATCCCTGACTCAACAAATGCTCTTTATAGCTTTCAAGAACCACCGGGTCCAGGCCGGTGAACCAGGATGGAAGCTCAAAGGCATGAAACCGCAATTTGGGCTGGTAACCGATGAGACGGAGAAACCCTTCCAATAATGCGAAAAAAAGGATCGTCACTATCAGGGAAAAAAAGAAATACTTCGTGGGTGTTTTTTTGGGGAGCCGGGTCATTCGCCCAGAAAATCTCCGTTGTCCCAATGACCGGTGAATTGCTTGCCGTTGGCAAGGACATAGCATCCACGGCCATGCGGTTGGCCTTGCTGAAACCAGCCGATGAATTTATCCCCGTTAGCGTAAGAATAGGTCCCCCGGCCCTCGATGGTATCGGACCTGAATTCCCCGTCAAAGACGTCTCCCGTGGTGTAAAACAGCGTTCCCCGGCCATGGGGTTTGCCGTTTTCAAACTCGCCTTCGTACCTGCCGCCCCGGGAATAATAATAGGTCCCCCGACCGTGCATGAGTCCCTTCCGGGTTTCCCCCTCGTACCGGTCACCGTTGGGCCAGGACCAGGACACCTGTTCCCGCCTTGCCACCGAAGGTTTTACCGGCGGTGGAGGCGGTGCGGAGGACGACAAAATCTCGCCCCGGGAAGAGAAAGATTTCTCGATTTCCCCATAAGCCGCGTTGATTTCCTTGAGTTTTCGGGTCGCCAGTTGCTGAAGGCCGGAAGGTACGGAAGGAAAACGGTCGGGATGCCAGAACTTGACCAGGTCACGGTAGGCCTGCCTGACTTCCTCCCAGGCCGCCCCCGGTTTCAGGTTGAGAGTTTCGTAATGAGGATCCATGTTAATCCGAAAGGAATATCGTCAGGATCGTTCGGGTTTAAATCGTTTCAGTAGCAGGGAGTTGCTGACCACGGAGACCGAACTGAAGGACATGGCCGCGGCGGCGAATAACGGTTTGAGAAGGATTCCATAAAACGGGTAAAGCACGCCCGCGGCGATGGGAATCCCCAGGCAATTATAGAAAAACGCCCAAAACAGGTTTTGCCGGATCTTGCTCATGGTTTTTTTACTCAATTCGATGGCATTGGCCACCGCGTGCAGGTCGTGTGTCATCAGGGTGATGTCCGAGGCCTCCATGGCGACATCGGTTCCCGACCCGATGGCGATGCCGATTTGGGCCTGGGCCAATGCCGGAGCGTCATTGATTCCGTCTCCCACCATGGCGACAAAACGGCCCTTCTGCTTGAGCTTGACCACCTCCTCGGCTTTTCCTGCGGGGAGGACCTCGGAGAGAACCCGGTCGATATGGAGTTGCCTGCCGATGGCTTGGGCGGTGTGTGAATTATCCCCGGTAATCATGATCACTTCCAGACCCATTCTTTGCAACCGTTCCACCACTTCCCGGGCATTAGGCCGAACCGTATCGGCGGCAGCGATGATCCCCACGGCTTTTTTATCGATGGCGAGGACCATAGGGGTCTTCCCCTGGCGGGCCATTTCTCCGATGCGGTCTTTCAGTCCGGAGATTTCCACGCCGTCCTCTTCCATGAGCTTCAAGTTTCCCACGGCGACCTTCATCCCTTCCACTTCCCCTTGCACACCAAAACCGGGCCGGGTCCGAAACTCGGCAATGGAAGTCAGTTTCAGGTTTCTCCTGGCCGCCTCCTGGACGATGGCCTGCCCCAAGGGATGTTCCGATCCCTTTTCGAGCGATGCCGCGAGGCCGACCAGACGGTCCACCGAAACATCGGTCTGGGAATCCAAAAAAACGTCGGTAACCTGGGGCTCTCCCCAAGTAAGGGTTCCCGTTTTATCGAAGAGGATCGTATCTAGTTTCTGGACTTGTTCGAGGGTTTCCCCGCCCTTGATCAGGATTCCCAGTTCGGCCCCTTTGCCGGTCCCCACCATGATCGCCGTGGGAGTGGCCAGGCCCAGGGCGCAGGGGCAGGCGATTATCAGGACGGAAATGAATATCATCAGCCCGAAGAGAAAAGAAGGCACGGGCAAGGCAATGACCGATGCGCCAAAGGCCCACCAGAAACCAAACGCCACCAGGGCCACCAGAATGACCGCAGGCACGAAGACCCCCGCCACCCGGTCCGCCAGCCTTTGCACCGGCGCCTTGGACCCCTGGGCCTCTTCGATCAGTTTGATGATCTGCGACAGGACAGAATCTTTCCCCAGGCGGACGGCCCGCATTTTGAAATACCCGGTCTTGTTGATACTGGCCCCAACCACATCATCACCTGATTTTTTCTCGACGGGAATGCTCTCTCCGGTGATCATCGATTCGTCGACAGCGGTGGAGCCTTCCAGGATCGTTCCATCGACGGGAATCTTTTCCCCGGGCCGGACGATGACGATATCGCCCCGCACCACTTCCGCGATCAGGATTTCCTTTTCCTCACCCTCGCGTTCCACGCGGGCGGTTTTGGGTTGCAGGCCGATCAATTTTTTGATCGCATCGGAAGCGCGGCTTTTGGCCCGCGCCTCGAACCACCGGCCCATCAGCACCAGGGCGATGATCGTGACGGAGGTGTCGTAATAAACGACTCCCGCCTGGCCCAGCGACTCGAGCGTGCCGGGAAAAAAGGTCGCGAATACGCTGTAAAAATAAGCCGCCGTGGTGCCCACCGCGATCAGGGTGTTCATGTCGGCGTAGCCGTGCTGGATTCCGGCCCAGGTTCCCCGGTAGAATCGCCAGCCGGCCCAAAACTGAACGGGGGTTGCCAGGGCAAACAGCCAAAGGTCAAAAAAAGGCGAGCCTTTTGAGGGCAAAAACGGGACCCCCGGCCCGATTCCACTCAATATTATGACCCCGGCGGCAACCGCGCTGACCACAAATCGAGTTTTCAAGCCTTCCATTTCCCTCGCATGCCGCTCCTCTTCCTCTTCCGCCCCCCTCACCTCTTCGCCGGGAAGAAGGGTATAACCCATTCCAGTCAGGGCGGATTGGAAATCCTTGAAACCGATCAGGGAGGGCAGGTATTCCAGGGCGGCTTTCTCGGTGGCCAGGTTGACCTGGACATCCAAAACCCCCTCGAGTTGTGAAAGCTTTTTCTCCACGCGGGAAACGCACGAGGCGCAGGTCATTCCCTCCACCGGAAAAATCCGCCGGACACGGGGGACCTCGAATCCGAGTTTCTCAATGGTCTCCGAAATTTCGGCCGGGGAAACCTTTTGCGGATCCCATTCCACCGTCGCCAGTTCGGCTCCGAAATTGACGCTGGCCGTTTCCACCCCTTCCAGTTCACCCACCTTCTTTTCTATCCGGGAGGAACAACTCGCGCAACTCATTCCCTTCACGGGCAAGCGAAGGGTCTGGGTTTCCGATGTTTTTGTCAGGTTCATGGGGTCCACTTCCTCCAAATTATCATGCTATATTAAGCATACACCTTTTTCTCGTTTAAAACATTCCCCACGAATAGTTTCCAAAATCCTTCAAAACAGGAACGGACATGAAAAATGAAAAAAAACAAGCGGTTCTTTTCATCCCGGTTTTGATCGGATGCTGCCTGACGCGAATTTTTATGGCGATGGGTTCCGGTGAAGCCTTCGCCCAAACGCGCCTGGTCGATTTGACTCATCCCTTTGATGAATCCACGATTTATTGGCCCACGAATGAACCGTTTCACCTGGAAAAAGTACACGAAGGTTTCACCCCCGGGGGATACTGGTACGAATCGAATAACCTTAGCGGGTCGGAGCATGGCGGAACCCATCTCGACGCTCCGGCTCATTTCGCCAAGGGAAAATGGCACGTGGATGACATTCCCCTCCGCCGCCTCGTGGGACCTGCCATCGTTGTGGATGTCCGCGGAAAAACCGGGACCCATCCGGATTATCTGATCGGCAAGGAGGATTTTCTGGAGTGGGAAAAATTCCACGGGCGGATTCCCGGGAATACCATCGTTCTTGTCCTGACCGGTTGGGAAGCCTTCTGGCCCGACAAAGAGAAATACCTGGGAACCGGCCGGCCGGGTGACGTGAAGAACCTGCATTTCCCCGGATTCGGGGAGACGGCGGCCCGGTTTCTGGCTCACGAAAGAAAAATCGCCGCGGTGGGACTCGACACGCCCAGCCTGGATTATGGACTTTCCCGCGATTTTATCGCCCACCGGGTTTTCGGGAAAGCCAATATTCCCGGATTCGAGAATCTCTGTCATTTATCGGAACTGCCCGCGAAAGGACTCCGCGTGACCGCCCTTCCCATGAAAATCGGTAAAGGCAGCGGGGCTCCACTCAGGATCATCGCGGAAATCGATGAGCGATGAACCGGACTTATTTTTTTGCAACCAGGGCCTTGAGAGTGAAAATCCCGTAAAACAGGAAAAGGATGGCGATCAAACCCTTGGAAAAGGAATTGCTGCCCACGGCATCGGTAAACACATAGAGTCCCACGCCACTCAAAAACACGCCCAAAACAAAGAAACCGATCCCCTTCAAAAAAGACATCCGGGGCTCGCGGTGAAGGTGGGCGCGCCTTTGTTTGAGCTGCCAGCGCCAGCGGAGAATATAGTATGTCTGGCGAATCCAGGAAAACAAACTGGCGTCTTCCACGAGACTGGCTTGACAATACATGCAATGGGAATCGGTATTGCGGTTGGGGAAACCACAGTTCAGGCACAGCCTCGCTTCGGGATTCTGGTTCAAAAGGGTTTCTTTTTTTGGTTTGTCCATAAGGGGAAGGGTCCTGAATCAATCCCGGCCGAGGCTTTTTACCAAAAGCTATTATTCAAGGTATATAAAAATTCTATACCTTGAAAAATAAAGTGTCAATCCTCAAACCCGATTCGGTACAAATTCTCCATCAACGGGGGAGAAAAGTTCCGATTTTTGGAAACGCGTTGCCCCATTTTGTGGCATTATGGAATGAGATTGATATCAAAAACCGATTTCCCTATAATTTTTCAACTTTTGATTTCCATGAACAGAACCCTTGGAGAAGGCAGAATGAAAGTTTGGCTCACCACTCTGATTTTGGTTGTGGGATTGCTCCCCTCCGGTACTTTCGCCAAATCCGAAAATGAAAATTCAATCAAGGACGGAATGGTTTTGATCCCGGGAGGGGTTTACGAAATGGGAAACAGGCGTTCCCTGATGGAGCTAAATCCCGGCGATGTCCTGAATGCCGACCGCCACGCGCTGGGACCGGAAAACCCCGCCCACAAGGTGTATGTCGATGCCTTTTACATCGATATTCATGAAACCACCAATGCCGAATACCTGGCTTATGTGAAAGCCACCGGCGCCCGCGAACCGGCCTTCACCCAGAATCCGGACTTCAACGGTCCGCGGCAGCCCGTCGTTGGGGTTTCATGGAAGGAAGCGGAAAAATATTGCCAATGGTCCGGCAAACGGCTCCCCACCGAGGCGGAATGGGAAAAAGCCTCGCGGGGCCAACGGATCATCGAATATCCCTGGGGCAACGACGCACCCGACAGCACCCGGCTCAACTTCAACGAAGAAATCAAGAAAACCGTGCCGGTGAAATCCTACGAGGCGGGCAAATCCGATTACGGAGTTTATGATCTCGCGGGCAATGTATCGGAATGGGTGTACGACTGGCATTTCCCCGAATACTACATCATTTCGCCCAAAAAAAATCCGCGGGGACCGGAACGCGGGAAATATAAGGTCATCCGCGGCGGCAACTGGAGAAACCACGCGGAAGACGTGGCCATGACCTACCGCAACGCGACCGTCCCCTCCTTGAGAAGCAAGACGGTCGGTTTCCGCTGCGCCCGGAATACGCCGGGGGATGGAATAAAAAACAACTGATTTACATTCAAAGGGGTCACAAAGGGGTCACCCATTAGCAGGCTCCTGCCCCTTTCGGGCGGGATTATTGAGATGAAGTCAAGCGGAGACTTGACCCCTTGGGGGGAGTCGATCCAGGAGGATATCGGCGATTTCCCGTTTCGGCAAGCGGGGCAGTTGTTCCAATTTCCCGTCCTTGTCGATCAGGGTCACCTGGTTGACATCGGACCGGAACCCGATGCCGGGGGCGCTGATATCGTTCGCGACGATCATATCGAGTTTTTTCCTCTTCAGCTTTTCCCGGGCGCTTTGAATCACATTTTCCGATTCGGCGGCAAAGCCCACCACGAACTGGTGGGTTTTGATTTCCGCCAATCCCTGGAGAATATCCGGGGTGGGCCGCAAGCGGAGGACCAGGGGTTCATTCCCTTTCTTCTTGATCTTTTCCTTGCTTACCTGTTCCGGTGCGAAATCTCCCACCGCCGCCGCCATGACGAGGACATCGCATTCGGGAAAATGCCTCCGCACGAGTGTGTTTATTTCATCGGTTGTCCGGCACGGGAGAAAACGCACCCCCTCCGGCGGAACGAGGTGCGTGGGACCGCTGACAAGGGTCACATCGGCGCCCCGAAGGAAGGCCTGCTCCGCGACGGCGAATCCCATTTTCCCGGAGGAAGGATTGCTGAGGTAGCGCACCGGATCGAGGGGTTCATGGGTGGGACCGGCGGTGACCAGGATACTCAATGAGACGAGATCTTCGCGCCTTTCAAGATGCAACCTGACCGCCTCGAGGATGCGCGGGGGTTCGGCCAGCCTGCCCTGCCCCATCGTCCCGCAAGCCAGTTCCCCGTGTTCCGGATCCACGAACCGGATGCCGCGCTTTTTCATTTTTTCGATGTTTTCTCGCACCGCCGGGTTGGCGTACATCCCGTCGTTCATGGCCGGAGCAATCAGTACCGGTCCCCGAAACGCGACAAACAGGTTGGAAAGAGGGTCATCGGCCAGGCCGGCGGCCATTTTACCGATGGACCCCGCGGTCGCCGGCGCCACCACCAGAAGATCGGCGTTTTCCGCCGTCCGGATATGCTCCATGGAAGCCGAATCCCGCGAACCGAACACTTCATGGTAAACCGGAAGGCCGGACAGGGCCTCGAAAGTCAACGGCGTCACGAATCGTTTGGCGTTGGCGCTCATGACCACATAGACATCCGCCCCCTCTCCCTGTAAAAGACGCAACAACTCAACGGCCTTGTACGCGGCTATCCCGCCCGAAACGCCAAGAACAATTTTCTTCCCTTTTAAAGTATCGGACATCTCCAAGAACCTCCCGGTGACTCCCAAGCCTGGTGACTGAGGATTTCCTTTCCAGACGGGGTCAATACCATGGGGACCGTGTTTTGCCCTCCAGGCATTCTCATTGCTAACAGCATGGATTCAATCGATTATAGGATTTAATTCCTGAAGGTTCAACGCAATTCCCCGGTCCCCGCAAGAGGTGCCAGGCCGGAACCAGAGCCGGTTTGACAATCCTCCGGCCTTTGCTTAGTATTGAGACGAATTTTTCATTAACCACCCCATTGCCGCATCCAAGGCGCCCGCGGAAAACGGACTTCCATGCCCGAACTCAGAAAAGACCCGATTGTTAATCGCTGGGTCATCATCTCCACCGAGCGCGCGGAACGGCCCCAGGATTTCCCCAAATCCGGAAAAAAGGTTCACCGGGGTCTTTGCCCGTTTTGTCAGGGAAATGAGAAAAACACCCCCGCGGAAATTATGGCGTTTCGTCCGGACGATTCCTCTCCGAATTCCCCGGGGTGGACGTTGCGCGTGGTGCCCAACAAGTTTCCCGCCCTGAAGGTGGAGGGAGAGATGGGGCGGGTGGGGGAAGGCATGTACGACAAAATGAACGGGGTCGGAGCCCATGAGGTCATTATCGAATCGCCGGACCATGAAGCGGAGCTAGACCTGCTTTCGGACCGGGCTCTGGAAGATTGCCTTTGGGCGTTCAAGTTAAGAATGGAGGACCTGAAAAAGGATTCGCGGTTCCGGTACATTCTGATCTTCAAAAACCAGGGGGAGGCGGCGGGCGCGACCCTGGAGCACACCCACAGCCAATTGATCGCGCTTCCCATTATCCCTCAGCTCGTCCGCGATGAAATCACCGGCGCGCGGAGGCATTTCGAATACAAGGAACGGTGTATTTTTTGCGACCTGATCGCTCAGGAAAAGGGAGACGGACGCCGCATAGTCATCCAGAACGGCCGGTTTATCACCCTGTGTCCCTACGCGCCGAGATTTCCCTTCGAAATGTGGATCCTGCCACAATTTCACTCGGCCCGTTTCGAGGACTGTCAGGCGGAGGATTTTTCCCAACTGGCGAGCCTGTTGAAAGAGTCGCTGATTCGTATGCGGATTGCCCTGGGGGAACCGCCCTATAATATCGTGCTGCACACCTCACCCGTCAACGGGGATCACGACAAGCAGTATCACTGGCACCTTGAAATCATGCCCAAATTGACCAAACTGGCAGGATTCGAACAGGGGACGGGATTTTACATCAACCCCACTCTGCCGGAAATCGCCGCGGAGACCCTCCGAAACACCAAGATATAACCCGGCTCTGAAGAATGGCTCGAAAACTCAAGATTCTCTTCGCCTCGCCGGAGGTTTTCCCCTATGCCAAAACCGGCGGCCTTGGCGACATTTCCGGATCGCTTCCCCTGGCCTTGCATGACAGGGGACACGATGTCCGGGTCATCATGCCCAAATATAAATGCGTCGCGGAATCACGCTTGAGTTTTCATCCCACGGGAGCGGACATCCGCATCCCCGTCGCCGGACGCCGGCAAACGGGCTTTTTGTTTCAGGGCAAACTACGGGACAAGGTTCCTCTCTATCTTGTCGGAAACGACACCTATTATGACCGTGACCATCTTTATGGGGACCGGAAAGGCGATTATCCGGACAACGCCCGCCGATTCATCTTCTTTTGCCGGGCGATCCTGGAAACCTGCAAAGCCCTCGGGTTCCATCCGGACATCCTGCATTGCAATGACTGGCAGACCGGATTGGTCCCGATTTATCTGAAAACGCTTTATTCCAAGGACCGGTGGTTCGAGTCCACCCGCACCGTTTTTTCGATCCACAACCTGGGATACCAGGGGAATTTTCCCCCCTCCGCCCTGAAGGACGCGGGGCTGCCCGACAAACTTTTCACCCCCGATGGAGTGGAATTTTTCGATCGGTTCAGCTTTCTGAAGTCCGGGTTGATGTACGCGGACCTCCTGACCACCGTCAGCCGGACCTACAGCCGGGAAATTCAAACTCCAAAGTTTGGATTTGGAATGGACGGGGTTTTACGGTACCGGTCGGATCGCCTATACGGGATACTGAACGGCGTCGATTACAAGGAATGGAATCCGGAGGTGGACCCTTGGATCGAAAAGAATTATGGCCTGGAGAATTTGAAAGGGAAACGGGCATGCAAAAAAAGTCTGGTCCGGCGGTTCTCCTTGCCGGACAACGGGAAATCACCGATCTTGTCCATGATCACGCGCCTGTCGAGTCAAAAGGGGATCGATCTGCTCATGGGGGCCATGGAACCCCTTCTCGGCGCGGGCGCGGCATTCATAATCCTGGGTTCAGGGGATTCCTTATACGAGCATTTTTTCCTGGATATGAGCAAACGTTTTCCCGGCCAATGCGCCACGGTCATCGGGTTCGATGAACCCCTGGCCCACCAGATTCTAGCGGGCAGCGATATCCTCCTGATGCCCTCACAGTACGAACCTTGCGGTCTCACCCAGATGTATGCCTTGAAATATGGGACCGCTCCGGTGGTACGGGCGGTGGGTGGATTGCACGACTCGATCAAAACCTTCAATCACACGACCCGAAAGGGGACCGGTTTTAAATTCAAACATTTCGAAATTAACCATTTACTTAAAACGGTGCAAAAGGCATTATTTATTTATAAAAACAAACCCTGCTGGCACCGCCTGATGTTGAATGGAATGGAGGCGGATTACAGTTGGGACCGTGCCGCCGGGAAATACACCCGTTTGTATTTCAAAGTCTTGAGAGGTGATCCTTCGTGTTAGAGAACCAACTGGGATTGGAAATTCTCCAGGAAGTCACGCGCATCGCTAATTCCACGCTGGATTTGGAGGAGACGCTGGACCGGATCATCCAGGTGGTCAAGAATAAAATGTCCATCGACGCCTGTGGAATTTTCCTGACCGATGAAAAAGGAAAATATTTTCACATGAAAGCCGCTAGCGGCCTGCCCCCCGAAACCTCCACCACCATAAAACTGGAAATCGGCAAGGGGGTCACGGGATGGGTGGCCCAAAACAAAACCACCCTGGCCCTGAGCGATGCCCCGGAAGATCCCCGATTTGTTTATTTTCCCGAAATCGAGGAGGAAAAATTCAAATCCATGTTGTCGGTTCCCCTCATCATCAACGATCTTTGCATCGGGGTGATCAATGTTCACACCCTCGAGCGGAGAGAATTCAATCCCTCCGAGATCTCGATCATGGAGACCATTTCCAACCAGGTGTCCGGCTGCATCCGCAACGCCATGTTGTACAGCAAAAGCCAGATGCTTTTGAAGGAACAAACGATCCTTTATGACATCAGCATGGCGGTCCAGACCACCCTCAAACTGGAGCATGGACTTTGGATCATCCTGAGCGGCATCACCATGGGCGAGGCGGGGGGATTCAACCGCGCCATGGTATTCATCATTAACGAGAAAACGCAAACCCTGCGGGGGACCCTGGGTCTGGGCCCGAATTCCCCGGAAGATGCGTTCCGCATCTGGGCCGAATGGGGCCGCAAGAAAAAAAATATTCTCCAGTGGGTGATTCAGGAATCGGACAAGGACGAATACAAGAATTCAGCCTTCAACCAATTCGTGCGCGGCTTGAGTTTTCCCCTTCAACCCGGGAAGAACGTTTTGGTCGAAACGGTGATTCAAAAGAAATCGTTCAACGTGATCGACGCAAAACACCATCCCCTCGTGGACAATGCCTTTATCGAGGCCATAGGCGTCAACGCCTTCGCAACCGTTCCCCTGATCGCCCACAAGGAGGTTCTTGGGGTCATTCTGGTGGATAACCGGTACAACCGCAAACCCATCACCGAGGAACAGTTACGTCTGTTGACGCGGTTCGCCACCCATGCGAGTTGGGTGATCGAAAATTCCCGGCTGTTTACCAAACTGCTGGACACCAACCGGGAACTGCTCACCACCAAGGAGCAGTTGGTCCAGTCGGAAAAACTGGCGGCGCTAGGGGAAATATCGGCGGAAGTGGCGCACGAAATCAAAAATCCACTGGTCTCCATTGGCGGGTTTGCCCGGAGGCTGCAGAACAAGATCAAAAATATTTCCACGGCATCCGGCACCGAGAGCGGACTGAAAGATGTGGCGCATTACTCCAACATCATTACCGCGGAGGTGGACCGCATGGAGAAGCTTTTGAAGAACATTCTGTTTTATTCCAAGGCCGGAACCCTGGAGCGCGAGGAATGCAACATCAATGATATTCTTGAAGAGGTCATTTCCCTTTTCAAATCCGGCTTTTACGGAAAAAGCATCCACCTGCACCGTGAATTGGCGGACGACGTCGCGCCCCTGTTTCTCGACCAACCCAAGGTGAAGCAGGTTTTGATCAACCTCTTTTATAACGCCATGGAATCGATGACCCTGGGAGGAGACATCACGGTGAAAAGCTCCAACGAGGAATACGTGGGCGGTCAAAATGTGGTCACCGTTTGCCTGGAAGATACCGGAGGAGGCATTCCCCAGGAAATTTTCGCGAACATTTTCAATCCGTTTTTCACCACGAAATCCTCCGGCACCGGGCTGGGATTATCCATCTGCCGCAAAATCATTGAAAACCATGGCGGCACCATTCGCGTCGAAAACCATATCGGCCATGGAGTGACGGTCTATATCCATTTACCGTTGCAAAATATTCCCGATTATTATAAAAATTAGAAGTCCTGCCTCTGGAGAAACATCCTTAAGTCTTTCCAGTAACCTGGGTATTACGAAAAAGGACGAGGATCGTGGAGTCACCCTTTTTAATCCGCGGGGAGAGGACCATGAAAAAAGTGCTGGTGATAGACGATGAAGAAAATATTCGGCTTCTTTATAAGGAAGAACTGGAAGACGAGGGTTACCAAGTCACCCTGGCCTCGACGGCCGAAGACGCCATGGATAAAATCAATCAGAGCAAACCGGATATCATCACCCTGGATATCAAAATGCCCGGGATGGACGGCATCGAGTTCATGAGGAAATTGAAGGAAGAAAAAAGAGAAATTCCCGTGATTTTGTGTTCGGCCTATGGCCGTTTCAAGCAGGATTTTCGGGTATGGGCCTCCGACGCGTATGTGGTTAAATCCGCCGACCTCCGGGAACTGAAAACAACCATCAAAGAAATCCTCAAGAATCCAAATAACGATTGACCGCCTTTACCGGCTTTTTTTTTACGGAACCCTCAAACCGGACCGGCACGGCTTTTCCGCGGACAGGGACCGGCGGAAACTCTTGCAACCATGACCCACCCCATGATCGAACCCAGATTCATTGCCGTGGAGGGCGCCATTGGAGCGGGAAAAACCTCGCTGGCGAATCTCCTGGGAAAGCAGTACGACGCCCGCCTGGTTCTTGAAAAAGACGAGGCGAACCCCTTCATTGAAAAATTTTACCAGGACCGGGATTCCTTCGCCTTCCAAACCCAGATTTTTTTTTTATTAAGCCGATACAACCAATACATGAGCCTCGCCCAAAGGGATCTTTTCAATTCCGTCGTGATCATAGATTATCTCTTCCAACGGGACATGGTATTCTCCAACCTGAACCTGCAAGGCCATGAACAGCGGCTCTACCAGCAAATCTATAACCTGATCGAGGGTCGAATCCCCAAACCCGATCTGGTCATATTCCTTCAGGCGGATACCCGGGTGCTCCAGGCACGGGTGGAAAAGCGGAACCGGGATTATGAAGCTTTCATCAACTTTGAATATCTTGACGCGGTCAACAAGGCCTTTAACAATTTTTTCTTTTATTATTCTGAGACGCCGCTTCTGGTCATCAATACCAATGAAATCGATTTCGTCGAGAAAAAATGTGACTTCGAGGAGTTGATAAAAAAGATCAACAGTCATAGAATAGGACGAGAATATTATAATCCGCTTGGATCCTGACAGGACCGGGACGGGGACAGCATCACTTAACAGAGCAGAACGCAGCCAGGAAGGGGACCTCACGCGAGGCCCCAAATCAGAGGGTTTGTGTTCGAGTCACTCAGTCAGAAACACCTTGCGCCCGCCTCCCCCTGCCGGCGGCTTTTTTTTGGGGCGCATCCCCCTTTCTCCCGCCGTGGGCAGTTCCTCCTTCCGGGTTCCAGCTTTTCCCAATGCATAGGAAATGAAACCCTCGGACACTTTACCGGTCACCATCCCCTCGATTCTGGGGAAAAAAAACAGCAAAAGCAAAATCACCGCATTGACGGCCTACGATTACAGTTTCGCGAGGCTCCTCGACGCGGCCGATATCGACATCATTCTTGTAGGCGATTCCCTGGGCATGATGTCGCTGGGATACGAAAATACCCTGCGGGTAACGTTGGAGGAAATGATCGCCCATACCCGCGCTGTGAGGAGGGGAATCCATCGCAGCCTGCTGGTGGGGGACATGCCTTTCATGTCTTACCAGGTGTCTGACGAACAGGCGGTTGCCAACGCGGGCCGGTTCCTCCAGGAAGGCGGTGCGGCGGCGGTAAAACTGGAAGGGGGCGTCCGCATGGCCTCCAGGGTGGAAGCCATCGTCCGCGCGGGGATTCCCGTGATGGGGCATATCGGGCTCACGCCCCAATCCGTTCACCAGTTCGGCGGTTATCGGGTGCAGGGGAAAAACTACCTCGATGCCCGCCAAATCAAGCGAGACGCCACGGAATTACAACAATCCGGTGTGTTTTCCATCGTCCTGGAAGGAATTCCCACCGAACTCGCCCGCGAGATCACCGAAAGCCTGAAAGTGCCCACGATCGGCATCGGCGCCGGTCCCCATTGTGACGGACAGATCCTCGTGATCCACGATCTTTTGGGGCTGAACCCGGATTTCTGCCCCAAATTCGTCAAACGTTACGCGGAACTGGGCGATCAGATCAAATCCGCTGTTGGTAACTATGTTGAAGAAGTGCGTTCCGGCCTCTTTCCCGGTGAAGAACACTCCTACCACCTGAAACGGGGATCCCTGAAAAAGGTGGACGGCAAAAACGCTGGATGACCGGCTGAATCCCATGCAAATCATCACTGGCATACCTGAAATGAAACAACGTTC
The DNA here is from genome assembly GCA_046754465.1 of Nitrospinaceae bacterium. Taxonomy (GTDB): domain Bacteria; phylum Nitrospinota; class Nitrospinia; order Nitrospinales; family VA-1; genus JBHHVU01. The sequence goes on along the minus strand of JBHHVU010000029.1, from coordinate 18,709 downwards.
CGGCGAAGTCCGCGCTGCCGGGAAAAGCATCGGCCTTGTGCCGACCATGGGCCGGCTGCACGCGGGACACATGAGCCTGGTCCAAAAATCGCTCTCCACTTGCGATTTCACCGTGGTCAGCATTTTCATCAATCCCCTGCAATTCGGACCCCATGAAGACCTCGACACGTATCCGGTGGACCTTGCGGGCGACCAGGGTCAGTTGCGATCGTCGGGAGTGGATGTTTTGTTCCTGCCCGGCCGGGAAACCCTGTATCCCCCAGGATACCAAACCTATGTGGAGGTCGAGGAGATCACCCGGCATCTCTGCGGCCGGAGCCGTCCGGGTTTTTTCAAGGGGGTGGCGACGGTGGTGTTGAAATTGTTCAATATCGTTCGACCGCACACCGCTTTTTTCGGGGAAAAGGACTGGCAGCAACTGGCGGTGGTGGAAACCCTCGTCCGCGACCTGAACCTGGACGTCCGCATCGGCCGCCTGCCCCTGGTGCGGGAAGAGGACGGACTGGCCCTGAGTTCCCGCAACCTCTACCTTTCCAAAAAAGAAAGGCCCTCGGCCCTCATCCTTTCCCGCGCCCTGCGGACGGCGAAACAACGTGTTCGGGAGGGCGAGAATTCGGCACGGAAGATTCGGGAGGAAATTCGTGAAATGATTGAAAATCATAATGGGGCGGATGTGGATTACATCTCCGTTTGCGATCCGGAAAGTTTTGTCGAACAAGATGAAATCCAGGAAAAATCCCTGATCGCCCTCGCGGTCAGGATCGGCAAAACCCGATTGATCGATAACTGTATTGTGAGGAGACCGGAATGCAGCGAATCATGTTAAAATCCAAGCTCCACCGGGCCAGGGTAACCGCCACCGAGATCGACTATGAGGGAAGCATCGAAATCGACGAGGACCTCATGGACCGGGTGGGCATCGTCCCCTACGAGCAGGTCCATATTTACAATATCAACACTGGCGGCCGGTTTATCACTTATGTCATCCCCGGCTCCAGAGGCAGCGGGGTCATCTCGGTCAACGGCGCTGCCGCCCGTTTGGCGCATTTAAATGATCGCATCATAATCGCGGCTTATGGTATCATGGATGCCGAAACGGATAAATTCGTGCCCCGGGTGGTTCTTCTCGACACCCGGAACCGGGTAGTCGAAAATTGAATCCCGGCGGCCTCAAACCCGGCCATGCCGCTTCCTGCCGGAACGTCTGGATGAGACGGGGTGCTGTCATAAGAACTCTCAGTGAATAAGTTTTCAACTTGATGGATATATTCATAACGATCGCTCTGGTGTTCATGGTCTGGATGTGCCTGGACTGCATCCAGCGCAAGGAACACTTTGTATGGATCGTTATCATGGTGGTTTTATTTCCCATCGGCGCGGTGGTGTATTATTTCGCTGTGAAATCCAAGGGAAACAAGGGACTCAAAATCTTCCCTAACCTTTCCCCGCCCAAGGAAATAGAAACTGAGGAAACCCTGCAGCTCAAGGAGTTGATCAACAAATTCCATAAAGCCTATCATTACGAAAAACTGGGGCATGCGTATCTCGATCAAAAGAAATTCCAGCTTGCGGTGCCGCAGTTTCAGGAAGCGATCAAAAAAGACCCGGAAATGAATGAAGCCCGTTATGGGCTGGCCAAAAGTCTGTACGGCTTGGGCCGGCACACCGAGGCGGCGGAGGTGCTTGAGGAACTGATCCGGATCGATAAAAAATACGATTACGGAAACGCCATTTTCGGGTTGGCGGAATGTTACCGCCTGGGGGGAATGGAGGATAAGGCGCTGGCCATGTACCGGGAAGTCATCGATTCCTTCTCCTTCTTCAAGGCCTATTATCACTACGCCCGGTTGCTCGACAAGAGAGGCAAAAAACAGGAAGCGATCGCGCAAATGAAGACCCTGATCGGCTCCTCCAAGGATTTGCCGGAATACAAATTGGAAAAGGAACGGTATTGGATCGAGGAGGCATATAAATTTTTAAAAAAGAACGGCATTGAACTCGCCTAGAAAAGGATTCGCTACCGGATCCTTTTCATTTTCAAAAAGGGAAAGGGTTGGATTTAAATGACCATCTTGTCGGAAAATTTAAAAACCATACGAAAAAATCTTAGCTGCACCCAAATGGCCCTGGCCCAGGTGCTGGATATCGGGTTCCGTACTTATGTCCGGTACGAAGCCGGCGAAAGAGACGCTCCCATTTCACTGCTGGTCAAGCTGGCCAAGCTGGGAAATATTTCCCTGGATCGTCTGTTGACCACCCAGGTGGATGAAGCGGATCTGAAAATTCCGGATATCTCGACGCTCCCGGCGGCCTCCAAGAAACTTGAAGTCATCGGGGGAAGTATGGATGAAGGCCGGCTGGTGTTTAAGGGAGTGAAACAGGATTTCCTGATCAGTTCCAGTAAAAATGAAAAAAAGCTACTCACCTTATTCAGGAAAATGGACCGTCCGAGCCGTGAAAAATTCCTCCTGGAAATCGAATGGATGTTGAATAATACCCGGCCGGCCTCCGTCAAACCCGGACGCAAAAAAAAGGTCGCCAAAAAGGTCACCAAGGCCAAAAACGCGGCCCGGCTGAAAAAGGTGGCCCGGTCCATAAAGAAAATCACCCTCAAAGGGTGATTTCCTGGGATTCCAGATTCTCGCGGGGCCGTCGCCCCCTCGCCTCTTTCTCCCTTTTCGTGCCTACGGATTAAACGGGGTCCGGCATTTCCCGCCACTGGTTTTCGAACCCGCCGTGTCTACCTCTCATTTCCGGAGAAATTTTTTCAGGATATCCTCTATATCGAAAAACAGTGCGATGGGGCGTCCGTGCGGGCAGGTGAAGGGCATCTCGGTCTGCTCCAGGTCGAAAATCAGCTTGCGGATCTGATCCATGTCCAGGGAATGGTTGACCTTGATGGCATTCCGGCAAGACATCATGATAAGAATATCCTCGTACCTTTCCCGCAAGACCGCCGGGTCTTCCTGACGCGGCAGCAACTCCACGATTTCCTTCACAATCCGCGCGTGGTCGTTGTTCTTAAGAATCGCCGGAACGGACCGCAACAGGAATTCGCTCGGACCGAAGGGTTCGAGTTCCAGTCCCAGTTCCTTGAGTTTTTCCAATTGGGGGGTCAACAGTTCGGCCTCGGCGGGAGTCAGTTCCACGGACTGAGGGAACAAAAGTTTCTGAATTTCAATTTTCCTGTTTTTGGCGGCGTTGCGAAATCGCTCGTACAGAATCCGTTCGTGCGCGACGTGTTGGTCCACCAGCAGGATTCCTCGTTTCCCCTGCAAAATGATAAAGGACCGGTCCACCTGCCCCAAGGGCTCAAACTCGGAATAAATCAGGTTAGAAACGGGGATGGGTTTATGGTCAAAGATTAATGGCCGCTGTTCCAGATGCACCTCTCTGGAAGAAGAAGCCCCAGTGTGCGACTGGTACATCCTTTCCAACGCGTTTGCAAGTCGGTGGCGCTGTTCGGGAGAATATGTCCCGGGGGCCTGACAGGAATCGTCCCGGGTCCCCTTGGGGCTTTCCGGAACCTTTTGCGATGGAGAAGGCGCTGGAGAAATGGGGATGTCTGCGCCCCCCGGAACGGTTTCCAACTGGACTTCCGGGGCGCCGCCGTCGCCGCTCAACGCCTTTCGAACCCCGGCGCTCACCAGCCGGTGGACTTCCTGCTGAAAGGCGAATCGCACCTCCGCCTTGCTGGGATGCACGTTGACGTCGAATAATTTGGGATCCATCGACAGGAAAAGAAATATCACCGGATGCTTGCCACGGGGCAGCAAATGGCTGTATCCCTGCTGGGTCGCATGCAGGATGACCCGGTCCCGGATGAATCGATGGTTGATAAAACAATATTGGGCGGAGCGGCTGGAGCGGGTAAAAACGGGACTGGAAAGGTAGCCTTCCAAATGATAATCCTCATTTTCCATATGGACGGGAACCAGTTCCTTCGCCAACTCGGCCCCGAAGAGTTCCGCGATCCGGTACAAAAGCTGTTCGGTGGGCAGGGTATTGATGATCTCCCGCCCGTTGTGGGTCAAGGTGAAATGGATTCGCGGATTGGCCAGGGCCTGCTGGGTGACCACCTGGGTGATGTGCGAAAACTCGGTGGTATCCCCTTTCAAAAACTTTTTTCTCGCCGGGGTATTGAAAAAAATCTGGGCCACCTCGACGGTGGTTCCTCGCGGCCGGGAACAATCCTTAACCGACGGAGCCCCCCCTCCTTCCACGGCCACCTGGGTTCCCCCCTGGTTTTCATCACTGGCGGTCATGAGCCGGACCCTGGCCACGGAGGCAATACTCGGCAAGGCCTCGCCCCGGAACCCCAACGTACGGATGACTTCCAGGTCTCCGGAACTGGTGATTTTACTGGTGGCATGCCGGGCAAACGCCTTTTCGGCATCCTCCCTGGGCATCCCCACCCCGTTGTCGGTCACCCGGACCATCCCTTTACCGCCGGATTCGATATCGATCAGGATCCGGGTGGACCGAGCATCGATGGAGTTTTCGACCAACTCCTTCACCACGGAAGCTGGACGCTCCACCACCTCGCCGGCGGCAATCTGGTTCGCCAATTCCTCGGGCAGGATACGAATTCGGGTGGTTTTTTTTTCTAACGAGGAGATGGGCATGGATATCTCAAGGCGCGGAGCGGTTGGCAGGTTGTCGCTAATGATTATTAAAACATTTCCGATCTAAATGCAAGATCAGAATAAGATGATGCTATGATGCCAGGGAAGGCCGCTTAAAAAAAATGCCCATGAACCAGTTGTTCGAAAAAAACATACGTGCATTCCAATCCCGCACCCCCGTCGCGGGAGACCTCGCTTCGACGCTGTCCGATCACCTCACCGTCCGGACCGCACGCTCGGGCGACGTGACCCTTCAGTATAATCGGATCCTGATCCACAGCGCTTACGACCCGGTCAAGGAAGGCCGCGGTTTCGCGAAAAAGGTCCGGCCCGGAAGCCGGATCTGTCTTTACGGGTTTGGACTCGGCTACCATGTGGGACCCATCCTCGACCGCCTGGGTCCCGATGGTTTTCTTCTCGTCATCGAATTGAATCCAGACCTGTTGTCGGCGGCGATGATCCTGAAAGATCAAACCGCGATCCTGGGCCACTCCCGGTTTCACCTGATCTTCGGGCGGGACGAAATGCAAGTCTCCCGGGAAATTTCCCGGTACATGGAGCGCTTGACAGATGCCCCGGATTCGCCCCTTGAAGTCCTGTTTCACAGCCCGTCGTTTCAATGCCTTCCCCCTGAATTTCCGTCCTTGGCCAACGCCCTGGAAATATTGTTGATGGAACGCAGGTTTCCCGCGGTCTTGGGGGATTTGGAGGAGCTCAACTTGGCGTTCAACCGGGAAATCGCCGCCAAAAGTCCGGGCATCAATTCCCTGAAAGGCATTCACCGGTCCCAACCCGGCGTACTGGTCAGCGCCGGCCCTTCCCTGGACGATGTCCTCCCGCATTTGCGGCGCATCGCCAAGTACGCCCTGGTGGGCTGCGTCGACACGGCGCTGCCCATCCTGACCCGTGAAGGGCTCGTTCCGCAATACATTTTCTCCCTGGATCCGCAGGAGGAAAGTTTCCGTTATTTCATCGGCAACCTCGATGTCCCCGCCAAATTGATCTTCACCCCCACGGCGAACACGAAAATCCTGCACTGTTACCGGGGAGAAAAGTTCGTCGTTTTTAAGGAATCACCTTCCCCCGGCCCGGCCCCTCTTTCCCAGGCCCGTGAAAAAGGGACGACCGCTTCCGGCGGATCCGTCGCCTGCCTGGGACTCGATTGCCTCATCCAGCTGGGATGCAATCCCATCATTCTGGCCGGGCAGGATTGCGCCTATACAGGCCAACGGAACTATTCCAGCCATTCAGACAACAACCGGCTTCTCCTCGACGGGGTGCAGCATGGGAAAACCCTCGGCAAGGCCCACCTCGAAAAAGCCCGGCTGAAAAAACAGATCGGGGTGGAGGGAACCTTCGGAACCCAGGTTCTCACCGACCAGTCGATGTACAGTTATAAACGCACCCTGGAACAAATCGCCTGCATTCACCCGCAATCCAAAATCTACAACCTTTGTTCCCACGGCGCCGAAATCGAACACCTCTTGCCTTTGGGGTCGGTCAACGAACTCCAAAGAATTTTGGAAAACGCCCGGCCCCCAGCCCATTGCCCATGAAGATTCCCGGTGCCCTAAAAAAATATTGGTTGGTCCTGCTGGTCCTCTCCGCCCTGTTGATCGTCACGGGAGATCATTTGCAATTCGGCTCTTCCAAAAGGCCGCCGGAACGATCGGAATCCTCGACCGAGGAGCCTCTCTTTCATTTGAACGAGGGGGACGCCCACTCGGATCCGGAAAAAAACAGGAGGATGGGAATTTTTCATTTCAACGAGGGAAACAAGGCACTGCGGAAAGAAAAATGGCAGGAGGCGATCAAAAATTACCGGATGGCGCTCAGGCACAACAGCAAATTCCAGGAAACTTACGTCAACCTCAGCACCACCTACCTGCGGACGGGAAACTACGAAAAGGCCTACGCCACCCTGAAATCCCTGGAAACCATCAACGCGGCCAATCCGTTCCTGCACTACAACCTGGCATGTTATTACTCCCTGACGGGAAAGACCGGTCCCAGCCTGGATTCGTTGAAGAAGGCGGTACAATTTGGATACAAAAATTTCCGGGAAATCGAGAAGGACCCGGACCTGGAGGCCTTGAGAAGAAAGGAAGCATTCAAAAAATGGCTGGCGGCGGCCCGACAGCCTTGAGGACAGAACCTGGCCGCGAGGGCAGTAAAGAGTTCAAAAAAAGATCAAGCGGATTTTGCGGGAACCAGCCGCACCCGGCCGTCTTTACCAATCGTCAGCCCCTTTTCCCCATCCAGAATCGAATTCAGCAGCAATCCAATTCCTTCTTTTCTCCACCCCTGGAACAGGAAATGTTCCTCCAGGTTTTTATTCTGTTCGTGCCATTTGACGAAACCATGGATGTGTTTCCGGTGAGCCAGGATGCTGGGCTCGATCCGCATTTCCTCGGCGCGGAGCTGGACGAACGCCGCGAGGAGTTCTTCCACGCCCCGGCGGGTGGCGTAGCCGTCGGACTCCGGTAATTGCGGACACTGGTCCTCCGGGAGGGCCAATCCTACCTGGATGGCCTTCATGATGGCGGGACCGCTTTTTACAATCTCCTTACGATGAAACCCACGAATGACCCCCAACTCCTTCGGGTCTTTGGGCAGGACACGCGCGATCTCCAATAAAGGTTCATCGCGGACCACCGCCTTGGGCAGGCAATCCCTTTTTATGGCCTCCTCTTCCCGCCAGGCGGCCAATTCACTCAACACCGCGAGGTTGCCGGGTTTCAAGTTGCGTATGTTTTTTATTCTCAAGAACTGTTGATGAGGGTCCGGAAGTTCATAGTTCGCGGGATCCTCCAAACTCTTCAACTCGCCCTGAAGCCAATCGAACCGATCGAGCTTGGTCAGCACCTTGAGGAGTTTTTCATAAACGGGGATCAGGTACCGCGCGTCGTCCCTTGCATAATCCATCTGCCTCTGGCTGAGCGGTCTTCGGCACCAATCGGTATAGGTTTCCGTTTTATGGATTTTTTTTCCCGTGACCTTCTGGACGATTTTCGCGAAAGAAATCTGCGACCCCCAACCCACCAGGGACGCCGCCACCTGCGTATCAAAAACAGGTTGGATGACCTTTCCGGACAGCCGGAACAAAATTTCAAGATCCTGCTTCCCGGCATGAAAAACTTTGAGCACCTTGGGGTCGGTGATCCGATCCAGAAAAGGATCAAGGTTGGGTAAAAGAACGGGATCAACGAGGGCGCAAATTGAGTTGCAGGCCACCTGAATGAGGCCCAGGCGGTGAAAATAAGTTCTTTCCCGGACAAATTCCGTGTCCAGGGCCAGAACATCGCAATTTTTCAATTTTTCACAAAGGACCGCCAGATCGTCCTCGGTGGTTACATACATGATACACTCCTGAGGGATGCAAAACCTCGCTGATGAACCGGAGGTTTCCTCCCCCAGTATCGCATTAAAATCTCTCTTGGGGATATAAAATTAGGGATGATATTTAAACTCAACCCAATCAATGGTTCCGGGCGAATCGAGAACCACCCCGGCAAAATGAACCGGGGGGCAGAAACACCTCCCCTGCCGGATTTTAAAGATCATTCAGGGGTTCGCCCGATTCATTTTGCCCATTTAAATTCCAGGGGACATCAATCCATAGAAACTCTTGTTGAATACCGGACTTTCTCTAAGGAATTCCGGGAATTCCAATCGTCGGTTCCTGTGTCGTAATCCGTATAGTCCTGATAATTATTGTTTTCCTTTTTCCAAAATCTCTTACTCAATTTCCTGGGAGTGATCACTCTTTTCAATTCTCCATCGGCGTCGAAAACTTTTACTTCGAAAAACATAGGATGGCCCTTTCCGAAAATTAAAACTTTTCTCTTCCTTTTATGGATCCCATTCAATGCCTCCTCCAACCACACGGTAAAGATTTACCGTGCATTACAAAATAAAGCCAAGATGATTTTTTGTCAAGAAAATAAGTTCAATAAAATCAATAAGTATTCCAAGAACCTCCGATTTGCATTTTGTGGTTTTTCATAAGTTTTCAAGGTATTCTGTAAATATCGGGGTCGCTCCCCCCTACTAGAATTACCTCTACAGGGAAAAATACGTCGGAAAAAGAATGAAGAAGAATCCCGGGAACCCGGGGAACAGGACCTTTGAATCCAGGAAATAAAATAGGGGAGACCCCGGCAAGGCGCCGCCATAATATTTCAGCGATTCCTCACGGGTTTTTAATTGACTTTTTTAACTGAATCCCATAATTTTTAAATGACATTCAGAACAGAAAAGGAATCTGGAAATTTTGAATCCCTTGCCCAATTTTGTTCCCAACCATTCATGGCATTATGAAAATCCTGGGAATTGATTCCTCCACTCCACAGGGCAGCGTCGCTCTTATCGAAAACCAAAATATTGTTTCCCAGGCCTCGTTGGAAAAATCGTCCACCTATTCCAACCGTTTGTTGGCTTTGGTGGACCAGGTGTTGGCGGACGCCCATTGGGAATGGAGTGATGTCGATGGATTCAGCGTCACCACAGGACCCGGTTCATTCACGGGGCTTCGGGTGGGCGTGAGCCTAGTGAAAGGGTTCGTCCTTCATACCGGCAAACCCTTCCGGGGAATCGACACCCTGGAAGCAATTTCCGCCTGCGCGGAACCCACCCCGCATCCCATTTGCCCGATCCTGGATGCCCGGAAAAAGGAAATATATACCGCGTTCTTTAAATACGAAGAAAATCGTCTCGATCGCATTTCGCCCGATTGCGCCATTGCCCCGGAGGAATTGTGCGGACGGATTTCCGGACCCACGGTATTTTTGGGAAGCGGGTTGGACCCTTACGGCGGTTTTTTTTCGGCTCGACTGGGGCCGCGGTTTGTTCATCCACCCCCAAGGATGTCGATCGCCGCCGCCGCCGCGCTTCTGGCGCACCCTCGTTTCGATGACGGAGCAGAGGTTGACCTGGATGACTTGCGGATCACCTACGTGCGAAAGTCGGAAGCCGAACTTAATTTTTCAAAAAGTACTTAAGAAAGGGGGACAGGCAAAATGGACATCAATCCGGAATTGCTGGAAAAAATCAAGAATGAAAATGTGGAATTCAAAAAACTTTTTGATGAACATACCCAACTCAAGCACAAGGTCGAGGAACTCAACAAATTGAAATTCCTCACGACGGATCAGGAGATCGAGAAAAAAAAGAACCAGAAGCAAAAATTAAAAACTAAGGACCGGCTGGTGGAAATCCTCCACGAATACCAGTCGGAATTGAATTAAATTTTCTTCCTTTCCGGTTAAAAATTTCGACCCGCCGATCATTGCCGAGATCGGTCGCGGTATGAGTGCACCCCGCACTCTCCCGCCCGAACCCACACATCCCTATCCTCGCGGCGTCTGGGATGATTTCCACCGTCGAAGACTCCCGGCCCTTTCAAACCCCACTCAATTTTTCCCTTCGAGGGAAAACCCCTGGCGGGAGCCCCGTTTCTTACAGATGCGTTGGCGCTTTCACCTTCTTGAGGCCGGGCGCGCCGGATTTAAGCCCCCAGCCCTGGGTGAGCAGACGGATGAGAAATTTGAAGGATACCACTTGGGTGACGGGAACGTAATCGCCGATGACCCCCACCAGCTCCTGTGCAAGATCCGGATTTTTCCCCAAGGTCTTGACCACCCAATTGCAATAGAATGGATCATGAATCAGGCGTTGAAGGATTTGACTGAGCAGAAATTTTTTGTTGAATTCCCGCCGGCGCCGTTTTTCAAAAATCAAAAACTGCCTGCTGGAGAAGTCGCCCTTCCTGAACGCGGCGTCAATGACCGGCGCCGCCAGTTGCGCGCTTCTCAGGGAAAGATAAATCCCCTCCCCGGTAAAAGGATCGATGAATCCCAGGGCATCACCCGCGAGGACCAATCCGCCACAACGCGGAAATTTGACGGAATAAGACAGCGAATCGACCGTCCTCACCTTTTCCGCCATCGCGGCATCGCCAAGCAACCCGCGGCGCAGCGGATTCTTACGTATCGTCCGCTGATAAAATTCTGACGGGTTCTCCCCTTCCAGGCTATTCCGGTCCACCACCAGAACCACGTTAACCTCCTCCTTGCCCGTCCGCGAAATTCCCGTATAACCCGGAGAACTGATATGCATGTAACAATAATTGGACAGGAAATTCGTTCCCTTCCAATGCGCCGCCAGCGCGATTTTGCGAGAATTGAGCCCCTTTCCCCGGAGTTTGAACCGGCGCAGGGAAATACTGTTTCGGCCCCCGGCATCCACCACCACCCTGGCGCCGAGAGAAAAGGCAACCCGCTTATCATCCCGGCCTCGAACCCCCGTGACCTTCCCATCCTTCAAAATGAAATCGGTCACCTTGTGGCCTTCCCGAACGGGAATCCCCGCCTCCCGCACCTTGCGAATCAATAGGTGGTCCAACTCATACCGGGATAACGACAGGCTGGTCACGGGATTGGGTTTCCCGGGCAGGGGAGGATAGTCCACCATGAATTCCTCCCGTTCATAAGAGGAAATGCACACCCCCCGCAACCGGATGGGGGCCAGGGATTCGATGGAGGACAAAATTCCCAGGTCCTCGAAAATGGCATCCGCCGCCGGACTGATAAATTCTCCGCAAACCTTGTCGCGGGGAAACCGGGCCTGGTCCAACAAAACAACCCGGTAACCCCGCCGGGACAGGAACAGGGCGGATGCGCACCCGGCGGGACCGCCCCCTATGACAATCACATCGTATCGTTCCATGTTCACAGTTTCCATTGCACACCCGAGTTTTTTCCACCGTTGAGGAACCATGGATAAACAAGGATGAACACCGGCAAGATCATGAAGTCACGCTATTCGCGCCGGCAGATGGAAAGGCGTTATAGGGTTTATTGCCGTCAACAGCCACTTGGACCGGCACCTATTCTCACTCCTGTATGGAATGGGACTTTTTGCCGACCAGGGCGATCCGGTAAGGAAAGTGCCGGTGCACCTCGTAATCCTCGATACCCGCTTCGCGGGCCAACCGGCCAATCTCGGACGGGGTGAAGGCATTCATGACCGATACCGGGGCATCGTACCGGGTCAGGCGGTTTTTCGTCAGCAGACGAGTCAAAAGAAATATGGAGGCATGGGCGACGCGGCTGCGATGCAGGTCGTTCACGATGATTCCCCGCCGGCAAACCCGGTACATGTTCCGGAGAATGGCGACCGCGTTTTCCCAGCTGAAATGATGCAGGGAAAGAGAATTGACTACCAGATCAAAACTGCCTTCCTTAAATGGCAGTGCCAGAATATCGCATTGGACCAGATCAATCTCCGGAAAGCGGCGGGCGCATTCCGTGGCGAATTGCAGCATTTTATAATTGATATCGATGGCCACGATTCGGACGGGGATTCCCAATTGGCGCGCCCGCCGGACCAGGGCCATGGGTTGGTCGGCGGAACCCGTCGCCACATCCAGGATTGTCAACGGACCGCCACCCTCCGGCCGCTTGCGCAGGAATTCCGCAGCACGGAAGAGCAAAACCCGGTACCCGCTCAAATAGCGATTGACCCGGCGCACGTCGTTCAGGCTGTCTTTCACTTCCTCGTAGGGAGCTTCATCCAGATCGAGGAGTTCGGCCCGAAGGTTTCGTGGAGGCGGTGAAAAAATCATGATCGGAAAAAAACCCGGGGATGTGAAAGGAAGGGCCGCCGACTTAATTTTTGAAGAAAAAATACAACTCCCCGCGGGATATCCTTTTCTTCACCAGGTGCAGGGCAAGTTCCTTGAAAATACCCCGTGTGATGGGGATCAAAATCAACAGTCCGATCATATCTGTCACCAGCCCGGGCGTGATGAGCAGCATACTGGCCACGGTCAAGACCGAACCGTTCAACACATCGTTCGGGGGAAGGGTTCGCGACTTCAAATGCCATTGCATTTTCTCGAAATATTCCTTTCCCCAACTGCGTCCGACGACAACGCCCACCAGAAATGTCAGCATGACAAGATTGATGGTATTGACAATGCTGATATAACCACTGATCCAATTCAGCAGATAAAGCTCCACCGCCGTTCCCAAACCAAAACTCAATACCACCGCCAAACTCATTCCGGCTTCCTCAATTCCAAACCTGGGTTCATAAAAAAATGGGATCCATCCGTTTTCAGGGTTGTTTCCCGAGAGGCCCCGAGTAACGGGAATCCTCTCCTGTTTCAAAAAGCCAAGGTTTAAAAATATCATGGCCGGGAAGGCTTGGAAAGCAAAACATCAGAAACAAATTCCACACAAACCCTCTTGGGAATTGTTCCCTATTCCGGACGAAGGGCAAGCACCTTCCCAGATAAGAAAGAACGGGCAAGATTTTGCAGGCGGCAATTTTACGGCAGCTGCGAATATACCCATTATTTTTCAAATAGTTACGGAAACTCCGGTCCCGGCTTGCCAGCCAGGGTTTGTTCTGGAAATCCTCGGCAGGCATATTGCATTTTCCCGCCATACCACGTGAACCAGATTTCCCCGCCCCAAAATGCTGATCGATTTGAGGAAAAATACGTGGAACTTAGAAACGGGCGGGTTCCCTTCAACCGGAAAGCGGAGGCCAATATAAATGAAAGCACTGGCGATCGATGACGATCGGGAATTCCTGGATCTGCTGGGAATTTATCTGAAACAGATCGGATACAGCACCACGGCGATATATGACGCCGAAGGCATCCTGACCGCCATCACCGATGAAAATTACAACCTGGTCCTCGTGGACTGGATGATGCCGGAGGTCGATGGGATCACCATCATCAAGGCGATCCGGAACCGCGACCGGCAGACCAGACACCAAACCAAGGTGATCATGGTCACCGCCATTGACAACACCATGGCGAAAAATTACGCCAAACGCAGCGGAGCCGACGCCTTCCTCCCCAAATCCCGAAGCAAGGACAGTTTCAAAATCAGCTTGTTCGAGACGATCCGGTCGGTCATGGAAGAAAATAAATCCGCGGTTTAGCCCGCCCTCCAGGAATCGTGGTATAAGGAAAATCCAAAAGCCCCATGGGATGCTCCTCATCCCGGCCCGTCACCCTGCGGGTCCTCCCCACAGGTGAGAAGGACGCTTTTGTCCCCCTCTCCCACACGTTGGAGAGGGGTGGAGCGAGGGTCTCACACGGATTTCACGGTCCGGTTATAATGACAATCCGGCCAAAGTGGAATTAAAGAAAGGTCAAAATAGCTTTGTGCAAGAAAAATCCAATAACCAGTAAGGCGATCCCTCCAAGATAGCAGCTCCAAAAAGATATGTTTAATTTCTCGGCAAGTAAAAAGGGAACAAAAAATAATAAAGATATCGGAACACCAACAAAAATGCTTTTGGCAAAGGCAATGCTCGTTGCTGGATTTTGATGTTCTGTGTGGGCAAAAACGAGAACGATGATAGTTGCCATGGGTAATGCTACGATGAAACCAGCAAGGTTTGGTTGTTTTTCTGATAACCAAGAGGAAAAACTGATCAGAAGGGCAGCAATTACTGTTTTTGAAATAAATAGAAGCATTTTGATTCCCAATTTAAAAACCTTGCAATATCCTAACCCCCGGGATAGGATATTGCAAGATGAATAAACATGAAACACATCCAGAAATAATCAACCGTCTTAAAAGAGCCTCAGGCCATTTACAGAAGGTGGTTGAAATGATCGAAAAGGGGAAAGGCTGTTTAGAGGTGGCACAACAGCTTCAAGCCGTTTCCAATGCTATTTCCAATGCTAAACAAATATATGTTGAGGATCACATAGAGCATTGCATTGACGCCACGGAGAGTATGGACAGAAAAGTCATTTCAAAAAAAATCAATCAATTAAAAAAAATTGCGAAATATTTATAAGACGCTGTCCCAATCATCGTTGGAGGTTGTTGGGACGGCACACTCAAATGATTTTCAGGGCTTCCTGGGGTTTTGCCAATAATTCCCGGCTGAATGATCCTTCTTTGTCCTCAATCGTGCGGCGGTGAGGACCGGGTTTCCGCGAGCCGCCCGAGAAATTGGACGATGGCCCTCAACTCTTCATCCGAAACAAACTGGTCCACGTTCTGCTTGTTCGGATGATCCTTATGGTGGAAGGCGGCGAAATCCTTTTGGAACCGTTCCCACGCGGCGGACCGGGAAAAATCGTAGGTCCCGGGCAACCGGATTCCTTTGTTCCCACCCACCCCGTTCAGGGAATGGCAGAACAGGCAGTTATTTTTAAAGGCTTCCATCCCTTCCCGCACTTGAGGGGAGGAGGTACCGATTTTCCGCAGGGGGGCGTAATACTCCTCGAGATCCACGAACCTCAGTTCCCGGATGTTCGCCGTCATGAACCGTTCCTGAAAGGGCGCCCGGCTTCCCTCGGGGACAATGACCAGGAGGGGATTCAACCAGCCAGGTTTTTTGTAGCCGGGCCGCAGCTTGATCCGTGTCGCCAGGCGAAGGCGGTAGCGGCGGATGTCCGCCACGGTCAGGATTCCCTGATAATCGTCGAAACAATTCAGCAGGACCGCGTTACCGGTTCCGGCCGGGTCGAATCGGTCCACCAGCCGGGAAAAGGAAATCACGCGGAATCGTGACCCCCGGTAATTCATCGCCCGGTCGAAGTAGGGGCTTCCCACCTCCTCCGTTCCCAGGGCTTCCAACTCCGCGAGAGAGAATGTCCGGCTGCTTCCGGCCGAAGAGGGCGTAGCGGGACCCCAAATCGTATAAACCGGCGGCTCCCCGGATACCCCGGGTCCTGAAATCAGGACAACGGTCAAAAAAATAAGGGCCTTTATCGCGGGATTCCCGCAAAACATTTGTTTCACCCCTGAAAACCTTATATGATGGACAATCGCGTAGAACGCGGTTTTCCGAGAGTTTGAACCCCTTCCGCTTTTAAAGGTCCTGTCAGGGCCTGTTCCCCGGGGTTCTTGATTGTTTAATGGCTTAAATCACCCGGTTTACAATTTATCATGGATACGCAAGCAACGGGCCTGGAAATGAGTCCCGCCAAAATGGATTTCAGGGCTTATTCCATCTCCTGGAATCTGACCAAAAGGTGCAACCTCAATTGTGCGCATTGTTACCTTGACGCGGATTTCCGCGGCGGATTGCGCACCGACGAACTGAACACGGACGAATGTTTCCGCGTCATCGACCAGATCGCCGAGGTCAACTCCAACGCGTTCCTGATCCTGACGGGCGGGGAACCCCTCCTGAGGCCGGACATTTACGACATCATCCGCTACGCCGCCGACAGGAAATTCATGGTGGTCCTGGGAACCAACGGCACCCTGATCAATCGCGCCAACGCCGTCAAGATTAAAAACGCTGGAGCCCACGGGGTGGGGATCAGTATCGACTCGATGGACCCCGCCAAGCACAATAAGTTCCGCGGAGTGGAAAAAGCCTGGGAGCACTCCATGGAAGCCTTCAAGGTCCTGAACGAGGTGGGGATCGATTTTCTCATCCAGATGTCGGTGTCCGATATGAATTACAAGGAAATCCCGGAGGTGGTGGCTTTCGCGGAAAAAGCCGGGGCGGTGGCATTCAACCTGTATTTCCTCGTCTGCACGGGCCGCGGACAGGGTAACACCGATATCTCCAACGCCGCCTACGAGGAAGCGCTCAAAACCCTTTATGAGCAACAGATGAAGTACAAGGGGCGACTGATGATCAACTCCAAATGCGCCCCGCAATACAAACGGGTGGTTTACGAAAACGACCCCGATTCGGTCTATACCCGGACCTATTCCGGCGGTTGCCCCGCCGCCACGCATTACAGCCGGATCTCCCCAGAGGGCAACCTCACTCCCTGCCCCTTCATCGCCGAATCGGTGGGCAACCTGAAAACCTCCACCTTCAAGGACCTCTGGACGAACGCCCCCCTCATGCGGGAACTCCGCGACCGTAAAAACCTCGAGGGGAAATGCGGAACCTGCGAGTTTTCCTCCATGTGCTCCGGGTGCCGGGCCCGGGCTTTTGCCGAAACGGGAAATTACATGGCACCGGACCCCTCCTGCGATTACGAACCGGGAAAATACGGCGGCAAGGAAATCACCTTGAAAATCGAGGACACCCTGGGCCTGGAAGTGGAGTATCGCTGCCAGTGGACCCCGGAGGCGAAAAAACGGCTCGACCGCATTCCTTCCTTCGCGCGGGGAATGGTGGTGAAAGGCATCGAAAAGTTCGCGGAAGAACGCTCCATCGCCATCATCGACGAGGCTGTGGTTAAGAAATCACGTGAAGAAATGATCACTAAACGCGGCGCAATGTTTCCCTTCCTGAAAAAATTCATCAACACCGAACCAGGGTGACCCTGAACTCAGCCGGGGTAACTCCGGACTCAATATTCACGTTCGGCCAGCGTACCGCTGGACCCAATATTCACGTCCTATGATTTTGGGAGGACAAAACGTTCTTATTTTGTCCTGCGATACAAATCTCCGACCTTGAAGGATGAGCGGTTGACGTCCAGTTCCCGCTTCGTCAGATCCTGCACAACCTCGGTCCGGTAATTTTTGACTTTCCGGTATAGTGGGTGCGTGATATCGAGCTTGAGGTTGGTCAGCGCGGCGGAAATCTTTCCTTTGCCTTCCAGCGCGACTTCGCAGACGATCTCCCCGGACTGGTCCGACCGGAAGGCATCGGTAACCTGGAGCGGGGTTTTCTTATCGATGAACTGTCCCAGTTCCTTCCAAAGCTCCAGCACGGGTCCCTTACCGTAAACCCGGAAGGGAATATGTTTCTTGACCTCCACCAACAATCCCTGAGTGCTCAATTTTTCCTCCTGGTGAAAATTCCCATTTCGGAAGATCTAATATTCCACTAAATTCTGGAAAAATTAAAGAAATTTGTTATATTTCATCGTCCCGTGCGACCTAAGGATACAATCCCTTCTATTTTCTGTGCCTGAGGATGGATAAATGGCCGATGATCAATCCTCTGTATCCCTTCCGGAAAAGGATTACCTCGCGATCCTGGAGATTATCCCACGGCTGCATCAATGCCTGACCCGTAAAGACCTGAAAAAAGCCTTTCAAGCCTTAGTGCTCCCCCTGCTCGATGCTCAAAGCGGGTTCACCGCCTGGACGGATAATGACTTTACCCAACCCCGGATCATCGATGCGGTGAATATCCCTGATTCCGATGTGAAATGTATCAATACTTACCTGTCCTATGATTTTGTGGGGAAACAGATCATGTCCCGGTGCCGCCCGGTCATGGCCTTTGACCGGGACCATTACCGGAAAGAGACCACGGGTAGCATCGATCTTTTTTTCACGGAAAATCCACAATACAAGCTGGGTACAAGCCCCTATCTAAAACGAATCGAAGGGGCCATTGCCACGATCGACCTGCCGGACACCAATGTCGGGTATGCGGTTCACCGGCTCACACCCTTTGTCACGCCGTGGACCGTCCGGGATATTCGAGTCTTTGAACTGCTCCGGCCCCATTTTTTACAGAGCATCAAAACCATCATGCTGACAGAGGAGTTGACTAAATTCCGATCCCTGGCGGGCGAGCTGGCGGAATCGCCCACACCCATCGCCCTGGTCCAGGAAAATGGCCAAATCTTCTTCAGCAATCGGGCTTTCAAGGAAATGGTTCCATGGCAATCGGGTCCAAAGCTTCCCAAGGAAATCTTCCAGACGATTGAAAGGGAAATCACCAAATACGATCCGCCGTTCGATCTCACCGACGCGAAAATAGACATTCCTTTTATTTCCCTCCCCCAAGGAGATTTCCGGTTGCACCTCGTCCGGCTGAAAGACAACACCTTCGGGACCCCTGAACCGTGGCTATTGCGGATGAAACCTGCCCTGACCCCGTATTTTGAATTGAACCGACTGATGCAGGAGGCGGGATTAAGCGGCCGGGAAATGGATATTTGCATCCTCATCCGAGAAGGCATCGATGACCGGGAGATTGCCGACCGGTTATTCATCAGCCCGAACACGGTAAAAAACCACGTAAAAAGCATCCACAGGAAACTCGGCGTACAAACCCGGGCGCAACTCGTCGCCCAGCTCAACCAATAGCAGCGGGCCGCCAAGGGCGGCGGGCGATTTGACATGGGTTATATGGCGGACCCAGTTCCATAGGCGGTTTAGCCGGGGAGATAG
>JBHHVU010000028.1:0-39094 GCA_046754465.1 Nitrospinaceae bacterium | reverse complement strand
CGAACCCCACCCGGTTTTGAACGATATAAAGCGGGCGCCGGATCACCTCGGTATGGATGTGGCCTATATAGAGGGCGATCAGCCCCAGCGCGGCGAGCACGACCCCGAAAAGCAGGGTATTGAAAACGACGAAATAGGCAAGAGGCGTATAAACCTCCCCCAGGGCAAACTGAGTGATCATCATGTAAAACAGGACCGATAGCGAAAGGGATAAAACCAGGATGCCAAGCCAACCGGTCACCCGAAGCGGCAACAGGGAAAACGAGGTGAAGGAATTGACCGCAAGATTGGCCAGGTTCCGCAGACTGAAAGTGGAGGGGCCGTTCCTCCGGTCCGGAGAAGAAAAGTTGACGAAGGTTTTACGAAATCCCATCCAGTCGATGAGCCCGCGAAAGAACCGGGTCCTCTCCTGAAAGGTCTTTAAAACCTTGAGCACTTCGCGGTCCACCAATCCAAAATCCGTGACCTTGGGCTGGATTTTCAAGTCGGAAAAACGATTCAGCATGTAATAAAAAAATCCCGACCCCGCCTTGCGCATCCAGGAATATTGAATGGTGTCCCTTTGGGTGACGACGATCTGGTACCCGCGTTCCCACTGAGCTATCAGTTCGGCGATGACCGGCGGCGGATGCTGCAGGTCCGCATCCATGAAAATGACCGCGTCCGAGTCTTCCACCGCCTCCAACCCCGCCGTGAGGGCGATTTCCTTGCCGAAGTTCCGCGACAGCGAAACGCCCTTGATCCGCGATTGGTTTCGGGACATGTCCTGGATCAGGGACCATGTATCGTCCGAACTTCCGTCATCCACGAAAATAAATTCCCAGGAATACGAATCGAGATGTTCAATGGTCTCGTGGACTTCGTCGCAAAACGCCCTCAAGTTTCCGGACTCGTTATACGCGGGAATGATAAGAGTGACCTTGGGCTTATCCCTCCCAGCCGCAAGGGCCTGGGTATAACTCTGAATGATGGTATTCAAACCTTCTCCTCAAAGGACCAAGTGACCGCCCGTCCTGAAAAACACACCAGGACAGAAACACCGGGCATCACTGAAAATAAAAATAAACCAACCCAACTTCTAAAACGGCTTTATTCACAAAAAACTTGATCCTTTCCACAGCTTATTCTATCAAAACGTCTTTCATTGTAAACAATTTGGTTTGAGCTAAAATGACGGCGGTTGCCCCCAATTTTTTAGCCATATAATTTCATGAAAATCAGTAGGTTGCGGTCTGGCCGGGATCCCGGTCCGGCGGCCGCCGGAAAAATAACCGGAAACCACGCGAAGTGTGTGTTGGCCAGAATTCAAATTCGATTTTTTCCTCACTTTCTCAGGGTTGGCTTGGAAACATTTCCAACGGACAAAATTTTCAAGATCTCGGGAAAAGCTTGGTATAACCGGGACACGGCGGAAGAAAAATGGACCCCCGCCGAATAAGAGTACTGTAACTTCATCATAATATTCTGAAGGGCATCCAATGAATTCTCCCAAGAATTCGAGTGCTTGGTCATGAGAGGCAACCGGCTCATTGAAATGACCCGCGCCGGGGGCCGGCGGGGTTGCCGGTTCCTGATGAACCATTATTCCAAAATCAAACCCCTGTTCGCATGGCTGAGCCCCCAAACCCGCAATCGCCTGAAAGCGTTTTTTTTCGGGTGGGCGTTCAGGAATTTTTATACCGGTTCCACTCCCGGCACGCCATCCCCCGCGGCGGCGGAAATTTCCTTGAAAGGATCCCCGCTGCCGAAGGGAGTGAATCTCATCGGCTATCCCTGCGCTGAAATTGGTGAGGGAGAATTCCTCCGGCAGGCGGCCCAGTCCTTCTCCAGCAGGGAAATCCCTTTTGGAATTTACGATCACGGCGCCCGCGCCTCCCTGGGCCGGGGCAACCAACAGTTCGCCCGCCACATCCGGCCGGACAACCGGTATTCGACCAATCTATTTCACGTGAAACCGGACCAGTTGGAATCCACCATTCTTTCCCTGGGCCCTTCGTTTATAGAACACCGGTACAACATCGGTTACTGGGTGTGGGAACTTTCCGAATTTCCCGATGCCTGGAAAAATCCGCTGAATTTTCTGGATGAGGTCTGGTGCCCCTCCCGCTTCATCCAGGCGGCGGTGGAAAAAAAATCGGACAAACCTGCCGTGTATCAGCCGTTGGCCGTCGAGCTGGAAATTCCCACCGGATTCGACCGGGCCTATTTTGGCCTGCCCCCGGCACCATTTATTTTCCTGTTCGCCTTCGATTTTAAATCCTGTTTCCCGAGGAAAAATCCCATAGCCTGCATCGATGCGTTTCAAAGGGCGTTTCCCCGGGGCGGCGAACCGGCGGCCCTGGTGATCAAAAGCATGGACGGCGCTCTTTTCCCCCGTGAATTGCAAACCCTGACCGAGGCATGCCAGCGCGACCGCCGGGTGATCCATATCGATGCCCTTTTCCAGTCTGATGAAATCCTGGGGCTGATGCAGGTGTGCGACAGTTTTATCTCCCTCCACCGGTCGGAGGGAATCGGACTCTGCCTGGCGCAGAGCATGCTTTTGGGAAAACCGGTCCTCGCGACCGGTTATTCGGGCAATACCGATTTCATGCATCCGAACCATTCCTGCCTCGTGAATTACCGGTTGGTCCCCGTGAAAGCCGGGGAGTATCCCCATGGGGAAGGACAGGTCTGGGCCGACCCGGACGTGGACCATGCCGCGGGATTCATGCGCCGGCTGGTGAACGAAAACGCATACCGGCATTCCATTGCCGAGGCGGGAAGGTCCTATATCCGTTCCCGGCATAACGCCCAAACCATCGGACGCGGGTATCAACGCCGCCTGGAAGAACTGGGACTCTTGTAATCCCCGGAGCGGCCGACCGGGGCAGGGGCTTCCCCTCGGAGGGGAAGGCGCTCGCGCAGGATTTCCGGGAACTGGCGGTTTACGCTTTAACGTCCATCCGGCCGAGGATTTCCACCGGATTGAGACCCGCCAGCCGCAAATCCGCCTCCACCATCATGCGGACCAGATCCTTAAAGGAGGTTGGGTGTTCCCAGCCCAGGAAAGTTTTTGCCTTGGAAGGATCCCCGATGAGCGTGTCCACTTCGGCGGGCCGGAAATAGGCGGGGTCGATCTCCACCAAGACGCGGCCCGTGGCCCGGTCGATTCCTTTTTCGTCCAGGCCCGACCCCCGCCACTCAATATCGAGTCCGCAACGACCAAACGCCTCCTCCACGAACTCCCGCACACTGTGCTGTTCCCCCGTGGCCAGGACATAATCGCCGGGGACGTCGCCTTGCAGTATTTGCCACATACCCACCACGTAATCCCCGGCGTAACCCCAGTCACGTTTGGCGCTCAAGTTTCCAAGATAGAGTTTGTCCATGGTTCCGGCCAGGATTTTAGCCAGGGTGAGGGTGATCTTGCGGGTGACGAAATTTTCTCCCCGGCGCGGTGATTCGTGGTTGAACAGAATTCCGCTGCAGGCATACATGCCATACGCTTCCCGGTAGTTGATGGTGATCCAGTGCGCGTACAGTTTGGCGGCCCCGTAAGGACTTCTGGGATAGAAGGGGGTCGATTCGTTTTGCGGGGACGCGGCCACCTTACCGAACATCTCACTGGTGGACGCCTGGTAAAACCGGCATCGCTTTTCCATGCCGTGGGCCTTGATGGCGTCGAGAATCCGCAGAGCGCCAATGGCGTCTGTCTGGCCCGTGTATTCCGGGGTCTCGAAACTCACCGCCACGTGACTTTGCGCCGCGAGATTGTATACCTCGTCAGGCCGGATTTCCGCCAGAAGCCGGTTCAGGCTCAGGCTGTCGGTCATGTCCCCGTAATGAAGCGTGATTTTATTCAGGGGCAGGTGATGGTCCTTGTGAAGATGCTCGATCCTGCCCCGGTTGAAACTGCTGGACCGGCGCACGAGGCCGTGCACCTCGTATCCTTTTTCCAGAAGAAGTTCGGCGAGATAAGAACCATCCTGTCCGGTAATGCCTGTGATGAAAGCTTTGGGCAATGTGGAAATCTCCCTTCGCGGAATCGAATTTGTGTCAATCTTAGGGGGTGTCTTCCCCCGAATCAAGCTTTAATATTGTTCCGCGCGGACGGCCGGGGCGCCAAACTTTCACTTAAGAAACATCACGAAGACACCGTTTTAAGGCCTCTTCCCAGGAGGGTGGCTCGATCCCAAAAACCCGTTTGATTTTCTCGTTGGATAATACTGAATACCGAGGCCGCGTGGCCGGCGTCGGGAACTCCGAAGTGGGGATGGGGATCACCCGGGGCCGATGCCCCGAGTCCGGGCAGTCCAGAATGGCGCGGGTAAAATCGTACCAGGTCGTTTGTCCCGCGCAGGTCAGGTGGTAGATCCCCACCGCCTCGGCCGGAAAAACCGCGGGATGGTCCGGGCCTGCCTTCACCGTCCGGTCGAGGAGGGTTCGCGTGGCCTCGGCGATCGTCCGGCTCCAGGTGGGCGATCCGAATTGATCGTTCACGATTTTGAGTTCTTCCCGTTCCCCCGCCAGCCTTTGAATGGTGCGCAGGAAATTTTTTCTTCTCAGACTGTAGACCCAGCCCGTCCGCAAAATGAGATAAGCTCCCCCCGCCTCCTGAACGGCCCGTTCGCCCGCGAGTTTGGTCTCGCCATAAACATTTTGAGGGTTTGGTGGGTCATCCTCCCTGTAAGGAGTGGTTTTGTTTTCCCCGTCGAAAACATAATCAGTGGAATAATGAATGAGCGAGGCGCCGATTTTTTTCGCCTCCTCGGCAAGAATCCCGGGGGCTTCGCCGTTTACGGCCATCGCGAGGCCGGGTTCCTCCTCCGCCCGGTCCACGGCGGTGTAGGCGGCGGCATTGATAATGAGGCCGGGCCGGATCTCGCGGACCCGTGGGCCGATGCCCTCCGGCCGGGAAAGGTCCAGCTCCTCCCGGTCCGGGCTTATCACCTCACCCAATCCTCCCAGGACCCGCCGCAGTTCCCAGCCCACCTGGCCGTTTCCGCCGGTCAAAAGAATTCGCATGAATCGGTAAGGATAGAAAAATTCATCATATGGGATTCGCCCGCGAAAAGGATGGCGCTAGAACCTCGTCCCGTTTGCAATTCAGCCCTGCCGGATCAGGGAGAGCAGATATTTCCCATAACCATTATTCTTGAGGGGCTC
Organism: Nitrospinaceae bacterium; assembly: GCA_046754465.1. Lineage (GTDB taxonomy): Bacteria > Nitrospinota > Nitrospinia > Nitrospinales > VA-1 > JBHHVU01. Next base: position 33,946 of record JBHHVU010000028.1, on the reverse strand, counting down.
CGCCAGTTTTTCCAGGTCCGTTGCGGTAATCCGGCCGGTATGATAAGCGATTTCTTCCGGGCAGCAGACCATCAGGCCCTGGCGCGCTTCGATCGTGGCGATGAAATTGGACGCGGCCAGGAGAGATTCGTGCGAACCCGTGTCGAGCCAGGCGAAGCCGCGCCCCAGTTTTTCCAGGGTCAGGGCGTTGTATTCCAGGTAAACCTTGTTGACGTCGGTGATTTCCAGTTCTCCCCGCGCCGAGGGTTGGAGTCCGGCGGCGATGTCCACCACGGCGTTGTCATAAAAATACAGTCCCGTGATAGCGTAGTTGGATTTGGGATCTTTCGGTTTTTCCTCGAGCCGAGAAACTTTCCCCGTGTCGTCGAATTCGGCGATTCCGTAATGTTGGGGATCGTTGACCCAATACCCGAACACCGTGGCCCCCTTTTCCCGGTTGCGGGCTCTTTGCATGCGGTCGGCCAGGCCATGACCGTAGAACACATTATCTCCCAGAATCAAACTGCAACCCTCGTTGCCGATGAAATCCCGGCCAATGATAAACGCCTGCGCGAGGCCTTCCGGCTTGGGCTGGACGGCATAACGGATTTGAATTCCCCATTGGCTGCCGTCCTTGAGCAGGTCCTGGAACAAAGGCCTGTCGGCGGGGGTGGTGATGATCAAAATATCCGCAATGCCCGCCAGCATGAGCGTGCACAGCGGATAATAAATCATCGGTTTATTGTAGAGGGGCATCAATTGCTTGCTGATCACCCGCGTTAATGGAAACAGCCGTGTTCCCGATCCCCCGGCGAGAATGATTCCCTTATCGATCATGGTTCACCCCTTTCTCCCGGATCTCGTTCCCAACCGTTCGCCCCGGTAAGCGCCCGACATGACCCGTTCGGTCCATCCCCGGTTTTCCAGGTACCAGACCACGGTTTTACGCAATCCCGTTTCGAAAGTTTCCCTTTGGGTCCAACCCAGTTCGCGCCGGATTTTCCCCGCGTCGATAGCGTACCGGCGGTCGTGCCCCGGCCGGTCCCGGACAAATTGCATGAGCGAGCGGTGGGGGACATGCGGCGAATCGGGCTGGATTTCATCCAGCAGCGCGCAGAGTTGTTCCACCACGTCCAGGTTGGTTTTTTCATTGTTGCCGCCGATGTTGTAAACCTCCCCAACGGTCCCTTTTTCCAGGACCCGGAGGATTCCCCGGCAGTGGTCCTCCACGTACAGCCAGTCCCTCACCTGCTTCCCGTCGCCATAGATGGGAAGCGGTTTGCCCGCCAGCGCGTTGTGGATCATCAGTGGAAGCAGTTTTTCCGGATCCTGGTACGGACCATAATTGTTCGAGCAATTGGTGGTGAGAACGGGAAGCCCGTAGGTCCGGTGGTAGGAGCGGACCAGGTGGTCGGAAGCGGCCTTGGAAGCGGCATAGGGGGAATTGGGGGCATACGGGGTTTCTTCGGTAAACCGCCCTGTCTCCCCCAGGGACCCGTAGACCTCATCGGTGGAGACGTGCAGAAAGCGAAACCGGTTTTTCTTTTCTTCATCCAATCCTTGCCAGTAAGCCCGGGTGGCATCCAAAAGTTGAAAGGTCCCCACCACGTTGGTTTGGATGAATTCGCCCGGGCCGTCGATGGACCGGTCCACATGCGACTCGGCCGCGAAATTGATAATATAATCGGGCTGGTGTTCCCGCAACAGGCGGCCGAGCCGGTCCCGGTCGCCTATGTCGCCTTCCTGGAAAACGTGGTTGGGGTGACCGGAAATCGAGGCGAGCGATTCGAGATTTCCAGCATAGGTGAGCTTGTCGTAATTGACGATCTTGATGTTTCCCGAGGCGCAAAGACCCAGGACAAAGTTGCTGCCGATGAAGCCCGCGCCGCCGGTGATAAAATAGGTTTTCATGCCGGGAATGAAATGATATGACTACTCGGGATGCCAAGAATTACACATTGTTGCGTCGGAGTATAGGTCTTCAATGATTCGATTGCAAGAACATCCCGGGGAAATGGCAAGACACATCCATTCAGGAAACCGCCCATGAACCGCGCCGGCGGGGTGGCGGTTATCCTGGTGAATTGGAACTCGGGGAGCGATCTGCAAAAAAGCCTGTCCGCGCTCGGGGACCAGGTGCTGCAGCCGCGGAAAATTCTGGTCGTCGATAATGCGAGCACCGACCGGTCGCTCCAAGGCATCGAGGAACAATTCCCCGGGGTGGAAGTGATCCGCCTCCGGGAAAATACCGGGTTTGCCGCCGCGAATAACCTGGCCGTCCGCCGGGCCGCGGGCTGCGAATGGATCGCGTTTTTGAATCCGGATGCCTTCCCCCGGCCCGATTGGCTGGCCCGGCTGGTGGCGGCGGCGGAGACCCACCCCGGCTGCGCGTTTATTGGTAGCCGACTGCTGAGGCACGGCGCGCCCGATGAATTGGACGGCACCGGTGACGTGTACCACGTCAGCGGCCTGGCCTGGCGGCGTGACCACGGTTGTCCCGCCTCCCAAACGACCCGGCCCACCGGGGAGATATTTTCGCCCTGCGCCGCGGCGGCCCTCATTCGCAAAGACGTCTTTCTCGAGGCCGGGGGCTTCGACGAACATTTCCATTCCTATTTTGAAGACGTCGACCTCGGTTTCCGCCTCCGATTGCTGGGACACCGCTGCCTTTATGCCGCCGATGCCGTGGTCGAACACGTGGGCTCGGCCACCACGCACCGGTACAGCGATTATGCCGTTTACCACGGCCACCGTAACCTGGTTTGGACCTATTTCAAGAACATGCCTTCCCAGCTGTTATGGATTTACCTGCCCCAGCATATAGTGGCCACCGCCGCCGCCCTGTTATGGTTTTGTGCCAGGGGCCAGGGAAGAATTATTTTCAAGGCCAAATGGGACGCGTGGAAGGATTTGCCCCGGGTCTTGGTCCAGCGCGGGGAAATCCGGAAGACCCGCAAGATCCCGATCCAGGAACTTTGGCGGGTGATGGCGCGGGGACTGCTCCTGCCCTATACGAAACGCAAACGCCGCATCTCCGGGTGTGTTAAAAAAAATTTGACAGGATGAACAAGATAAAAATCTGATTTTTTTCCTCTCTCCTGAGGGAGAGGAGATAACTCCTTCTCCCAATGGGAGAAGGCTGGGATGAGGGGAATCCTTATAGGGTGCGGAGGGCGTGTGGAAACATGCTCCCTTCCCCTCCATTGACATTTCTCCTCACCCTATGTAGTTTTATGTGTTTCCAATAAAAAATCCAACGCAGGCGGAATATTTTCAGGCAGACCATGGCCACGAAACGCCCGGGAAATACCAAAACGAGGACTGTAACATCCCGGTCAAAGTAATCAATCACCTTGGAGATGAGGTGATGAAGGTGTTCGCCGTTAATCAAGACTGTATTCATGAAAAAAATCAATGGTATATCATAAAAAACCAGAGCCTTGCTGTCTATGCTCGAAATGCGGGGTTTGATCTCGCTGTTTACGAAGATTATTTGGAATCTGTGCGGGAGGAACTCAAAAAGCGTACCATCAAAGCGGCGCTTGCGGAGATCAGGGCTGCTTGTGATGAGAAGGGGCTCGACATCGCTACCATCAAGCAAGGCATTTATGTGATCTCCTTATCCAATCCACTCTAATCGATACGGGGGGTTCCCAATTCTCAATAACAACTCGGGCTCCGACAAAGGATTTAAAGAGGGGGATGACTGGTGGAAAAAACCACTCAAAGAATCTGGGAAAAAACCGCTATGGGAATTAAATCCTACGGGCTTTTCAACCTTTGCAAAGCTTGATGATGACGAATAATAATCATGCCCATTGCTTCAAAAACAGGAATTGGGAACAAACGTGAGCGACTTCCGCCCAAGCTCATGTCCGGTAAAATCCGGCTGAAGAACGCGGAGAAAACTGTGGAGGAAGTGGCATGACGCGGGTTGCCCTCAATCCAGACCTTTTGCGCTGGGCGTGTGAGCGCGCGGGGCTGGATATCCTGGACCTCGCCCAGCGATTCCCAAAGCTTTCGGACTGGGAAGATGGCACTTTGCAACCCACATTGAAACAGTTAGAGGCTTTTGCACGGGCTTTGCACGTGCCAATCGGCTATCTGTTTCTGCCGCATCCACCTGAAGAAACCCTGCCTATTCCTGATTTCCGTACGGTAGGCGGACGTGCCGTAACCCGTCCTAGCCCAAATCTTTTGGATACGCTTTACGCATGCCAAGAGCGACAGGCCTGGTACCGGGAGTTCGCGCAAATCACACACCAGCCCGAAGTGAGCTTCGTTAAAAGCGTGACGCTCCAAACGTCTCCCAAAGTGGTGGCGGATAATATGCGCGGGATTCTCGATTTCGATCTCGAGGCGCGACGTAATTATCCTACGTGGTCCGAAGCGCTCCGCATGTTTATCCATCAGGCCGACCGCGCTGGAATGCTGGTAATGGTTAGCGGAGTGGTTCTGAATAACAACCGGCGGCACCTGAACCCTGACGAATTCCGAGGTTTCGCCATCGCGGACTCCCTGGCTCCCCTGGTTTTTATCAATGGTGCGGACACCAAGGCGGCGCAGATGTTTACCCTGGCCCATGAGCTGGCGCATCTTTGGCTTGGTTCCTCGGCTTTGTCGAATATGGGTGTGGCGCCGGTGATTGGAAGCCGCAAAGAAGAAGTCTGGTGTAATAAGGTCGCGGCTGAACTTTTGGTGCCGCTTTCTATCCTGCGCACAGAGATCCTCGACGAGGAGCCTCTCAATCAAACGTTACAGCGTCTCGCGCAACGGTTCAAAGTCAGTACGCTTGTGATTCTCCGGCGGTTGCTGGATGCAGGCTATCTGGATCGGATCACCTTTGATGCTACTTGGATCGAGGAACTCAAGCGATTGCAGGAAAAGGCTAGGAGTGGCGCGGGCGGAGGCAATTTCTACCGCACTACCCTGACCCGTGTCAGTCGCCGATTTGCGCGGGCGCTCGTTATGAGTACGCTGGAAGGCCAAACGCTTTATCGTGACGCTTTCCGAATGCTTGGGGTTTCCAAGAGCAAGACTTTTCGCAATCTTGGCCGAGAAGTCGGAGTGTTGTCATGACGTGTTACTTGTTTGATGCCAATGTTTTCATACAGGCCAAGAATCTGCATTATGGCTTGGATTTTTGTCCTGCATTCTGGGACTGGCTCGTTGCACAGAATAATGATGGCAAAGTCGCCAGTATTGAGAAGGTCCGCGACGAATTGCATGCCGGTGAGGATGAGCTCTCTGAGTGGGCGGCGGCTCGTGACAGGGGCTTCTTTTTGCCTCCTGATAATGCGGTAACTCCTACCCTTACACAGGTCAGCAACTGGGCGACTAGGCAAAGCTATGAACCCGCCGCTGTGGCTACTTTCCTGCAGGTAGCCGATTATTGGCTGGTGGCTCATGCTTTCGCTCACGGTTATACAGTCGTTACGCATGAAGTGCCTTCGGATACAACACGGAAGATCAAGATCCCTAATGCGTGCATTGGCCTGAACTTGCACTGCGTCAGTCCCTATGAAATGCTTCGGCGCGAGCGCGCCCGCTTTGTGTTGGGTTCAACTCAGGAGGTTGCCTAATGCGCTTCGCCGAAAGTCACGTTGAGGAGGCGGCTCTGGGCTGGTTTAGGGATTTGGGATATTTTTTTTTACACGGTCCGGACACCGTTCCCGGAGAACCGACTTCTGAACGGGAACCCGTCAAATCCTTTTTTAACGGCAACCTGGAAAATTTTTGCTTGAGGGCCTTCGGTATTATGAGGTTACACCTATCTTGTCTATCCTGTTCATCCTGTCAAAAAAAATGGGTGGGAGGTGCGGGCCGGCCCAGGCGGCGTTCAGGGGTCCAGTTGGCGTAACCGGGCGCGGATGAGGTCGTCCCGCGCGGGGTCCCGGTTCAGTGCCCGCGCCTTTTCCAGGTGCGCTCGGGCCTTTGTCCCCCCGCCCTGGGTTTCCAGGAGCAGGGACCCCAGGTTGAAATGCGCGTCCGGCAAGTTGGGGTTGAATTCCAGTGCCTGCTCAAACTCGCGGATGGCTTCCTGAACCTTGCCCTGGCCGATCAGCACGATACCGGCGTTGTTATGCGCCCTGGCCCGGAGCGCGGGCTTTCCCTCGGTATTTCTGAACGATTCCAGCGCCTGCTCCTTTCGCCCGGCCGCGGCCTGGATCTGGCCGAGGATCAGCCTCCCCTCGCCCGGATCCCGGGTCTGTTCCAGGTAGGTTTTGATCGCCTTTTCCGCCTCTTCATATCTTCCCAGTTTCAGATAGACCCGGGCCTTGTTGAGGGACAGCTCCGGCGGCCTCGGGTAACCCCACCGGTAATTCCTATACCTCTCGTCGGCCTTTTCGTATTCCGCGATGGCCTGGGAAAATTGGCCCCGGGAGGCGTAGAGAGACGCCAGGTTGTAATGGCCGGTGGGTATGGTGGAATCGGCGCGAATGGCTTCCTTGAATTCCCTTTCCGCCAGATCCTCCTTTCCCAACTGGCTGTAGAGGCTGCCCAGGTTGGTGTGGGCGAAGGAAAGGTAAAACGGTGAGGCGTTGGATTCGGATAATTTTTTTAGCGTGACCAGCGCCTTGGGATAATTTTTTTCCTTCAGGTAAAAATGACTCAAGTTGTGCAGCGCCCGCAGTTTTCCCGGCGATTTGCGGAGGGTGTCCTCCCACAGCAGGACGTTGGACCGGTAGACGGAATTTCTCTGGACCAGGAGCGCGGCATTGGAACTCAACAGGACGGCCAGGCAGCACACTCCCAAAACAGGGCGGAAGGGATGTTTTCCGCTGGCGAAAAAGAGCAGGTGCATCGGCGCGGCCAGCAGGACGCTCAGGCCGAACGACGGCAAATACAGGTTTCTCTCGCTCAAGAGATCGGGGCGGGGCAGGAAGCTGTTGGTCGGCGCGATGGTGATCAGGAACCAGAGGATGGAAAAAATGAAGAGCGCCGGGGCGCGCCAGAATTTTCCCAGGGCCGCCAGCAACAGGGCCGAAACGATGAGCATCGCGCCGATCCAGCCCAGGAACCGGACGAAAAACCCGCCCGGAAAATCGTAGTCGAACGTCAGGTTGACGGGAAAGAAATACAGCTTGACCGCGTACCCGATCACAGCCAATTGGGACAGAGCATACGCCGGATCGATTTTGGGAAGCCATTGGCGGATCAGGGTCCCTAGCGAGGGGGTTTGAACCAGGAAAATCACGGCGAAAATAGGAACGGGTAAGTAGTAATAGAAAAGACGCTCCTTGAACGGACCCCATTTTTCCCCGCGCATGATGAAGGCGTCGTACAAGACGATCACCGCCGGAAACGTGACGCTGATTTCCTTGCTGAGCACGGCCAGGAAAAATGACGCGAGGGAAATAAGGTAAAGGATCGGCGTGGAAAACCGGAAGGGTTTTTCTTTCAGGCTGCCCAGAATAAACAGGAGCAGGGACAAAAGATAGAAAAACCCCGCCAGACCGCTCGCCCTCCCTGAAATGTAGGTCACCGTTTCCGATTGAACCGGGTTCAACGCGAAAAGAAAAGCGGTGAGCAGGGAGATCGAAACAGCCGCCTCCTTGCCCCATGGCGTCCCCCGGTTTATCGTGAAGAAGGTGATGAATAAGACCAGCCCCGAGGTCAAAAGGTGAAGCAGCAGGTTGACCAGGTGGTACCCGAACGGGTCGGCGCGGCCCCAACGGTAGTTCAGGGCGAGGCTCAGGTAAAACACGTGCCGGTATTGCGGCGGATAAACCTGGAAAAAGCGCTCTCCGGCTTCCTTGATGTCGCGGTGGATGACCGCCTCGTCGTCATAGTTGAACGGCGAGTAAAAGGTGTTGGCGTAGGCGAGGACGATGAGGAGGAACAGCGCCGTCAGCGGAATGAAAAAACGCCGGTTCTCGCTGCCGGGATTACGAGGATTCATGCCGTCGCTTTTTTTCGTAATGCCGCAAAAGAAAACTCAGGAAGGCCACGTTCAGGACGATGAACACAAAGTAAATGGGGATGAATTTGGGAATGAGATTGATGTGATATACGGGAGCCATCGCACTCAAATCGAAATAAAAGCCTATGCCGAACAGCAGGCAGATCGATTTGGCCGGCGACAACCCCAGCTTGCCCATCCGGTGGTGGATGTGTTCAGCGTCCTTGGAAAAGGGGCTCACCCCCTTGAAGATCCGCCGGAAAAACGCGAAGGTGGTGTCCATGATGGGGATCAGTAAAGTGATGACCGGAATGAGATAATAAATCTCGTCGGTATGGCCCTGGTTGAGGGGCAGAAGGGTGATCAGGGAAACCATGAGACCCATCGGAAGGCTTCCGGTATCTCCCAGAATGATTTTGGCCGGGGGAAAATTGAACAGGAAGAATCCCAGAACGCTTCCCGCGAGAATCACCGCCAGGAACGAGGCTTCGATGATGTTGCGTTCCAGATAAACGAAAACCAGTGTCAGGCAGGAGAAGAAGACGATCCCGCTGGCCAGGCCGTCCACCCCGTCGATCAGATTCAGGGAATTGGTGATTCCCACGATCCAGACAATGGTCAAAATAATGGAAAACTGGTTCAGCTCCAGAAGGCCACCGATGCGCTCGATTTGAAAACCGGAGAAATAAAGAACGATGGCGATGAGGACCTGCACCCCCAGCTTGAATTTTGGGGAACAGTGGTAAATATCATCATAAATTCCCAGGATGAAAACCATTCCTATACCCAGGGTTATGACCAGAAGCAATGTGCCGTTGTTTTTATCCACCACGCCGAAAAAATAAAAGCCCCAAAGGGTGATCAAAAAGGAAAGAATCACGGCGATTCCCCCAAAGGGACTTACGTTTTTCCCGGCGGAGATGGGAAGCCGGTTCAGGAGGCGCGTCAGGGCGTTGGACCGGCTCACCGCCTTGACCAGCAACAGCGTCATGCAGAAGGACAAGGTCACGGCAAGGATATAGCCCAGGAGATAGACTTGTCCGGGGATGGGGTAGCTGCCGAAGGTCATCGGAACCAATTGAGAAAAATCTGGGAAAGGCATCGCAGGGCGATCAGAGAATCAACCAGGCCCCGAAACACCAAATTTCCATTACCGAATTTCCGGTAATAGTAACGCATGCCGCGATGCCGTTTGATGATGATTTGGGTATCGGTTTTCCCGCGGCTCGAGCCGATGTGGTGGAACACCCGGGCGTGGGGAAAATAAATCACCCGGTATCCCTGCTGTTTCAGGGTCTGGCATAGGTCCACGTCTTCATTGAAAAGAAAATAATGTTCATCGAAGCCTCCCACCTCCCGGAAGATTTTCCTGGGGATCATCATGCAGCATCCCGATAGCCAGTCCACTTCCCGAGTCTTTTCGTGGTCGAAATCGGTCATGAGGTAACGGCTGGTGAACCGGTTGCCCGGAAAGAGACGGGACCCCAGCGAATACCGGTTAAACAGACCCGTCCAAAGGGTTGGGAATCTCCTGCAGGAATACTGAAGGTTGCCATCGGGATTCAGCACCTTGGGTCCCAAAACCCCGATCCCGGGGTGGGAGCGCAGGTGAGCCCACATGCCGGTGACAGCCTCATCGGTCAAACGTGCGTCCGGGTTAAGGAAGAGGAGGACATCTCCACGCGACAGTCCGGCGGCCTGGTTGTTTGCCTTTGCGAACCCCGCGTTGGCGGGGTTTTTGATAAACCGGGCTCGCGGGAAACGTTCCTCCACTTTTTCGAGGCCCGCGTCCCCGGAATTGTTATCGATGACGATCACCTCAAAATCAATTCCCCGCGCCGTCTGGTAAATGGAATCCAGGCAATCCGGCAGGGTGTCGCTGTTCCGGTAGTTGACTATGATGAAGGATAAGTCCACTTTGGATCATTCAGGACAGGCATGGGAGAGGAAATTCTTCCATCCGGGTGAACCCGCGTTTGAATTATTGCTTAAATTCATGGGGAATTCAAGATGGCCCGGGCATTCTCTTTCCCGTGAAAAGAGTTGAAGGGGGAACATTCCCGGTCGAAGGGAAACCCCGGCCGGTGGTGCGGGATGAATTGAAAACCCGCTCCCGCCAGGTGAGGCGGGAACGGGCTTCCGAAAAAGTTCCGGCTTTTTTACATATGAGCCCGGTACGCCATGGCCTGGGTGATCCTTTCCTGGGCCATTCGCTGGGCCACTTCGTGGGGCGGCCGTTTTTCATCCGCGACCCGTTCCAGCAGTTCCTCCATATTATTGGTGATGGTGGTCTTGATTTTTTCGTAGGCCACCGTTTCCGAAAGTCCCTGGCACTCCACCGAGGCGCAAATGACGCCGCCGCTGTTGGCGATCACATCCGGAATCACCATGATCTCGCGTTCGTGGAGGAGTTTCGCTGCTTCGTGGGTGATGGGGATATTCGCGCCCTCCAATACCAGCCAGGTTCGCAGCAGGTGTTGGTTGGCCTCGTTGAAAACGTCTGGCCGCGCCGCCGGGATGAAAATATCCGACTCCTGAGTGAGGATGTCTTCCTTGCCCATGGGAGTTCCCAGGCCGGATTCCGCGACGCTGACCCCCGACGCCTTGAATTCGATCAGGGTGGGGATATCGATTCCATCCGGATTATAAATTCCCCCCTTGGAGTCACTGGTAGCGATTACCTTGGCTCCGCGTTCCAGGAGGAATTTGGCCACGGATTTTCCAACACTTCCAAAACCCTGAATCACCACGCGGGCGCCTTTCAGGGGAAAGCCGAGTTTTTCCGAGGCCATGTCCGCCGCTATGGCCAATCCATATCCTGTCATACCCAACTCATCCAGGGGCAGTCCCCCCAGCAGTCTGGGCAGGCCCACCGCGCGGCCGATTTCATCGTGGATATACGCCATGCACTGTTCATCCGTTCCCATATCTGGTCCGGGAATGTAATCGGTCAATCCCCGGATGGCCACGGCAAATGCCCGGACCAGGACTTCCTTGGCCATGGAGGAGGGATCGGCGAGAATGGCGGATTTCGCGCCGCCATGAGGGAGATTGGCCAGGGCGTTTTTGAGCGTCATGGCGCGGGCCAGCCGGAACACTTCCCGCGTACTCACGTCCGGCGCCATCCGGCAACCCCCAATCGCCGGTCCCAGCGAAAGGTTGTCGATTGCCACGATGGCCCGAAGCTGGGACTTCGGTTCATAAATGTGAATAATTTTTTCAGGTCCGAAATCATCGGCGAAATTATCAATATAGTGCGTGCTCATAAACCTCCCTCCTTTCCACTGGATTCCGCAAAGTGATTTTCGCGTCCAGCACACCCAGCCCCTTTTGGTAAAGGCGGACAGGATTAAAATCCATTGATTCAATTTCGGGTTCCCCGGTCATCCAGTCCGAGACCAGTTTCAGGAAATCGATCAATCCCTGTATGTCCCGTTCCGTTTCACCCCGGACTCCCTGAATGATTTTCCCGGCCCGGGTGGAGAACACCAGGTTGAACAGTTCGTCATCTGTGGCCGGGAGAAGAAGGCGTTGGATATCCCTCAGGACCTCGACATATTGTCCCCCGGTCCCGAAAACCAGGACCGGCCCGAATTGGGGGTCCCGGTGCGCCCCGGCCATGAGGTCCAGGCCGGGCGGCATCTCTTCCTCCACCCACACGGCGCCCGGCCAGGTGGTGGACAGGACCTTCCATTCCCGAAACAGGTCCTCGCGGTTGTTGATGTGAAGTTTTAGAGCCCGGATTTCGGTCTTGTGTTTTATATCGGGCGCCACCGCCTTCAGCACCATGGGAAAATTCAGTTCCCATGAAGCTGCTGCCAGGTCCCCCAACGTTTTCAGATGGCGATGGGGAGGAACCTGGACCCCGCACCGTTGGAGGAGATCCTTGATTTCCATTTCATCCGGGGAATGGGTGCCCCCGATCCAGCCCCTGATTTGGTCCGCTTGATAGCCTTTGGTTCTTTCCAGGCGGGGAATATGAACTTCCCTCAGCGATCTTCCTCGTTGGACCAGGATTTCCATGGCCTTGACCGTGGCTTCCGCGGAATCGAACACGGGAATGCGGTCCTTCATGAATTCCGCGCGCATTCCGCAAGCCATTTCCGGCCCATAAGTCCCAACCACCACCGGCAGGTTTTTGGGGAGCCGGTTGTGGAACAGGGAACCGATGGCGGGAGTGATTCCTTCCGTGCCGGGAAGCAGGACCATCAGAAGACAGTCGAATTCCCCGGTGGCCAGAAGTTCCTCGACCGCCACGACACATTGTTCGTTGGTTCCCATTCCCGTGAGATCGATCGGGTTTCTTAACGAATAGTACCCCGGGAGAAATTTTCTCAGGGAATCCTGGGCGGATTGAGAGGGGACCGGCAAGGCCAGTCCGGCCTTTTCACACAGGTCAGTGAGGAAGACCCCCATTCCTCCCCCATTCGACACGATGAGGGTGCGGCGTCCCTTGGCGGGTGCCTGCAGGGAAAGCGTCCGCAGGGCATCGGTGAACTCTTCGAATCCCTGAACTTCTATCATCCCCGCCTTGGCGCAGGCGGCCTGGAAAACTTCGTAGGACCCGGCAAGCGATGCCGAATGGGCGAAGGCGGCGTGGTTGCCCTTGCTAGCGTGACCCCCTTTCCAGATGACGATTGGTTTTTCGCGTCCCACTTTGCGGGCGATTTCGACAAACCGGGATCCATCCTCTACGCTTTCCAGATAAAGTCCGATTACCTGGATCCCCGGGTCTTCCGCGAAGGCCTCCAGCAGTTCGCATTCCCCGACATCCACCCGGTTGCCAAAGTTGACCGCTCGGGAAACTCCGATTCCCAGGCCCGCGAACCGGTCGAGCATCAGCGACAAAATGGAGCCGCTTTGAGAAATGATGGAGACCGGGCCCGGAGGGGGAAGAGTGATCTGCCCCGGTGACAGGAAAAAGCTGTTGAACCGGTGGGAGGCGCTGAACACCCCCATGCCGTTCGGACCGATGACGCGCATCCCAAACCGTTCCGCCTCCCTTTTGAGTTTCTCTTGAAGTTTCCGGCCTTCTTCCCCCGATTCGGAGAACCCTCCGCTGATTACGATCAGATGACGGACTCCCTTTCCCGCCAGCGGTTCCACCAGCGATGGAACATGTCGGGCTGGAACGGCGGCGATCACAAGGTCCGTTCCATCAGGCAAATCCGCCACCGATCGCACCGCGGAGAAAGGGGGAATCGGTTCTCCTTTCGGGTGAACGGCGATCACTTTTCCGGGGAATCCCTGGGCGGCGATGCTTTCCATGGTCCGCCGGCCCAGGTTGCCCGGATGGTTGGAAGCCCCGATGACGGCGACCGTCCTGGGAGCAAAAAACCCCTCCAGCAAAGCAGGAAGACTCACCCTCCCTTTTTCAGCTTCCACCGGCATCTCTGAAAGGATGGTTTTATTCATAACGCCCCCAGTATTCATCGATGTTTTTCTGAATCCTGGCGATCACCTCATCCTGGCGCTGGGGAAAAAAGAGGTGGCGAAACCTTTTCTGCCGCTCGAGGTATTTCTCGACGCTGACGCGTTTGCGGGGACGTTTGGTATGGACTAGGCGCCCTTCACAATATTCTTTCAGCGGAAAAATCCCCGTATCCACCGCCAGTTTGGCGATCACGTTAGTTTCTTGCGGGTCGAACCCCCAACCCGTCGGACAGGGCGAGAGGCTGAGGATCAGTTTTGGACCCTTCAACTGTTTCGCCTTGCGGATCTTGTTCGTCAGGTCCACGGGTTCCCGTGGGGATATCGTGGCCAGGTATACCGGGTTGTGGGCCATCCAGATATCGAACAGGTTCTTTTTATTCTGTTCCGCCCCGGCGGGGTGAATGGGGGTGCCCGGACTCGTCTGGGTCGCGCTGCCATAGGGGCTGGACGCCGAAAGTTGAAAACCGGTGTTGCCATAGCCCTCGTTGTCGTAGCAGAAGTAGAAGAAATCCAGACCGCGGTGAATCGCCGCGGAAGTGGGGGCGAGGCCCATGTCGAAAGTCGACCCGTCTCCGGCGACCACCATCACTTGCAGGTCCTCGGTTTTCGGCAAGCCGTGTTTTTGCATACGCACGTCCAGCGCGTCGCGCACGCCCTGGGCCGCGGCGGCGGGGGAAGACATCGATGTGTAAAGCCACGATCCCCGGAACGGGGTGAAAGGATACACCGAGAGCAGCGTGAAACAGCCCGCCGCGTTGGTGTACAAAACATCGTTCCCCAGTTCCTTCTGTACCAGACGCAGCGCTTCCAGGCCGCCGCATCCCGCGCAGAGCGGGGTTCCCGGAGCTATCCCTTCCTCGCGGGTCATTTCCTTGATCTTTTTCATCGGCACTGTGTTTGAAATCATCTTTCTCTCGCCTCCTCATGACCCACCGCGACCTTCTGAAGAGTTCGGAATCCTTCCAAGTCCTCCTCATGAAACAGGATCAACGGACCCCGGCAATCGGGTCGGTCCAGGGCGTCCACGATCGATCTGAAATCATCCTCGCCGATGTCCTTGCCGCCCAACCCGCCAATGACCGAGAGCAGCCGCCGCGGCCGGTTGTTCCGGGAATAGAGGGCGGCCGCGATTTCGGGAAAGGTGATGCCTCCCGCGCCGGGCGAGATATTCTGATCGATGACCGCCACCTTGGGGTGGCCGCACAGGGCATCGGCCACCGCCCCGGCCGGGAAAGGCCGAAACAGACATAGCTTTAAAAGGCCGGCCCGGATGCCCTGTTTCCGAAGACGGTTGACCGCGGCCTTGCCCTTGGTGGCGAACGAGTTGCTCATTACGAAAACGGTGTCCGCGTCCTCCATCCGGTATCGTTCGACGGGTTCATGGAACCGCCCGAAACGGGCTCCGTATTCCCTAGCCACCTCATTGAAAACCTTTTCCGCGATTTTGGCGGATAGATGATGCTGGAGTTTGAAGTAGGAATAAACCGTGCCTCCCAGTGCCGCCGATGCCCGCGCCTGCGGCCGAGACGCCTGAAATACCGGCTGGACCGGATGAAACGGGGGAAGGAAACTGCGCACCTTTCTTTCATCGGGCAGTTCCACGGGCTCGCGCGTGAAGGAAAGATAAAATCCGTCGAGGTTGACCAGAACCGGGAGACAGACGCGGGAATCCTCGGCGATTCGAAACGCGATCAATACAAGGTCCAGCACTTCCTGGCAGGTCTCCGCGTGCAATTGCACGATTCCCGTATCGCGCGTGGCCATCACGTCGTTGTGATCCGGTTCCAGAGTGATGGGTGAGGCCAGAGCCCGGGAGACATTGACCAGGACGAACGGGACCCGCCACCCGGCGATGGTGTAAAGCATTTCCAGTCCAAAAAGGATACCCTGGCTGGAAGAAGCGGTGAACACCCGGACCCCTGAGGCCGCCGCCGCCCCCGCCGCCGCCAACATGGAGTGTTCGGAGTCCATGTTGGTGAATTTCCCGCGCATCGTCCCGTCGGCGAACCATTGAGCCAGCGTTTCGACGATCTCCGTTTGCGGCGTGATGGGAAACGCCGGGACATAATCCACTCCGGCCAATCTCGCGCCCCATGCGGCCGCCTTGTTGCCGGTCAGCATCAATGTTTTGTGTTTGTTCAAGACCATGACGAAACCTCCCTGCTGACGTGAATCGCGTGGGTCGGGCATTCCTGGGCGCAGATCAGGCATCCTTTGCAATGGTCGTAGTCGATCTCCGGTTTGGCGTCGGGCCGGATTCCCATCGCCCCGTCGGGACAACGCACAAAGCAGATCCAGCAGCCGTTGCATTTTTCGTACTCCATCTCCGGACGCTCCATCCGCCAGTTGCCTGTTTTCCGGAATGCCATGTTTCCCGGATTCAAGATCAGCGGCGCCGCGTGTTCCGGGTCTTGCCGGACCAGGCCGATCATCCGGGCCGGACCCGGAACCGCTTCCTCACGCTTTTTGAAAATAATCGGGGAGATGGCGTTGAAGGTCTCATCCGCCAGATCCAGGTTTCGCTGGACTAAATCTCCCCTTAATCCCTGTTGTTCCAATTCTTGCCGGATGGCTTCCTGAAGCCTTGAGAATTCGATTATTCCGGACAGGCGCGCCCCCGCCGCCGCAAGCGCCGAACTCAGTATGGTTCCTTTTTTCAGGTATCGAATGCACCGGGAAGTTAAATCCAGTGTGACGGGAACCGCGGGCAGATCGTAATGATCGGCCAGCGCCTTTCCGGTATGCGGGGAGTTGATGAATATTCCCGTTAAAGAATCGGCTCCACGAAGGGGAGCCGCGATTGGATCATCGATAAGAGTTTCATCGGCTATTAGAATCAGATGGGGATGTTGGATGGCTCCGCGTTCCAGAACATCGTTCTCGTCCAACCGGGTGAACGCGCAGATGGGAGCGCCCCGGCGTTCCGCGCCGTATAATGGAAAATCCTGGGCGTGGAGTCCTGAGAAAAATCCCGCCGTCCCCAGGATTTGACTGGCTGTTTTGATTCCCTGACCGCCGCGACCATGGAAACGTATGCGGAGCATGGCCGACCTCCCATGGGGCTCCGGAAAGCAAATTCCGCGGAGCCCATTGATCTACCGATCCTCTTGGAGTTAACTATCACCTTCCCAAACTCCCCCAATTTATTTCAAGGGGTATCGAGGAGGAACTCCTCCCAGCCAGTGATATTCGGGCGCTTCATTCCTTCCCGAATCTCCCTGGGAGGATCGCTGGGATTCATTCCCCCTTCAAATAAAATATAGGTCCAGCCCCAAAAAAAATCACGTCAATTTTTTCTTGAAAAGAAGGGGGCCGAGCCCGCGGGTGGAGAGTTTTTGGACAAAAATGAATGGAATAAACAGCCGGTTCTAGGGATTTATCAACACAGAAAGAAACAAAAGAGGGAGAGGTTTATTTCCCGAGTCCGGATTCCACCTCGAGGATAACCAGGGTGTAATCGTCCTCGAACGTCGTGCTTTGGGCAAACTGCTGAACGGTGTCCTTGATTTTTTTTCCCAGTTCCTGGGCGTTCCGGTTCTTTCCCAATTCCAAAAGCAGGTTCTCCAGCCGTTGGGAGCCGAACATTTTTCCCGATCGATCCCTGGTTTCCGTGAGGCCGTCGGTATAGAGGATCAGCTTGCTGTTGGGAAGCAGTTGCAGCTCCCGCTCTTCGAGGACGTTTTGGGGCGAAATCATGAGAGGAAATCCCCTGCTGGTGGACAGGGTCCGTACTTGCCCGGAATCATAATCGATAACAATCGGCGGGTTATGTCCGGCGGAAGAATATTTCATCCGCCGGGAGGGCAGATGGATGATTCCGTAAAAACAGGTAATGAAGTATCCCATCCCCAGGGTGCCGCAAAGAAAACGATTGATTTTGTTGAGAGTTTCCCGCGGAGACAGGATTTGGGCAAAGGAGGAGCGAAGCAGGACGCGCAACATGGCCATGATGACCGCCGCAGGGGTCCCATGACCGGAGACATCAGACACCAGGACCCCCAGGTGGTCGCCGTCCACCTCGATGAAATCGTAGTAGTCGCCCCCCGCCTTGGAGGAAGGTTGGTAATCGAAGAAGAACTGGAATCCGTCAATCCGGGGAGGATGGGGGCAAAGCAGGCTGCGCTGGATATCCGCGATGATATCGCGTTCCCGGTCGATCAGGGTATAGGCTTCCTGGAGTTGATTGTACAGTTTTTTTGTACGGAGGACGGCCCGCACCCGGGCGAGCAGTTCCTCCGGCTCAAAGGGTTTGGTCAGGTAATCCTCGGCGCCGATTTTGAGCCCTTCTTTCATCCATTCCAGGTCATTTTTGCTGGTAATAAAAATGATGGGGACAAAAGTGTTGGAGGTCATGGCCTTGATGCGCCGGCAAACCTCGTAGCCATCCATTTCAGGCATATCGATGTCGGTGAGAACCAGGTCCGGTTTTTCCTGCATGTATTTTTCGAGTCCTTCCCGGCCGTTGGAGGCGGCCTTGAGGTCGAATTCGTCTTTTAATACCAGTGTGATCAAGTCTCGAACTTCATCGGAGTCGTCGATGACAAGGATGGTCGGACGCTCTTCGGTAACAAATCGCATGGTTTTTACACGTGTCTTGTGCCGGGTTTCAGGACGATCTGGGATTTGAAATTATGAATGCTTGAATATCACATATTCAACCAAACCCATACCCTTTTATAGGAATTTCCTTGAGAAAAGGATGTGGCCGGCGAAGGGAAGGGACCTCTCACCCCCGGGAGGAAGGAGGAGTGATGGATCCGAAGGCTTGAATTTACTCAAGGAAATCGCTGAAAATGACGAAGGGATAAGGTACGGGAACCTGTATCCCGGCGCCGGGGAAATCCGGGTGATGTTTATCTTGCATCGATTTTTTTAATTTCATAATTCTTCCTTGGAAATCGCACATGGGTAAAAAAGTATTGGTTACGGGTGGGGCTGGATTTATCGGTTCGCATACGGTGGACGCGCTGGTCGAACGGGGGGACACGGTTCGGGTTTTCGATAATCTAAACGCCCAGGTTCACGGGCCCGACGCCCAAAGGCCGGCTTATCTGCATGAGGACGCGGAATTCATCCTGGGGGATGTGCGCGACCGGGAGGCCTTGAAGCAGGCGCTCGACGGCATTGAAATTGTCATTCACGACGCGGCGGAGGTCGGGGTCGGTCAATCGATGTATTCGATCGACCAGTACATCTCCACCAACGTTCAGGGAACCGGGGTGTTGTGGGACATCTTGGTGAATGACTCCCACCGGGTGGAAAAGGTTCTCGTGGCCAGTTCCATGAGCCTGTATGGAGAGGGCAGGTATGTCTGTGCCGAACACGGGGAATTTTCCCCGCCGCCCCGGCCCGGGGAACAACTCCGGTCAGGCGGATGGGAAATGGTATGCCCCGTTTGCCGTGCCACGATGGAACCCGTCCCCACCCATGAGGAGACGGAACTGCATTGCACTTCCGTTTACGCGCAGAGCAAGAAGGATCAGGAAGTCTATTCCCTCATGATTGGCGAGGCCTACAGGATTCCAACGGTGGCCTGCCGCTATTTCAACTGCTACGGTCCCCGGCAGTCCCTGAACAATCCCTACACAGGCGCGGCGGCCATCTTCTGTTCCAGCGTCCTGAACGGCAAGCCACCCCTGATTTACGAGGACGGACTACAAAAACGGGATTTGATTCACGTCAAGGACCTAGTGCGCGGAAAGCTCCTCCTGCTCGACCGGTGCGAGGCAAATTACGGGATCTTTAATATTGGAACCGGGCGGCCCACTTCCATTCTGGAGGTCGCCGAAGCCCTCATCGAATTGTGCGGCAAATCCTTCCATCCCAACGTGATCCGCAAATTCCGACAGGGAGACATCCGGCACTGTTACGGCGATATCGCGCGAATCCGGTCACTGGGATACGAACCGCGGATCGATTTGAAGGAAGGGTTGGAGGATCTCGTGGTCTGGAGTGATTCCCAGGAATCCGTCTCCATGGTCGAAGACGCTCACCGGCGGCTGGTGGAAAAAGGACTGGTGGTCTAGCCGGGGGACCGCGGGAAGGCCCGCGGCCCGTTCCCGCATCCCACGGCGCGGTGCGGGGAGATTCCCGCCGGCGTCCCTCCCGCAAACCGGATTCTCTCTATGTCTGAAAGAAGCTTCCTCATACCGGCCGGCATCTTTTATCTGTTTTTCCTTTTCCTGACTCCCCTCGGACTGTTCAATAGCTGGGTCTCTCAAACCGCCCAAACAGGCTATTATTCGGTAACCACGATCGACGGGGGCGATGATACGGGGTATTATGCCTACCTGCGGTCGCTATTTTTCGACGGCGACCTCGACTTCGCGGACGAACGGAATTACGCGCACGCCGAACAATTCACCCCGACGGGATACGTTTTCAACAATTGGCAGATCGGCCAGGCGCTGCTGTTTTTCCCGTTTTTCCTTGCCGGGCACGGGTTGGCCTGGCTCTATCACGCCCTGGGATATCCGGTCTCCGTGGACGGGTATTCCGCCCCTTATTACATCGCCACGGCGGTGGCTTCCGGGACCTGGTTGTTTGCCGGCCTGCTGGTGGTGTTTCATCTCCTGAACCGGTTCGTCCGCGAGCGGGTGGCCTGGCTTGCCACCCTGGGAATGTGGTTGGCGTCGCCGCTTCTCTATTTCAGCTTCATCCGTCAGAGGATGGCCCATACGGTCGAATATTTTGTGGCGGCGATTCTTCTGCTGGCCTGGTGCCGGCTGAGAAAATCGGAAGATCTGGCCTGGCACGTGATCCTGGGCGGGGTGCTGGGCCTCTTATGCATGGTGAGGGTGATCAACGTGGCCTTTTTCGCCCTTTACGTGGCCGATCAGGCGGCCCTTTTCCTCTCGCGGGATTCGGGTTTCCAATCGGCGCGGCTCCGGAAACTCTTGGTCCGTCTGGCGGCATTCACTGCGGGCTTTCTGTTTTTGATGCTGCCCCAGTTTTACTGCTGGTACAAACTGAACGGGATCCCGCTTCCGCCGAGACACCTGCATTTCGCGGGCGAGGGTCTGACCGGGTTTTCCCCGATTTCCTTTTTAAAAAATCTGTTCTCTTTGTTTTTCGACGCCCGTTGGGGATTGGTGTTTTCCATGCCCCTGGCGGTGGCGGGGATCGCCGGACTTTTCCTTAAAAGCGAATTTTTGCGGGGCCTCCGGTTTCCCCTGCTGGCCTATGTGGGAGGATTGATTTCGGTCATCGTCATCTATCCCGAGGATTCGGCGTCCTATGGGCACCGTCACCTGATCTCCGCGCTTCCGGTATTCGCCGTGGGTCTGGCGGCGCTTGTCGAGCGGGTCCAGGAAACTCGCCCGGGGCGGGTGGGCGCCCTGGTTTTCGTGTCCGGCTGCGTGCTGGCCCAGTATTTCATGATCGTGCAATACAAGGTCACCCTGCCCTACAACCATCCACGCTTTTCTTTGGAGGCGCTGGGCAGCGTCCCTCAACTCTTGTGGGACCATCCGGGTCAACTGCTGCGTTCCACCAATTTTGTCCGTCTGCTGTTTCTGGACCATCCCCAGGGAGTGGACTACCGGGATGTGCTCTTCACCCTGATCTTTCCCTTGCTTCAGTTGGGTTTTGTGGGGCTGGCCGTGTGGGCCGTTGGGAACGCGGGGAGATTTCCCCGGTTTCGTGCTATTCTCGGATTACCGGGGATAATTTTTGGCAAGGCGGTTCTGGTTACCGTGTTTCTTTTGGGCATCATCGCCTGGGCCGCCCCCACGATGAGTCCGGAAGAGGTCCGCGTGCGGCAGACCTATCTGGAGCGGATGCGCCTGGGAGATTCCTTTTTGGGAAAGGGGGATGCCGTCCAGGCCCGCGCCGCATACACCGAAGCGTCGGCCCTGATGCCCCGGCTGTGGAATCCTTATTTTAAAATCGGGGTCACCTGGAATATGCGGGGAAACCTGACCCGGGCCAATGAATATTATGCCAAGGGACTGGAACGGAATCCCAAGCACAGCGTAGCCTTGACGAATTTCGGCAGCAACCTGAATATTCTCGGTAAGTATACGGAGGCCGAATCGGCGTTGAAGGCCGCCATCCGCGCCTGGCCGTTCAATAAAAACGCCTGCGACGCGCTGGCCCAGGTATATGTCAATCAGCGGAAATTGCATCTGGCCCGCGGAATGCTGGAGACCGCGGTCACGATCGATCCCAATTATGGTCCGGGCCACGCCAACCTCGCGGTGGTGTATACTATGATGAATCAACCCGGGCCGGCGCGGATGCATCTGAACCGGGCTCTGCGGCTGGGTGTCCGGGGACCCGAGGTCGACAAGCTGGTGAAATTATACCGGCCGGATTCCACGGCGGAAACCCAGTGACTCATCCGTTTTTTTCGAGGTGGTGGCATGATTGACGAAATCGATTATTTCCCCCGTAGAGATAAATACAAGAAAAAGAAGGGCATCGACCTCGATGAGGATTGGAACGCCCTGAAAAAGACCAAGACCGTGCAGGATTCCCGGGTGCCTCCGGCGGGCAAAACGGGAAAGCAGGTTCGCGGTAAAAAGAACGGTAAATAACAAAAAGGTTTCTGGGAACGTCTCCCCCCCCCCATCCGCCGCACGTCCCACCCACCCGCGGCTCCTTCTGGCGGAATTTTTCAATCCTCTTTTAATCGTTTGCGGGAATGCTATAATACATTCCCAAAATCCTCCACAGATATTCAGAACATAAAAAATAAGAAGGAGCCAGCTTATGAAGGTATTTCCCATTCTTCCGATCAAATTCATTCCCGCCGTGGGGGCCGTGCTCCTTTGTTTAATGATTCTGCCGTCTGAATCGGTGTTTGCCGATATCGTCCAAAAAATAGATGAGGGTGACCGGGCCGTGGCCATAAAAGATTATGCCGCCGCGGAAAAATTTTATTCCCAGGCCCTTCAAATGGAACCCGATAATTACCGGATCTTGAAATCCCTCGCGGAGGCAAAAGTGGCCCTGGAAAAATACGCGGAGGCGGAGCCTCTGATCGAACGGATTCTTTCCATGAAAGTCTTGAAGGGAAAAAGGGTCATGGTCACCCTGGAAGGGGAAAGCGAACCTCTCGAAGCGGAGTTGGTGGACGAGACGGTTGTCCTGAAAGAAATAGGAAAGAACAACATGAGGAATTACCTGACCCCCGTCCGGCCCGAGCCGGTTCCTCATTACCGGCTGTTTTTTTTGAAAGAGAAAAGGATGGAACTGGTCCCTAAACACCGGGCCAGGATCAAGTACATGGGGGTGCCGCTCATCGCCAATGAACAGGTCAAAAAACTTCAGGACCAAGTCAAGATCAAACTGATCGGCGCGTCCAAATCCAAGGGGCCCGAGGAAATGGTGACCCTCGAGGGAGGCTGTTTCTCCATGGGAAGCGAGGATGGCGACCTGGATGAACGGCCCGTGCATGAGGTTTGTGTCTCCCCCCTTAAAATGGACAAATACGAGGTGACCCAAAGAGAGTTCCAGTTGAAAATGGGAACGAATCCCTCCCGCTTCGTCGGCGCGGATCTTCCCGTGGAAAGCGTCACCTGGATCGAGGCCAACCAATATTGCAAAAAATCAAACAAACGCCTGCCCACCGAGGCGGAATGGGAATACGGCTCCCGCGCGGGGACCCGCGACCGCTATTATTGGGGCGATACCGTGGCCCCGAAAAAAGCCAATTTCTGCGACAGTTCTTGTACCCTGAACATTCGGAACGCAACAATTTCCGATGGGTTCCCCCATACGGCGCCGGTGGGGTCGTTCCCGCCCAATGCGTTCGGACTCCACGATATGGCGGGAAACGTGGCCGAGTGGGTGGCCGACTGGATGGAGGAAAATTACTATCGCACAAGTCCCAAAAAAGATCCGACAGGTCCCCACCGTTCAGAAGAAGTGCTGCGGGGAGCCACCAATTATAAAACCGTTCGCGGAGGTTCCTGGGAAAACGGCCCCACCGACCTGCGGTCCAGCAGCCGTAAGGGATTCTGGGTGGATTACCGGATCGATGGCCTGGGATTTCGTTGCGCCGCGGATCTCAAATAACCGACGGGTCCCTGGGGGGAGCGCATGGGTCGGCGCGGGAGGCGGGGTCCCTTAAATTCCAGCCAGGTCGCGCAATTGTTTTTTCAGGATCTTGCCCGCGGCGTTTTTAGGCAGGGATTCGAGAAAATGGATTCGATCCGGCAGCATGAAGGCGGGCACGTTCCCGCGGCAGAACTCTCTCAGTTCGTGATCCTTCACCCGGGCGCCTTCCCGAAGGACCACGCAAACTAGAACCTTTTCCCCCAACCGTGCATCGGGGACCCCCACCGCCGCCACCTCGGCCACCGCGGGATGGTTCATCAGGGTATTTTCCACCGTCAGGGGTGAAACGTTTTCTCCGGCGCGGATGATCAGGTCTTTTTTGCGTCCGGCTGAAATGTAGAGTCGGTTCTTCTCGTCCATGTGACCCAAATCCCCCGTTTTCAACCATCCGCCGGGAGCCAGGATTTTTCGGGTTTCCTCCGGATTTTTCCAATAGCCGCGCATCACCGTTTCCCCTTTGACCCAAATCTCCCCGACCTGGCCGGGCGGAAGCGGGTCACCCTGTTCGCCGACGATTTTCACCTCCACGTTCGGGAGCACGGGCCCGACCGAACCGGGGACGCTGCCCACCGCCGTCCGATTGACGGAGATGACGGGGGAAGTCTCGGTCAGGCCATATCCCTCGATGACGGTGACGTCCAAGGTTTCCTCCACCCTTTTCAAAAGTGATTGCGGCAGGGAGGCCCCTCCCGATATGCAGCACCGGAGTGTGGAAACATCGTATCCCCCGCGCGCGAAAATCTCGATGAGAAAGGTGTAGATGGTGGGAACCAGGGGCAGGGCCGTGGCCCGGTGCCGGGCGACGGAGGAAAGAATGGTTTTGGGAGCGAATTGCCGGAGGAGGATGAGCGTTCCCCCCACCCGCAAAAGGATCAGCGCCATGATGTTCCCAAACGAATGAAACAGGGGCAGCGCCACGATCGCCCGGTCGTTTCCATTTAGGTCCAAATGGGCTAGAATTCCATCGCAATTGATATCGAACTGTTTTTCGTCTAGCATGACCCCCTTGGGCCGGGCGGTGGTTCCCGAGGTGTAGAGGATCACGTCGGGGATCGAGGGGTTCCTTTCATGTGGAATCATTCCCTGCCGGGGATCGCCCCGGCGCAGGAATTCGTCAAAACCCAGGGCGCCCGGGCCCAATTCAGACCCGTTCGCGGGGTCGACAAGCAACCGGTTCTTGAACCCCCGGAAAAAAGGAACCGTTTCCGGTTTGAGGAACACGGGGTCCACCAACATTGAATCGATTCCCGCATTTTTCGCGATGAAAACGAGGTCTTCCGGTCCCAAGAGGAAATTGAAGGGGACCACGGGCACGCCTTTAAGAAGGGCGCCCAAATAGGCGATGAGGTACTCCTTCTGGTTCAGGCAAAACAGACCCAGCTTGCTTTCCGGACCCAGGTCCCATCCCGAAAGCGCCCCCGCGAATCGCTCCACCCGGTCCACGAGTTGCTGGTAGGTCAGGGGCTGGTCTTGATCGATGACCGCCGGATGACCCGGTTTTTCCCGGGCGTGGGTCTTCAGATAATTATAAAACTCACGGGCCATGGCGGGCTCACGGAAATTAATAGGAGGGGCCGACCCCGTATTATAACCGGATTTCCCGGTCACGTTACAAGGTTTTCCCGCCGGGAAATGCCGGAAAAAACTTCCACGCCATCACGCCCCGCTTTCCCAACGGGAGTAAAAGCCATTGGGAAGGTGCAGTCCGCGGCCGGTATCGTAAATGGACATTTCGCCGGTTTCAAACCGCCCGGAACCGGAAGGAATCAGGTAGGTCCGCAGCATGTTTTCCAGGGTGAGACCGGAAAATCCCGGCGAGTGGGTGGTGAGCAGAAGGAACGCCGGCCGGCCGCCGAGAATGTTTTTGCAAAGGGACATGAGTTCCGCCAGGTGGTTTTCGATTTTCCAGACCTCCCCCTTGGGTCCCCTGCCGAAGGTGGGGGGATCCATGATGAGGCCGTCGTATTTTTTTCCCCGCTTGTGCTCCCGTTTCAGGAATTTCGGGACATCATCGACGATCCAGCGAACGGGGCGCTTTCCCAGGCCCGAGAGTTCGAGATTTCTCCGCGCCCAGGTGACGGAAGCCCGGGAAGCGTCGACATGGGTCACGCGGGCGCCCGCCCCGGCGGCGGCCAGTGTGCTGGCCCCGGTATAACCGAATATGTTGAGGACATGGATCTCATGCTGCGCCCCTTTTTTAACCTGTTCCCCGATCCAGATCCAGTTCGGGGCTTGTTCCGGAAACATGCCGATATGACCGAACCCGGTGGGTTTGACGTTAAACGTCAGATCCTTGAAGCGGATGGACCACCCGTTTTCCGGAAGCGTGGAAAAAAACGTCCATTCTCCCCCTGTCTCGCGGCCCTTGAAATATCGGTATTCCCCCTCGGCCTTTTTCCATTCCTTGGGAGCCAGGGATTTTGGCCAGATGGCCTGGGGAGCGGGCCGGATGAAGGTATGGGGGCCAAATCGTTCCAGTTTCTGGAAATTTCCCGTATCCAGAAGGCGGTAATCGAAATCTTCCCAAGGGAAACGGGGATTTAATAATGAACTCATGTGCTTTTTGTATTTGCGGTTAAAGGAGAAATTATGTAGGATAATGAATATAATATTAACTATAGTTTTTTCCAGTTCCGTGGATTATACCAAATATCGGATTTTCATGAATTTTCGGCCATTCCTTCTGATTTTTTTTCTCCTTGCACCGATTTTTTCCGGATGTTCCGGCGGAGAAGAGGACCAGTCCAGGGAAACTAAAAAACGGGAGTTTGCCCTTCCGGTTCAGATCGGCAAAGTTGTGTTCAGGGATGTGGTGGACCAGGTCCGCACCGTGGGAAATATTCAGGCGGAACAACGGGTGGTGATCACCGCTGAAGTCAAGGGCCAGGTGGTGGGGATCGCGGTGGAGGAGGGGATGAAGGTGAAGGCGGGCGATTTGCTCGCCCAGATCGATCCCAGGGAATACCGGCTGGAATGGGAAAGGTTGAAGACGAACCTGGCGGTGGCGGAGAAGGAATATGAAAAATCCCTGGCCGGGCTGCGTCCGGAGGAAAAGGAAAAACTGGAGGCCACGGTTCGGGCCGCTGAAAGTTCCCTGCGCCTGGCGATTAAGGAGAAGAGCCGCCTCGAAAAACTGGTGGTGGATGGGTTTGTGTCCCAATCGGATTTGGACGACGCGGTCGACCGCGCTCTGCAGGCCCGTGAATCCCTGAAGGCGGCCAAGGCCGGGCTGGCGGCGGGACATCGCTCCCGCAAGGAAGACATTGTCCAGAAAAAACTCAAAGTGGAAGAGACCCTGAAGCGGATCGCCATGGCGAACCTCAATCTTTCCAGGTCGGAAATCCGCGCGCCCTTCTCGGGGGTGATCATTTCCAAGGAAATCGAGCGCGGGGCGTTCGCCGACCCCGGAACTCCCATCGTGAAGATGATTGGTTCTTCCCGCTTGAAAGCGGTCCTCGAGGTGCCGCAAAGCTACCGGGACAAGCTGGAAAAAATGGAGGGGGCCGAATTCTTCGTGCGCGAACTTCACCTGCGATTCAAACAAGGGAAAAATGTGGCCCGGCTGGTCCGGGTCATTCCCGATGCCAACATTTATTCGGGAAACATCAAGGTGCAAATCGATCTTCCGGACCCCGATCCTTCCCTCTTTCCCGGTTTGAACCTGGAAGCGCTGTTGAATTTCGGCACACGCCACCAGGTGATGCACGTGCCCTCCATTTCCTTGGTGATCACCGACAAAGGGACGGTGGTGTATATCGTTAAGGAGGACCTGGCGCAACTGGTTCCCGTCAAAGCCTACAAGGAACAAAACGATTATGTGGAGGTCGAGGATTTCACCCATCAACTCGGTCCCGACGCGGATTTGATTCTGCGGGGTTCCGGAGCGGTATTCCCTGGGGCCAAGGTGTTTCCGACCAACCCGCAGCCCGAGGCAAAACCGCCGTTCAGCGCCGCGTCCAAGGACGCGGAGGTTAATAAGGAGCCCCCCAACCCGCCTGAAACCTGATGAAACTCATCGACCATTCCATTCGCAACTACCATACCGTGGTCGCGGTGGTCGTCCTGGTCACTGTGGTGGGAATTATTTGTTTTAACGTGCTTCCCCGGCAGCTCACCCCCACCGTCGACAAACCCGTCATAGAAGTCCGGACCGAATACCGGGGGCTTTCCCCCAACGAGGTGGAACGGAACATCACGCGGCGCCTGGAGGAACAGCTCGAGTCGGTCGAGGGACTCAAAAAAATGACTTCCCGCAGCCAGCACGGATTGAGCGTCATCAACCTGGAATTCGAATGGGGAATCGATAAAAACATCGCCACCATCGATGTGAACAACAAACTCCAGCAGGTGAAGGATTTACCGATTCTCTCCGACAAGCCGACCCTGAAGTCCATCTCCAACGACAATTCCAATCCCATCATGTGGATCATCTTCGAGAAACCGAGCCCGAGGATGCCCGACCTCAACCAGAACTACATGTATAAAATCGGGGAGGACATCATCATCCCCCGGCTGCTTCGCGTCAAGGGAGTGGCCGATGTCTGGCATTTTGGCGGAGAAGAACGCGAAATGCGGGTCGAGTTCGATCCTTACAGCTTGTCCCGGTTGCACCTCACTTACGAGGATGTCATCCGAAGGTTGTCCCTGGAAAACCAGAATACCCGCGCCGGGTTTCATGATGAAACCTCGCGGGAGTACACGGTGCGGGCGCTGGGAGAATTCACCGGCCCGGAGGATATCCTCCACACCGTCATCAAACGCGATGGGAACCGGACGATCACTGTAAAAGATTTCGCCACGGTGGTCGACGGCTACAAACGAACGACGTCCCTGGTGCATGTCAACGGCAATTTGACGAATGCTTTTGGCGTCATCCGAAAGGCCGGCGCGAACGTGGTGGAAACCTGCAACATGGCGGCGCGGACGGTGGAGGGACTGAACCGGGAAATGATCAATCGGGGCATCCCCCTGCAACTGAGCATCGTCTACAAGGATGTGGACTACATCGACGAGGCGATGCGGCTGGTCAAGTCCAACCTGGGCCTCGGGGCCCTCCTGGCCGTGGCCGTCCTCCTTTTGTTTCTGGGGTCGGTGCGCTCGGTTCTGATCGTCGCCATCAGCATTCCCGTGAGCCTGGTTTCGGTTTTCATCATTCTTAAACTTTTGGGACGCAGCATCAATATCATTTCCCTCGCGGGTATGGCCTTCGCGGTCGGCATGGTCGTGGACAACTCCATCGTGGTGCTGGAAAATATATACCGCCACCTCACCCTGAAAAAAGGTGTGTTGAAGGCCGCCTACGACGGGGCCGCGGAAGTGTGGGGGGCGGTCCTCGCCTCCACCTTGACCACGCTGGCGGTGTTCGTGCCCATCGTGTTCATCCAGGAAGAAGCGGGCCAGATGTTCCGCGACATCGCCATCACCATCAGCGCCAGCATCGCCATGTCCCTCCTCGTCTCCATCACCGTCATTCCCACCCTGACCACCCTGCTGATTCGGCTCAGGCCCGGCGAGGTTTATCGGAAAGGGGTCTTGCACCGGCGCGTCTTGAAACCCGTCGTCCTCCTTGGCCAGGGGGTGGCCGGGGCCTATGCGAAATTGATGAAGCGCTTGCTGTCAACCTCAAGGGGCGCCGTGGCCAGCAAGGTGGCCGTGGTCCTGGGGGTGGTGGGACTCCTCTGGTGGAGCACCATCATTCTTCCGGAACAGGATTACCTCCCCTACGGCAACAGCAATATGGTGTTCATGATGATGGAACCCGTGGCGGGGGTTCCGGCGCAAAAAAACATGGAATATTTCGCCCCCTATGAAAAGAAGCTCACCGGGATGAAAGACGTGTCGCGCAATTTCCTGGTTTTTTCCAACGGGTTTAACGGGGGCGGCGCCATCATCAAACCCGAATTGGCCTCAGGCCAGCGGGGAGAAGTCAAAATGGCCCTCAAAGCAAATGAGATGGGGCGGCAGATATTCACGATCCCCGGCTACCGTTTCGCCTTCGCGGTGCAGCGGCCCATTTTCCGGTCCGCTGATAAAACCTTCCAGGTGGAGATCACCGGACCCGACATGTTCCGCTTGAAAAGCATCGGCCAGGAATTGATCGGATCGATTTCAGGCATTCCCGGGGTCCATTCCGTCCGGCCGCAATTCAAGTTCGGCAACCCGGAACTGCGCTTCATTCCAAGAAGGGAGCAGGCCGCCCGGCTCAATCTGGGAATGGAGGAAATTGGGGACATTATCGAATCGCTCAACGCCGGTAAATACCTCGGGGAATTCAACGACCGGGGCGAACCCATCGATTTTGTATTGGTCCAGAATAAAAATCGGAGAAAGCTCGATTTGCAGGATTACCAGAGTCTGCCAATTTGGACGAATGAAAATATCATGACCCACCTGGGCCACCTGGCCGATATCGAGATCAACGCCGGGCCGGCCCGCATCGATCATATCGAGAAAAAGAGGGCCATCAACCTGCTCGTCCAGGTGAAAAAAGACGAACCCATGGATGCCGTCATCCAGGCCGTCGAAAACCAGGCCTTGGCGCCAATCCGCCAGACCCTCAACGAGGAATTCGGGCTTCGCGTTGGCGGGTCGGCCGATGAACTGGCCTCGACCCAGAAATCCCTGATGAACAGTTTCGTGTATGCCGTGGGATTCATTTATCTCCTTCTGGTGGCGCTGTTCTCCTCATTCACGCGTCCGCTCATCGTCATGCTTACCGTTACATTCGCTATTTCGGGCTCTTTTCTCGGCATCGTCGGCAACAACATCATGCAAAGAGGCAATATCCTTGCCATCCTCAAGGAATGGAACGTCCCCAACGCCGAGACGATGGCCGCCGGTTGGAACTGGATCACCTTCGATATCCTGACCCAATTGGGCGTCATTATCCTCGCCGGCATCGTGGTCAATAACGCCATCCTCATCGTTCACCAGATGCTCAACAACATCCGCGCGGGAATGGACGAGCGCGAGGCCCTCGAAACCTCGTGCAAGACCCGGCTGCGGCCCATCATGATGACCGTCATCTCCAGCGTGTTTGGCATGTTTCCCCTGGCGTTTGGCGAGGGCGCCGGCACCGAACTGTACCGCGGCATGGGCACCGCCCTCATCGGCGGGTTGAGCGTTTCCACCATTTTCACCCTGTTTCTAGTCCCCGTCCTGGTCTCCCTGCTGATGGACCTCGGACTGCACACTCGGCGGGAGGACCTGGTGAAAGAATCCCTGCAGAAATCCCCTCCCGATCTTGGAACTCCCTCCGGCGCCCCCGCCGAGTGAAGGTTTCACCGCATAACATTCCCGTCTTCCCAATTTCTTCCCGAAACCTTCCATATAAACAGCAATAGGTGAATTTATGTCCGGCCCGGGTTATGGGACGGAATAATCTCCCGGCCCGGCATATCTTCATAAATATGATGGCTCCCACGACACAACTCCCGGAACGGCTCTATTTTGACGGCAGGGTGAACCTTTACTGTCTTCATGAAATTTTCAGGTACATCGCCGGCCTTGTTTCTGAGCGGGTGAGCGAAGAATTTAAGGTTGATATTCCCATCAGTTCCGGGTTGTGGGGCGGAGCCTATCTGGTAGCGGATGAGGAAGGAACGGTCATCTCAAGAGTCATTCGCTTTTACAGCATCGTCAATTTGCCGCAAAACAGTCCTTTGGATGAGGCGAAAAATTTTGACCGTTTGGTGAAAGTGTATTATCGGACCTGCCAATACACGTTTCAATATTATGGCCTTGTCTTTGAAAATCCCATGTGGGGGGACCCGGTTCCCTATACCAATAAAATCCGGCCCACCACCACCCTGCAAATGTGGGAACGCAATACGGAAGTGAAGTTTCTCCGCGCTTTTTTTGTCTGGAACCGGGCGGCGTGGGAGGAATCTCTCATTTATGACACCCTCCGCAATATAAAGCAAATCAAGGAACACCTCGATCTCAACCGGCGGCCCATCGATAAGCAAAAAGATGAGCTTAGGTTTGTTTTACAGGATATCATCATTATCTTTTACTCTTTGCGCGCCGCGCTGAATCCGGATTTCCTGGAACACGCGGAACCTTTTATCAAAAAATTGCTCGGGCATTTCAAGGTTGGACTGCATGATTCCGATATCATCCATGACCTGTTTTACGAAGCCTATTCCGGAGCCCTGGTATACGGATTCGAAGAGGCCCTGGAAGAACCTTACAGCCGGGAGGGTCTGGATATCCATCACTTTGAAGATTGGCCGGAGGAAAAGATCAATTGGGTTCCGGAGGAACTTAAAGAAAAGCTCATTCCCCCTATTCAATCCACTTTCTCGAGTTTCAGGGTGCATCTGGAAAAGAAGATGACCGGCGAAAATTAGCCCGGTTAAGAGGTGGCCCGGTTTGGAGGTAACGAAGGCAAGGGGAAAGGAAAATAGGCCCACTTGAGCGATTGAATGGCAATGGAAGTTGGATGGAGGGATTTGAACGGAAAAGAAATTTTTGGCGAATGGGGAACCTAAGGTTCACATTAACGTGCAATAAACTCCGGTAAATAGGAGTTTAGAATTTTCTTCCCAATCAGTTTTCCCATAAAGGTGTTCCCATGTCTGAAGAAGAAAGACTTATTACCGCGCTCACCCGGCCCGGGAGTGTCCGGCTGCCCTCCAATCGAAGTGAAATTCATGCACTTCAGGATCAATTTGCCCGCCTCCAGAAAAAAAAAATTAACGGAAGCACTTTCTGGTTTCTCAATGACCAGCCGAATGTGGCCAATACCAGGATTAAGGTTTATCCCACCTGACACATCGTGTTTTATAACTCCTCGGGAAGCCGGTTTCTCTTTACCGATCCGGAGGGCCACCCGCTTCACGAATGCGAATGGGTCCGGGATAAACCCTCGGGCAAGACTCGGCTGGCTCACGTTCGTATGCAGCTCGACTGCCAGCAATGGTTTGGCATCACACCGGAAGCGAAAACATTCACCATTTTTATGGATTTGAAAGATCACCCCGGCGCGGAAACCTGGACCCTGGATGACTTGAGAAGAGAAGCGTCCGAGGCCTGGGGCATCCCTTTTGCCGAAATAAAATATTTTTACAAGGATGAGAATTTTGTCCCCCTGGGAATGGCGGAATACGATATCAATCTCAAGAAGGACGGACTTTACGTTTTGTTGGACGGTACTTTCGAACGGACGGTATTCATCAGTTACATGCCCAGGCTGGAATGGACGGCGCTCGATATCCTTCCGGTGGTGGAGCTGTATCAGTCCGCTCCCCCGGGCGCGGGCGGCGCCGCATTTGAGCTTTTTTGGGGATTGTTCGAGGATCAGTCGCGCGACAAGCCGTTGGAACCTCTGCGGTTCCGAGGCCTGCCGGTTTACCCCTCGGTGAAAGCGTTCGAAATATTTTCCGCGTATTTTTCCCCCACCGCCCCTGAAGGGGAAGAACTCCTGGAGGTGTTCATGGACTATCACCGGGCTTACCGGATCGCCTGGGACCTCCGGCCGGACCCTCCCTGGCGTTATTTCACGGACACCCACTCGGCCTGTTTGACGGTGCAAAATCATTTTTTGTATAAGGTGACTCTCCTGAATGACCCAATGGCGCTGCCTTTTATCAATTGCTCCCGTGGGGGAAAGGCATCCTGCCAAAGACAGGTGCGGGTGGAAAACGGTTCTATCCTCCTCATGGAGGGCGATGATGTTGTCCGCCAAATACCCCTCCACCCCCTTTGGCAAATTTCCCCCGACCCGGCCCCCCAAAGGGAACCCCTCGCTTACCCCTTCAGTTGGAAAAAGTTCTTTAACGGATGTCCTCCAAAGGTAGATCCCGTGAAAGCCATAATGACTCTCCCGTTCTATCCGGAAGGGCCGTCGGAGATCGAGGAATCCTCTCTGCAACCCATGGTGGTCGACCAAATTTTATTTTATATGGAAATGGATAATGACCTGCGGGCCCGGCTGGAAAGGGTGGACCGCGTTCTTATTCATAACTTCGATACGGTGATTTCCGGCCTCATCGATTGCACTCACGAAAGAGCGTACAAGGTATTGTTCAACGATCCGGAGTTTGCGCAGAAAAACGCGCAGCTTTTATGGGATTTCGCGGTGGCACGGGATCAATTGGAGGTGTTGCGGGAAGTGAATTTTCTCCCGGAAATTGAAAACATTCGGTCCGCTTACGATGAAAAATTCGGGATGGTCTTCCGATGGATCCCCTTCAAGGACTATCAGGATGAAGCGGTTTGCGAACATATTTTAAAATCCGTGACGCGGATTTTGATTTCCCCCGGATT
Source organism: Nitrospinaceae bacterium (assembly GCA_046754465.1). Lineage (GTDB taxonomy): Bacteria > Nitrospinota > Nitrospinia > Nitrospinales > VA-1 > JBHHVU01. The sequence goes on along the minus strand of JBHHVU010000028.1, from coordinate 300 downwards.
GTTATTTCTTGTGGGACCGAAATCCATGCTGGGAAAATTGGCGGAGCATTCGCTGGATTGTATTTACCATGACCCGGTCAAGGATATGCCCTTCTTCCTTCAACATCGGAAGATGTATCCCGAAACCCGAGTGAACCCCGACACCACGGTATTTTTTGCTGAAAAAATTAATGCAGGGATCTTGCCTGAATAGGGGGCTGCGATGGGCATCCCCGGAAGAACCGCCCGCCAATCTGCAAAAATTTTCTTTCCCCCGGCAGGGGAGAGAGAAACTTTAAGGTCTGTCTCTTTTCTCCGCGG
>JBHHVU010000027.1:0-39359 GCA_046754465.1 Nitrospinaceae bacterium | reverse complement strand
TGATATAGTCGTACAACCCGTGCATTTTAATTTCTTCTTTTCCCTTTTCCAGCCGCTGCCTTATTTTTTCCTCCGATTCCGTGGCCCGTTTTTTCAATCGGGTTTCCAATTCATGGAGGGAAGGGGGAAGGATGAAAATATAGACGCCGGGGAATTCATTTTTCCTCAGGGTTGCCGCGCCCTGGACATCCAATTCCAGCAGCAGATCCCCTCCGTTTTCCAGGCCCTTGCGGATGGAATCCAGGGCGGTGCCATAGTAGTCATTACAGATTCTGGCCCACTCGATGAATTCACCGCGTTGGATTTTTTTTTGGAAATCCTGGTGGGAGACGAAATAGTAATCTCGGCCGTTTTTTTCCGCGTCCCGCGGGGGACGGGTGGTGTGGGAAATGGAAAATTGCAGATCCGGCATTCGATTTAAGAGCATTTTGCATACCGTGGTTTTGCCAGTCCCTGAAGGGGCCGAAAGTATGAAGGCGATTCCCTCTTTTTTCATGGGCAAAATCTTTGAAGGGGAAGGGAAAGGGTTTCCAACCGGAAATTGCCGGGAACCGCGGGTTGGGGTTCATCCTCCGCCGACTCCGTCATTCGATATTTTGAAGTTGTTCGCGAATTTTTTCCAGATCGCATTTGATTTCTATCACCGATTGCGACACCTGGGGATCGATGGTTTTCGATCCGATCGTATTGGTTTCCCGGTTGATTTCCTGGGTAATGAACTCCAGTTTTCTGCCCAGGGGTTCCTGGCTTTCTATAAGGCTCTTGAACTGCTTGAGGTGGCTCTCCAGGCGGATGATTTCCTCGGTGACGTCGCAGCGGTCGGAAAGGATCGCTGTTTCCTGCGCGAGCCGCACGTCGTCGATTTCCATCCCCTCGGTGAGAATGCGGACCCGTTCCCGCAGCCGTTCCTTATATTCCTGGATGACGACGCTCTGACGGGATTTGATAATTTCCGCGCGCTCATGGATCGCTTCCAGCCGTTGCATAATGTCCTCTTCCAGATTTTTTCCTTCTGCTTCCCTCATTTTGACAAGGGAGGCCAACGCCAGTTCCACGGTGGATAAAATCAATTCTTCGCTGGATTCATCCATGGTTAAAGGTTCGACCTTGAGGATATCCTTCAGACTCAAAATGGAATTGATATCGATTTCCCCGTTCAGTCGCAGGTGTTTTTTTATCTGATGGAACGCCTCAATGTATTGGGTGGCGAGGGGGAGATTGGGTTGGATGATTTGGTCCCGTCCGTTGCCGTTGCAGGATTCCAGGTTGATGGTGAGGTCAAATGATCCCCGGGCGCATCGGGATTTGACCAGATTGCGGAGCGCGGGTTCCAGGGACAGGAGGCTTTTGGAAAAGCGAGGATTGAAATCGAAAAACCGGTTGTTGACCGACCGAATCTCTGCCTTGCAAATGAGGTCCCGTTTTTGGTTTTCGGACCGGCCAAAGCCGGTCATACTTTTGAGCATTCCTCCTCAGACCTTTTGAATGACCATCTTAAAATGCCCATTTTCCTTTTCCAGGGACAACAGCTTGTGCCCATCGTTCTGGATGCTCTTGGGAACATTTTCCGCGGGTTCGCCCTCGTCCAAAAGAACCTCCAACGTACTTCCGGCGGCCATTGTTTCCAGTTTCAGTTTGGTTTTTACGTAATTGAACGGACATTTGACTCCCAGGAGGTCGATCTTGCCCCGAGACACAGGTGGTTCCTGACCCGGGGGTTTCGCGGTTTTGGCAGAGTCTCCACCGTTGGGACCCACCCGGATCCGGAGCGATTGGTCTCGCTGCAGCTTATTGTAGACCTCTTTACATTCGGTCAAAAGGTTTTTGGTGTTTTCCAGCCAGCCGGAGGCTTTGGCAATATCGGCCGATTTGACATCCACTTCATAATGGTCAATGAGGTCCGCGTATTTCTCGGAAACAATTTCCATATCGACGATCAGCGACTGGAACTTTTTCAAACATTCCCCATCGTCGGTAAAGTCCATGCCCTCGGTCACGAGAAGGGCCCGGGCGCAAGCGACCAGGGACCGTTGGGCCAGGGCGACCGCCTCGGTGAAATTTTCCTTCTCCAAGGCCAGTTTTCCTTGAAAATGAGCCCGATCGGCCTCCGATAGCCGGTCCTGGATCATATCGGTCAAGGCGCCGGCGCATTCGCCCTGTCCCCGGTCTTCCAGGCTGAATTTCTTGGTGGCGCCAAAATCGATGTAAGATTCGGGGGACTGTTCGATGCCGGGAAGTTCCCTCAAGGGGTTCAGCAAATCCCGGAAATGCTTTTTCCCTTTTCTTTTGAAAAAGTTGTCGAAGGTTTCCCCGGGAAGTTTTTCCTGCTTGTAGTTGTCAAGGGTTTGCCGTACCACGCCGGGCGCGTTCTTGGCGGGAACCTTGATCACCGGTGTGCCGAACTGGACCCGGTCTTCTGAAACCGCCCCTCCGAGAAATATTTCATAGTGGGGGGTGAGGACGCCGTTGACCTTCTTCGCCCCGCCGTGGAATCCGATAGAGGCGATGTGGTGTTGTCCACAGGAGTTGGGACATCCGCTTGCCTTGATAGAAATGTGGTCCAGGTCGTTGGAAAAGGAAGAACCGTTTTCCATCTCCTGATTCATGTGGGTGACCAGTCCCCGGGAGGCGGTGATTCCCAAATTGCAAGTCTCCGAACCCGGGCAACAGGTGATATCGCGAATCTCCTCGGTTCCGGCTTTGTGAAGGCCTATCTTTTTTAATTCACCGTACACGGCTCCCAGGGCGTTTCCCTTCACCCAGGGAACCATCATGTTCTGGTTGACGGTATTGATGATGATCCCCGCGGCATAGGCCCCGGCAATGTCAGCGATGGTCCGGGCCTGGGAAATGGTCAAATCGCCCAACAGCAGTTTGATTTGTACGTTATGGAATCCCGGTTGTTTCTGTTCCAGGGTATTTCGGGATTTCCAGCTTAAAAACTCCGTGTCGGAATCGAATTCCGAATTGATCGTGTATTCCGGAATGGGAGGAATCCGCGGTTCGGGAATCTCAATGGGATCATAATGTTTTTCTTCCAGGGCGGCGAATTCCCGCTCAAAAAGTTCCCGGGTTTTTTCCAATCCGAGTTTTTCCAGGACGAATTTGAACCGGGCCTTGTTCCGGTTGCGTTTATCCCCATGTTGGTCGAACACGCGGATGATGGCTTCGCACATGCGGAGCAGGTTGTCCGCTGGCACGAATTCGGTCAGCAACTGGGCCGCATGCGGGGAGGACCCCAGGCCGCCGCCAAAAAGTACCTTGAATCCGCGAATTTCGCGTCCGTTTTCCAGCCGGACGGCCGCATTCAGGCCGATATCGTGGATGGGGGCAAGGCCGCATCCCGCGCATCCCCCCAGGCTGATCTTGAATTTTCTGGGAAGGTTCTGGGTCAGCGGGTGACGGAGCAGATACCGGGTGACTGCCTTTCCATAAGGAGAAACGTCGAACAATTCATTGGCGCAAGTCCCCGCCTTGTGGCAGGCCGTCACGTTTCGTACCGTATTGCCGCAAGCCTCGCGGGTGGTGAGGCCATGGTCCGCGAATTCCTGCAATCCCTGGGCCACATCCTGCAATTTTACGAAATGGAACTGAATGTCTTGCCGGGTGGTGATGTGAAGGATGCCGTGCGAATATTTCTCCGCAAAATCAGCCAGGCAATGGAGTTGGTCCGAGGTCATCCGGCCTTGCGGAAGCTTGGTCCGGACCATTTGTTCCTCGTCCTGTCTCTGACCATAAATTCCCTGCTGCAAACGGAATCGCTTGAACTCCTCCTCGGGCACTTCCCCGCGGTTACGCCGTTCCACCTCGGCGGCAAATTCTTCTATCTCCCTTCTTACCTCGGGAGGGATATTTAAAGATCGGATATTCATTATGAACCTCTCAAACTATCTCGATGATTGAATTCTTCAATCGTGGCTTCAAAAATATGGCTCTCGTCCGGATTATGAAAACTCTGCCTGAACCGCAATTTCCGGGAAGATTTTCCAAATCTTACAATGAGTTAAATTTTATATATCTTATAATAAAAATTCCGTAAAAAACAGAGGAATGCGGATGGGAAATCGATTATTTTAAATTTTGCAAATATTTGAAGCCACTTTTTGGTTTGCCGAACAAGGCCTGAAAGGGGATTGTAACTAAAGGGGCAGAGAGAGCCCTCCCCACCAGGAAAATTTTTACAAATCCAGGTTTCAAGCATACATTCCGGCCGGGACCCGATGGCTATTTTCCAGTTTTTAATTCAGCTCAATTTTGGTATTTTTATCTTTGTATTTGCCTGGGCGTTGATCCGCAATTTTAATTTCAATATCATGCTGGTCGGTCTGATTTATCTGGCCCCTCTCGTCCCACTGGGTTTGACCGCGGAAAATGCCGAGCGATTCCTCCTGGTTTCCTTTTTCAACACGATATTCGGGATCATCGAGCTGGTGATATTCGTCCTGACGGTAAAACCCGAAGACGTCACCTTTGACAGGCCTTTCTGGCTCCAGTTGCTGGGTCATACGCTTCCCATTGGTGCGGCGCTCATCGGGTTGTCCTTTATAGCCAGGGGGACGGCCGTTCCTGTCACAACCCCGGAACTGGCGGTACTCCTCTTTTTTTTCATATTCGGATCGGCCCTGCGGGTGGCCGCGGTTTACCAATTGGGCTCGGTGGCCTTTAAATTTGATATCGCTTTCCGCGAGAGACAGGCTTTAAAAACCGACCAACTGTATGGCAGAATCCGTCATCCTTCCTACACCGCCATGATGATGGTCGTGGCCGCGTATGCCATCAACACGCATTCCTGGGGGGTGGGAATAGCGGGCCTGCTGCTGGCCTGGTTCGGATTCCAGTTCCGGATTTATTTTGAAGAAAAAGCCCTGGCGGATCAGTTCGGGGAAGAGTACAAGCAATTTCGCGCCAGGACGGGAATGTGGTTTCCAAGGATTTGAAACTTTTAGCCTGGGAGCGATCTTTTCTACCAACCCTTGCACGGCCGGCGTATTGAATTCAAATAATGGGGATGTTGGAAGAGGCCAGATGGGCCGGAAAGGCCGGCATTCCGGAAAAGTTCCGGCATTCCGGAAAGCCAGCACCCGAGGGTGAGAGATCATGACCCAGGAACGCTTAAAATTTGGGAAAGCGGGCGAAGAGGCGGCGGTGGCGTTTCTCAAGAAAAGGGGGTACCGCATTCTTAAAAAAAATTATCGCGCCGCGGTGGGGGAAATCGACATCATCGCCGAAAATCAAAAGGTGGTGGTGTTCATTGAAGTGAAATCCCGCGCCAATGATGCCTTTGGGCATCCCTTCCTGGCGTTGACTCCCTCCAAACAAGCCCGGCTGGCGAAAACGGCACGAAGTTTTCTCGCGAAACATAAAATTGAGGGAAGAGATGTGCGGTTCGATGTGGTAGGCATAACCGGTTCCCCCGAAAATCCCGAAACCTGGAAGATCGACTTGCTTGAGGACGCCTTCCGGCTTTAACCCTTCGTCAAGAATTTTGAGTCCGCGCCTCGGTTTTTGTTGTCCTTGGGTTGTTTTTTTTCATGTTCGGCCTGGGATAATAACCTCCCGAATCGTACCTGAAAACGCCTTTTGGAGCCTCAGGAACCCAGGCCTGTGGCCATCGGTTGTTTTTTTGAGTACCTGGCTGCCAATATAATTTAAAATACATCTCTGAATCAAGAATTGGCGGGAACCCAGGAGTTCCTGTTGATTTTGATATAAAAACATTTTCTGGAGAATCCAAACTTGTCTCTGATAAAAAAAATAAAAAATCTGATGACCAGCCCGGAGCTGGTCCAGGGCACGGCCGGGTCCACCGAGGAAAGGTCCGGCGCGCCGGTCTCCATTCCCGGCACTTTCCCTGTCCGTCCAGATTCCGGGATGCCGGAGCTGGCGGAAGACCCGCGGCCCGCGGCGGAGGATGAAACGGCTTCCGGCACCCCCGCCGAACGCGTGACCATCCAGGCGCCAATACTGAGCGATGCGTGCACGGTTCCGGAATCGGATCAAATTCTGATTCAGGCGCAGCCCTCCCCGAACCAGGATCAGTGCGTTTTTCGAGTCAATCGAACCTTGTTGGGCGGAAATTCTTGGTTTTTCCCGGATTTCGAGAGCGCGGTCGGTTCTCCACTGGCGGAAGCTTTGTTCTCCCTGGACGATGTCGAAACGGTCATGGTTCTTGAGAATACCCTCACCATCACGCGGAAGGACAAGACCCAGTATGATTGGAAACCGCTTGGCAAGGAAGTGGGAGCGGCGGTCCGAAAAGTTCTTCAGGAGGGGGGAGGCCCGCTGATCGGCGAAAAAATCCTCCGGGAGATGCCCTCGGAGGAAATGATCCGGTTGGAGATCAAAAAGGTGCTCGATAACGAAGTCAACCCCGGCGTGGCCGGACACGGGGGCAGGATCACTTTGCTGGATGTCACCGGAAATACCGTGACCATCCAGATGGGGGGAGGGTGCCAGGGATGCAGCGCCGCTGATCTGACCCTGAAACAGGGGATCCATACCGCCTTCCGCTCCGCCGTTCCGGCGGTGGGGGCCATTTTGGACGAAACGGATCATTCCGCCGGATTGAACCCTTATTTTTCCTGAAGGAAGCCATGCCAAAACTGAATCGATTCAAAGTCAATATCCAGACGGGGGAACCCGGAACCACCGGGCCGGTATTATTCAGTATCAACAATCACACTTTACCCCTGGAAGAGGTCCAGGGGGGGACGGGAAGCGGTGAATCTTTCGTTGGCGGATTCGATATCAACAGTTTTGCTCACAGTTTGACCTTGCTGGGTCCTGCCCGGGGCCGGTGGAATATAAAAAAAATAACGGTGGATTATGATTGCGAGAACACGGAACAATATTCGGTCACTTTTGGAGAAGTGACGCTGGATGAAACCAATCAGGTGGACATCTGGCGCGACCCGCCCTCTCCTTTTTTTGAGGTGTGACGGAACGGACTCTCGGATCAGGGGCGGGAGGGGATCCCGGAAGTGGTGGAAACCCCGGTCAAGGTGGCTCTTTCGTAATCCCGTTTGCGAAATTCCGCGTGCAGGTCCCCAAGAAAAATGTAGTCCTTGATGGTTGATTCCAGTGGGATCAGGTGTTTGGAAGACCAAAGCCGGATCTTTCCCGACCGGGTGTTGAATAACTTTTTGGGTACAATGATATCCACGAGGAATTCATTCCTATTATTTCTTCCTTCCTGCTTTCTGATTTTTTCTTCTTCCGCGGCATCGTTGATTTCAACGGATATTTTCTGGAACCCCTTGTCGGGAATCGTTGTGATATCATATTTTTTGCCTCTTTCCACCCGGCCGTAAACCCCGTTGCGGAAGTTATAAAAAGCCGTCAGGACGTCATCAAAGGTGGTTCCCAGGGGAATTTCTTCCTGGCCTGTTTCCACGAGGTCATCGTTGACATATTCAAACCATTTGTGTATCCGGGTTTTGTAGTCAAAATGGTGGTCGGATTTTTCGACCTTGCCCCCCTCGATCACTTTTCTTTCGAACCGGTTGGCGCGGACCCGCCTGCCTCCATCAATGATGTCTAACGTTGATTTGTATATATGCTTCCGGTAAGCAGTGAAAAAACCGACAATTCCCTTGGTTTGGGCACTCAGATAGGAAAAATAAGTTCCGTTCTTTTCGTAAAAGCCTACTTGGGCGGAGGCTGCATTCTTGAACCACAAAAAACTGATGTCGAAATAAAGGGTTTCTCCGACAAAGCGACGGATATCACCCTCGGGTTCAAAAGAGGCGTATTCGCCGTGGGGAATGGATTTTGACACCGGCGGATTCGCTTCCAGGGGACCGTGAATGAACATTGTCCCCAAAAACCAGGACAGGGCTGTTAAACACACCGCCAGGCCCCAATGGAATTTCCTGAACCGTGATGTGCATTTAAATTTCTGTATCATAATAAGTTCGTGGAACTTCCGACAAAAAATTTGAAAAATTTTTTCATATTTTCTATGATTAGTGGATAGTCATTTTCTCCCGTAGGGATCCTGCGGGCCTGTTCATCCATTCTTTTAATGTAAGTCGTCATGGCAACAGAAACATTACCTTTTTCCCCCGGCATTGATGAGAAAACCGATGGATCGGTCGAGAGCGCCTACCTTCCTCTGTATAAGATCATCATGTGGAACGATGACGTAACCACCATGGAATTCGTCGTCCGCATATTGATCACCCTATTGAGTAAGGATTATGAAACGGCGGAAAAATTAATGTTTGAAATCCACCATCAAGGGGCGGCCCACGTGGCCACCCTGCCGCTGGAGCAGGCGGAATTCAAAGTCGAGCAGGTGCACGCCGCCGCCTCCCTGGAACTATTTCCCTTCACCTGTACCATTGAACCTGCATCCTAAAGTTTTTGCCGATTTTTTCCGGATGCCCTTAACCTTGCCGATACCCTGGAACCTCATCCAACGGTCCAGCCGAAACGCATTTATGTTCTTTCTTCCATGGGGATGTATTCTATTTGGGGCTCACCCATATACAACTGGCGGGGCCGGCTGATTCTGAAATTCTCATCCTCCTGAAGTTCTTTCCAGTGAGCGATCCACCCCGGAAGGCGGCCCATGGCAAATAACACCGGAAACATGTTGACGGGGAATCTCAGGGCTTTATAAATTAATCCTGAATAGAAATCAACATTGGGGTAAAGTTTTTTCTCTATAAAATAGTCTTCCCGGGTGGCGATTTCCTCCAATGCCAGGGCGATTTCCAATAAAGGTTCCTTTTTGTGCAGTTTGTCCAGTACCTGATCCGTTAATTTCTTGATGATCCGGCTGCGTGGATCAAAGTTTTTATAAACCCTGTGGCCAAACCCCATGAGCCGGAAGGGATCCTTGGGATCCTTGGCCCGATCGATGTATTTTTGGACGTTGCCTCCATCATCATGTATTTTTTGAAGCATTTCTATAACAGCTTGGTTCGCACCTCCATGGAGGGGGCCCCAAAGGGCGTAAATCCCCGCCGAGACCGAAGCGAACAGGTTGCACATGGAACTACCCACGAGCCGGACGGTACTGGTGGAACAGTTTTGTTCGTGGTCCGCGTGCAGGATCAGTAAGACGTCCAGAGCCCTGGCAGCCACCGGATCAACTTCGTAGGGTTCGCACGGCGTCGAAAACATCATCTTCAAAAAATTGGATGCATAATCCAGGGAATTATCGGGGTAGGGCAGGGGCTGGCCGATAGATTTTTTGTAACTGTAGGCGGCGATGGTGGGCAGTTTTGCCAACAGGCGATGAATGGTTATCTCGATTTCCCGCTCATTCCGGACACTCAACTGATTCTCATAAAAGGTTGCCAGCGAACCCACCACGGCGCTGGTAACCGCCATGGGATGTGGGTTGTCGGGAAACCCATCGTAAAGATTCTTGATCGATTCATGAACCATGGAGTGGTGGGTGATGTGATGGTTGAAATAATGCAACTCCTTCCGGTTCGGAAGGTGGCCGTATATGAGAAGGTAAGCTGTTTCAACAAAAGTGCTCTTTTCCGCCAGTTGCCCGATGGGGATGCCTCGATATAATAAAATGCCTTTTTCTCCATCGAGATAGGTGATTTTACTCTGGCACGAGCCGGTGCTCAGAAATCCCGGGTCCAGGGTGATTATTCCCGTTTGGGAATACATTTTGGAAATATCCAGGGCTTTTTCCCCGCAGCGGCCTTCCAGGACGGGTAATTCATAGGTTTGTCCCTGATAGATTAATTTGACTGTCTCTCCCATGGGTCCCCTCCGGTAAAATCGATGTCTGATACAAACAGATGGTTTTTATTTCAGATCACGAAGCAGTTGTATTTCACATTATAACGCTGATAAAAAGAAGCGGTAGGTTTTTGTCGGCTCTGGAAGGCCGCGAAATGATAAAAACCCTTTAACCGGATTCAAACGATGAATCGAAAAAATTATCTGCTTTACCTGATGATCACGGGAATTGGACTGGGGGCTTTCTGTGGCTGGGTGTTTGGGGATCGGATGGGGATGGTGGCATGGATCGGGGAGATGTTTCTCAATATTCTCAAAATGCTGGTCATTCCCCTGATCATTTCTTCGATGATCGTTGGAATATCTGGATTGGGGGACATCCGTAAGGTGGGAAGAACCGGGGTGATCACCCTCGTCTATTTTTGTTCGACCACGGCCTTTTCCGTGGCCTTGGGGTTGATTCTGGTGAATGTCGTGAAACCGGGAGCGGGGGTGACCCTCGCCGTTGAAGGAGTCCCGCAAAAAATTTCCGAAAAGGAAGCCCTGGGCATTACCGAGATCCTCAAAAGTTTCGTCTCGGAAAACCTGGTTCAATCAATGGCCCAAATGGACATTCTTCCCATCATCCTGTTTTCGCTTATTTTCGGAGGCGTGCTCACCACCCTGGGCGAAAAGGGAAAACCCGTCATCGACTTATTCGATGGGGTGAACGCGGCCATTATGAAGATGGTCCACCTGGTGATGTATTTTGCCCCACTGGGCGTTTTTGCGTTGATCTCCTCTAAACTGGGGGCCGCCGGAGGAGGAGATGCATTCGTGGCGGAGTTGATGAAAATCGGGCGCTTTGCTTTCACCGTGGTTCTGGGCCTGGCTCTCCATGCCTTTATTGTTTTACCGGTCATCCTGGTGTGGGTGACGCGCAGAAACCCCCTGGTTTATCTGAAAAACGCCAGCGAAGCGCTGACCACCGCCTTTTCCACCGCCAGCAGTTCCGCCACTCTACCCGTGACGGTGGAGTGCGCCGAAATCAATAATCGAGTGTCCCGCAAGGCATCCCTGTTTGTTCTTCCCATCGGCGCCACCGTCAACATGGATGGCACCGCTCTTTATGAATCGGTGGCGGCCTTGTTTATCGCTCAAATGGTGGGTATCCACCTTGGGTTTGGACAACAAATCATCGTTTTTCTGACCGCCACGCTTGCGGCGGTGGGGGCCGCGGGAATTCCCGAAGCGGGCCTCGTGACGATGGTGATGGTTCTTCATGCGGTCGGGTTGCCGCTGGATGGCATTGGGATGCTGCTCTCCATTGACTGGTTTCTGGACCGTTGCCGAACCGCCACCAATGTTTGGGGCGATTCCATTGGCGCCGCCGTCGTGGACCGGTTAGAGGAAAATTTTGAAAAAGGAGGAGAAAAAAATTGATTCTGCAAATTTTGATTGGGTTGGGGGTTGGAATTTTGTCGTCCGGTTCCGGGTTGGGAGGGGGATTCCTCGTGGTTCCTTACTTGATTTACCTGGGAAAAGAAACGAATATGGCCGTCGGAACTTCCTTTCTTTTTGTGGGGCTGGTTGCCGTTTCCTCGATGATTGCGCACTTCCGGCTGGGGAATCTGGATTTCCGGACCGGATTATTACTTGCGGTGGGAGGTATCGTGGGAGCACAAATCGGCCCCCTCATCCTGGAAAATATTTCCGGACAAAATTTCAGGAGAGGATTTTCCGTCCTCCTGGTAGTTACCGGAATTTGGCTGTTTGTCAACTCAAGGACGGGGTAGGGACGGCAAGGTTGCTCCCGCGGCCGGTATAGACTAACGGCGGCATGTTAAACCGGTTATAAAATATCCATCCCATCCGCCGGGGGGGAGCTATCAGGATTTTTCTGTTCGTGTTCCACGGACCAGACGAACCGCGAACGGACCTTCCCCAAATTTGTTGATCCAACTCGACCGGCCCTTTACCAAACTGAACATCATGGCCCGGTCGCCGTTGACCGTATCCGTCCAGGTGTTGTCGGCGCCGCCCGATTCAAAAATCGGGGGAATATAAATTTCATTGTTCCCAAAATCCTTGGAGCTGAAGTTTTTGTCGAAAATAGTTTTGATGTCCTCCAGTTTGGGAACCCGCCAATCCTCGAAGCCTCCAAACTTCTCGGCATTCTTTTCTTCGGCAAACTTTTTTGCCTTTTCCAGGTGCATCCATTTCCCGGTTATCTGCCGGGAATCTTTTTTAAACCAGGTGAGCCCGGTTTCCGTATCAGTGACGGTGTCATTTTCGTGATCCATGAATCTGGACATGATTTTTATGAGGTGATTGAAGATAAAGAATATTATAAGACCGCAATGCGTCCCCCTAAAAATTATTTTTCCGGGTAATGAAAAATAGGGTTTGTCGGGGGCAATTGTCAAGCGAAAATAAAATGGCGGAAACCACCCCCCAGCGGGTACCGGAGGAGGAGACAACCTCAATCTGGTGGGTGGAGTCCGCCTTAATGTTTCATGCTTAATGTGAAGGTTTTGATTACAGTCCCACATATAAGATAACAGGTTTTCCACAGAAGTTTCGTTAAAAAAAGTTAATGAAGGGATCCCCTTTTTGCTCCTTTCTTGAGTCCTGATTTCCGTTTCTGGATGTTCCTCCGCAAAGCGGATTCACCGCGACCGCGCCCTCATTGGCACTCCGTTTTCTCTAAATTAACTGGTTGAAAAATATAAGAATTGAATGCCGGGGGAAACCCCCGGATTTATTTGACGGCCCTAAACTCCAATCCTTGAAACCGGTATTTAATTTGGGGCGGGAGTTTGGCCGAGAAAAATCCTTGATCGAAAGGAGGTTTGTGTGCCGGGGCGATCACGGAGGTGTAATCGTAGGAACTTTCTTCGCAGGACCGAAAAAAACACCACCGCATATGGATGGAATAGTCCTTATCCCGTTTGAAAATGATTCCGTATATTTCACCGCCGGCGAAAAAAAATTGCAGAATGAAATGGGAATTGGTGACCTGAAAGGTCTTTTTGGATGGAAGAACGGTTAAATCCATGGGGTTGGGCACAGGCAAGCTTAATATCGGATAGGAATTCAAGGAAATTTTTTCCACTCCGGAAGAGGGGGTTATGAGCAGGAAGAGAATTAAAAGGGTACAAAATGCGTGAAGGCAGATTTTACCCAAGCAAAAATTGTTCACAATGAATCATAACTCCCGGCTGGATTCATTCAACCTTGAATAAAGGAAAGCAGCAGACCGGATGATAAAAATGGGGAAAGGATTTGGCAAGAATAATTTTAAAAAAAAAACCGGTAGAATTAAAATTCTACCGGTTTTCCAAAAATCAGGGCGGATAGGGACCCGCCGTTAATCGATATAGAACGTCGCCTTATTTCAAGGTCGGGTGGTAATCACCACAAACATTATTGGGAACCAAAGCTTCTTTCATATAGCCGTCCCGGCTCTGTCCCATTTGTTTCCGATAAGCGTCGGTGGTATTGTCGCCACTGCAGTCACCTGGAACCAGACCCGGAACCTGGGCTTCTTCAACCGTTTTGGCGGCTTTCCAGGAATTGTCGGACTGTGAGGAACCGAACTGATAATCCACATTGACTCCAGAGGAACTGTTTCTGGATCGGTCCGCGCGCGAAGCCCGGTTGACGGCATCGGTCAAGGCACGCTGGTTGGCGCCCATTTGAACCATGGTCTGGCCCACGCCCATCACGCTCTGGTCCTGTTGCGCATAGGCGCCCGGAATCAGGTCATCCGCCGACGCGGTGGTCCCCATGGCAACGAAAACCGCAAACGCAAATACAACTGCTAAAACAACTGACTTTTTCATTACTTGGCCTCCCCAAAAAAGTTAGGAATGATCATCCCATAAAAAAATTAAACCTCGAAAGCATCAAGACATCATTTCAGTTGCCGAGTATTTGCCACCCACCTCCCCTCGTGCATCTGGTTGTTTGCGAATCATGTGAGCTATGAAAAAGTACATGGAATTTTAATTTAATTTATCCACGTTGCCAAAATGTATAATCTTATATGGCATTTGTCAATAAAAAATGAACCTTTATGGGCAAGAGGGGGGGGAAATCGATCCCTTTTGATCCCGAATTCGGTCAATGATTATCCGGAAACCCAATTTCCTTTCTTTGGCCCCCGGTCATTGACCCATTGGAAATCCGGGAACCAAATTACGATAACAGATTGAAAAAAATTAAGTTGGCGCAACTTTTCCTCATGAGGTTGACGGGAATGAAAATTGTCATTGTCCGCATCCCGGATTTTTCCATATAATGGCTGGAGGTCAAGTTTTATTGTTAATCCTTCACCCCATTTAACAAGAGGCCTTGTATTCATGCCGTCCAAAAAATATTTCACTCTTGAGGAGGCTAATTCTTTTATTCCCAGGTTGATGCGGGATGTTCCCCGCATTCAGAGTCTGGCGGCCGATATGGTAAAAAATTATCCCGATGTCAAAAAGGCCTGGGAAAAACACAAATATAACGGTGGCAGTTTTCAGGGGATCCCTTATTTGCGGGTGGCCCTCAAGGTAAACAAAATAGTCAATGATTTGGAAGCAACGGGTTGTGTTCTAAAGGGAATCAACGAAGGGTTGGTGGATTTTCCCTCGCTACGCGATGGCAGGGAAGTCTATCTTTGCTGGAAGGTGCCTGAAACAAAAATTCAGTACTGGCACGATATGGATTCCGGGTATGCCGGGCGGCAACGCATCTAGGTCCGCCCCTTCGGGAGGCGTGTTTTTTTGCCTTCCAGGTAAATTTTCCTGATTTTTTGGACGAGGGCGGGATTCCCCACGATCGCCGTCTCCCCGTCGATGGCCGCCCGGTTACCGGAAAAATTGGCGAACCGGCCCGCGGCTTCCTCCACGAGGATTTTGCAGGGAGCGTAATCCCAGATGTAGGCCCAAGGGTCCACCATGACGTCCACCGCGCCCCGGATGGCCATGAGATGTCCGAAGGCGTCGGGATAGGTCCGAAGCAGGGCCGCCTCCCTGCCCAGGCGGTGGAAAAGAGAAGCGCAGTTTTTTTCCCGGAAACAATACAGGTCGCCCGTGGCCACCACGGCCTTGTCCAGGCGGGTCTGCGGGGAGACTTTCAACCGCGTATTTCCACAAAAAGAACCCTTGCCTTTCACGGCCCAGGCGGTTTCCCCCAGGGCGGGAAGGGTGATGATGCCCATGACGGGTTCCCGATGGTGCAAAAGGGCGATCAGGGAGGCAAACAGGGGAAGCCCTTGCACGAAAGACCTGGTTCCGTCGATGGGGTCGATCGTCCAGACCCATTCGGCATGGCTGTTTTCTTCCCCGAACTCTTCTCCGATAATTCCGTGATCAGGGAAATCCCGTGAAATTTTTTTGCGCAGAATTTCCTCCGCTTTTCGGTCAGCGATGGTTACGGGACTTTGATCGGGTTTTTTCTCCACGGAAAAATCGCGCCGGTACCATTTTAATATCTCCGCTTTCGCCGGTTCCAGATAGGATAAGGCGGCATCTTTGATCGCTGTGAGGTCCATGAATTTCTCCGGGAAGACGGAACCCGATCATCGGGCAAAAGGCCTGTTTCCACAAGGGGGACGGGCAATATGGAGCCGATTTTTCATTGCTTTAATAATCTTTTAAACTATAATCAACTTCTCGTTTTTTTCAAACAGACTTTTTCCCCCTCCATAAAAAATGAAAGATAGAAACCTGATGATAGGGATTATCGGCTGTTTTGCCATAGCCGTTTTATTTCTGCTCATCATAATTTGGGAAATCAAAAAATCCATTGATTACGACAAAAAAATGCAGAAACTGGCGGTCAAGGTCAAGGAAGTGGAAGTCCAGGACAACCGTGATTTCAGCATATTCGAGACAATTGTCGGGGACGATGGACGGGAGATGATTCTGGTCCCGGAAGGGGTGTTTACCCGGGGCTCCAGCCAAGGGGGGTACGATGAAAAACCGGAACAGGAAATTTACCTCGATGCCTTTTATGTGGATAAATATGAGGTGACGGTTAAAGCCTACAACAAATTTCGCAGGGCGGCCAATTATATCAAACCTTCGGTTCCCTTTTTTCAAGGGGCCCCTTCGATTCTAGAGACCCCGGATTTCCCGGTGGTGGGGGTTTCGTGGTTAGATGCGGTCAATTATTGCAAGTGGGCTGGTAAACGATTGTTGACCGAGGCTGAATGGGAAAAGGCCGCCCGTGGAACCCACGGACTGATCTATCCCTGGGGCAATAAAATGTTGCCCAAAAGAGCGAATATCGCCGGAAAGGCCGATGGTTTCCAATACATGGCTCCCGTTGGAAGTTTTCCCATGGGCCGGAGCGTTTACGGGGTTTATGACATGGCCGGAAACGTTTCGGAATGGGTGGAGGACTGGTACGATCAGTTTTATTACCAGAGGGCTCCCCTCATGAACCCCACCGGTACGGAAAAAACCAAAAACCGTGTGTTTCGCGGGGGTTCCTGGGACGCGCGGGCCGTGGATGTCCGTACTTCCAAGCGGTTTGCCGCCACCCCCGGCCGCAGGGACAGTATTGTCGGATTTCGATGCGGCCGATCCCAAAAGGCGCCGGAATAACAAAAACCCCTCATTCGTCCGAATCGTGATATTGCATTGGCCCTCTTGAATCCTCATTCCAGAATCTGGGTCTTCCTCTTTTTTTTCATTTCTGGCGCGACCGGTCTTATCTACGAAGTGGTTTGGACCCGTCTGCTCACCCTGGTCATGGGGAATACCAATTATTCCATCACGACCGTCCTGACCGCCTTCATGGGCGGGCTGGCCCTGGGCAGTTATGCCGGCGGCCGGCTGATTGACCGCCACTTCAACCCCCTCGCCGTTTACGCCTTGCTGGAAGGGGCCATTGGCGTCTATTGTCTTTTTATCCCGGCCCTGATCGACGGGGCTTTTCCCCTGTTTCAGGCCATTTACCTGAACCCCGATTTTTCCTATACCGGAAAAAGTTTTTTCCGCTTTCTGATATGCGGCGCAATCCTGTTCATTCCGACTTCGTTCATGGGAGCGACCTTGCCCATCCTGAGTAAATTCGTATCCAGGGAGTCCGGGTGGATCGGGCGGGATGTGGGGACTCTTTACTCCATCAACACCTTTGGCGCGGTATTGGGTGCGGTAACGAGCGCCTTCTTTTTCATGCGTCTGTTGGGAGTGCACGGCACCATCTACCTCGCGGCGGGTTTCAATCTATTCATCGCGGTCATCGTGTTGGCGCTGTTCCGGCCCGGATTCGGCGGGTCCCGGCAAAGTTCCCGGGACGGAAAAGCCTTGCCCGCTCCGCTGCTGTCCTGGAGGGCGGGGTGCGTCCTTTTATGCTTTGGCCTTTCCGGGCTCTGTGCCTTGATTTATCAAATCGCCTGGAACCGGATCCTCTCACTGCTTTTGGGGTCGTCGGTTTACGCCTTCAGCCTGATCCTGACCACCTTCATTCTTGGGTTGGCGCTGGGTACTATTTGTTTTTCCCGATGGATCCACCGGTTGCGGGATCCGCTTACCTGGTTCGGTATCCTGCAATTGGGGATCGGGTTTTCCGCGTTGGCCGGCCTACCCCTGTTTGGAGAAATCCCCTTCGTCAACCGCTGGGTCTATCAGAACTGGGAGATCCAGTTTTCATCCGTTCAATTTTCCAATTTCCTGATCATTTTTTCCTTGTTATTTTTCCCGACTTTTTTCATGGGCGCCCAGTTTCCCGTCGTCGTTAAACTGGCCACCCATGGCCTGGCGTCCCTGGGACACAATGTGGGCCGGGTGTATTCCTCGAATACGGTGGGAACCATTTTGGGTTCCTTCCTGGGGGGATTTGTTCTCATCCCGTTGATCGGAATCCAGAACACGGTTCTGTTCGCAGTATTCCTGAACGTTCTTTTAGGGGTAGGGTTATTGTCCTTTTCTCACGGGATGGGAGCCAATATGAAAATGTATGCCCTTCCTCTGGTGGTGCTGGCTTTATTTTGGGGGGGCCGTAACGTGGAGGCCTGGGACAAGGCGATCATCTCCAGTGGATCCTACATTCCCTACCGGATAGAGGATTTGAGCAATGCGGAACGGCGAAAAAACAAAATACTCTTTTACCGGGAAGGAACTCACACCACCGTGACCACCGAACTCTCCGTTTCGGGCAATATCTTCCTTCGCGTGAACGGAAAAACCGACGCCTCCCTGGCTCTGGACATGCGGACTCAACTATTATCCGGATACCTTCCCATGTTCATAAGCCCGCATCCCCGAACCGCGCTGGTCATTGGGCAAGGAAGCGGCATCACCTTGGGGTCGGTCGAGCAGTTTCCCGTGAAAAATATCGATCTCGTGGAAATCTCCCCCACCGTGATCGAGGGATCGCGTTATTTCGCCCCATTCAACCACCACGCTCTGTCCGACCCCCGGCTACATGTCATCCTGGAGGATGGACGCAACCATGTAGCCCTCAGCGATAAGAAATATGATGTCATCGTCTCCGAACCCTCCAACCCCTGGATTTCGGGAATCGGAGCCCTGTTCACCCTGGATTTCTTTGAATTGCTTAAAAAAAGGCTGAATCCGGGAGGCGTGGCGTGCATTTGGGTTCACACCAATATGTCGCCCGATAACTTTAAATCCATCACACGTTCCTTCATTACGGTTTTCCCGCATGTGACCATGTGGGAATCCATCGTGGGCGATGACTACCTGCTGATTGGCTCTGCGGAACCTTTTTCCCTTCCATATGAGACGATCCAGGGTTTTCTCGCGGACGAAACAAAGGGGAGAGACCTCGGGAAAATCGGCGTTCACAACTTTCGGGACCTCATCAGCCTGATGATCCTGAATCGCGATGGGCTGATCCGTTTCAGTGGCCAGGCCCCTCTCCACACCGACGACAATTCGCTTCTGGAGTTCAATACCCCCAAATATATTTACAAGGATGAAAGAAATGTGCTGGTCCGGCAGTTGACCCCCTTCGCCGGCGTCGACCTTTCCCTCATTCGGTTCAACGCCACCGGCCCGGAAACCCGCAAACGCATATTGGACCAGATGGCCCAAGCAGAACGATCCGAAAGCCAGGTCGCCGAAATCAAACGCAAGGCCCGCATCGACCGGTTGCTGGACCAGGGCCGGGACGCATTCAATTCCGGCGGGTATTCCCAGGCGTTGACCTTCTACAAGGAAATCCTGAACCTGGATGAGGACCATGTAATGACTTATCTGAATACGGGGAACGTCTATATGGCCACCCATCAATATGAGGAAGCGGAGAAAGCCTACAAAAAAACCCTCGCCATTAACCCTTATTACATTTTCGGCGCCGTGGCCTTGAGCAAACTTTATTTGAACACGAAAAAATACGGTAAAGCTGCGCGGGTCCTGGAGGATGTTCTGAAATGGTATAAAGGCGATGGAGAGGTGATGCTGTACCTGGGACTGGCTTATGCTTTCCAGGATGACCCGGGCGGGGCTCTAAGGGAAATGGAACAAGCTGTGAAAATCGACCCCAAATACGCTCCGGCGCATTATTATCTCGGCCTTCAGTACCGGAACAGGGATGCCCGAAAAGCCAAGCGGCATCTAAGGACCTTCCTTGAACTGGCCCCGTTGGATGGCGGAAATCAAAAAATGATCGCCTCGGCAAAGAATTTGTTAAAGAAATTTTGAACCGGTAAAGTTACAGGGGTATACTTTTCAACCTTTAGAGGAGCGGTGTTGACATGGATGCAAATTTCACATCCGCTGCGGCGCATTATGATGGATAAAATGTCCACGGATTTTTCCAATCGTCCCGCGGGGAGCCTTGAATTTTCAGGGCGCTTTTTAAGTCCCGCGGCATCCGGATGGGCTCATCCCCAGTCCAGTTACCGGACATGGAGTTTAGATCGAGGTGACTCATGCCCACCAAAATAAAAATATTGTGGGTCATTTGTAACACCATTATATTTATTGGATTCATTGTTTTAGCCTATATCACGCGTATGGACCAGGCGCGTATTGAATCCGATGTCCGGCAGAAAGCGGCATTGAAACGGGAGCAGGAAAAAGCGGTTTTGGAGAAACTCAAGAAAAAGAAACCTGAAAATGAGGAAATCCTGCCCCTGAATGCCATAAAGGAAGCCATTGCCCTCGGGAAGCATAAAGAGGCGGCGGACATGGCGAGGCAACTTGCCGAATTGAATCCCAACCATTCCGGGGTATTTACCTGGTGGGGAATTTCACTCGTAAAATCCGGGCTGAAAAGTGCCGCTATTGAAAAATTTGTAAGGGCGGCCCAATTGGATCCGACAAACACAAAGGCGTTTTTGTACTGGGGACTGACCCTTGCCATGGAGGGCCGGTTTGAAGATGCCATCAAGAAATATGAGATGGTGATTGATTTGGAACCGGAAAACGCCAATGCCTATACCTATTGGGGAGAATCCCTGGATCAATTAAGGCGCTATGGGGAAGCCGTCCAAAAACTGGAAAAGGGTTTGGAAATCAATAAGATCAACCCCGCAGCTTATGAGGTATTGATCCAAACGCTTTACGATTCAAAAAATTACCAAAAAGCCTGGCAAGTGGTGGCTAGGGCGAGGAGGAATGAGGTTTCCCTCTCCAGGGAGGTTCTCAAAAAACTTTCCCATGCCCTTCCCGAACCCAGGGAGACACCCTAGAAATTTATCCGGGTTGTCACCCATCCATGCCAAAAGATTCGGGAAAGTCCCAATTACTCAAACAGGTGTATTAGAAACCAGTTGTAAATTTAATTTTCTTTTTTGCGCCATTTTTGTTATATTTGAAAGGATACCTATGATATATTAACTTGCCCCGATTGCTGAGGGGGTGATTTTAAATTTCCGGCAGGGGAATTTTTGTTCCCACAGGCTGTTTTTTTGGAGTGGAACCTGTGAAAATAAGAATGCTGAGAAAGATACCTTTGTCTCTTGTGCTGGGTTTTGTTCTGCTATTGTTTTTTTTGCCCGGGGGAGTTTTCGCGAACTCCCTTGCAGATGAAAATGACCCTGTTGTGAAGGAGGGGTCTTCCCAGGATTTCATTTATGATATTTCGGATCAACTATTTGCTCAAACATCCGAAATAACCATTCGGCTAGAAAAGAAATATCCCCCCGAAGAGAAAACCGCCCAACCGCCGGATGCCGGCTCCGGGGAAAAGAGTCCCTCTGCTGAAGAAAATGGGGGAGGAGTGGGCACGGAATCCATGGGGCAGACCGCTTCCAGCGCCTTGCAACCTTCCGAGTCCGAGGGATTTTATGAGGATTTGGAAGACCCCTTTGCTAAACCGTTTGAAAAGGAACTTCCCGAACTCAAGGATCCTTTTGAGAAATACAACCGATTTATGTTCGGCGTCAATGAAAATATTTACGATTATTTCATGGAGCCGGTGGCCCGGGGCTGGCGTTATGTGTTGCCCGAGGATGTCCGCATTGTTATTAAAAATGTATTCGATAACGCTTTGACACCCGTTAAACTCTTCAGTTCCCTGGCGCAGGGGAACCTGGATAAATCGGGAAGGGTTTTGAGCCGGGTGGTCATTAACACCACCGTCGGGTTCGGGGGCATGCTCGATGTCGCCGGCCAGGAGTATGGCATCGAAAACGTCAATGAAGATATGGATCAGGCCCTGGGCTACCACGACGTCCCTACCGGTCCTTATATCGTTCTTCCCTTTCTGGGACCCTCCACGGTGAGAAATGTGGCCGGGCGGACGATCGATTCCTTTCTCAGCCCCAACGTTCTGTTCTCCCCTTCGTTCCTTGTGGGTGCGGGGGTGACAGTGAGTGATAACGTCAATGCCGTTTCTTTCATCATCGAGGATAAAAAGGCCCTCGAAGAAAGCGCGGTCGACGAATACGAAAGCGTTCGAGACTTTTATCACCAGTACCGTCAGGGGTTGCTGCATAAGTAACATCACCCCGGACTGTTTTTCAATTCCTTCCCTCCTTCCAGGCTGGGTTTGCCGTGGGTAGGTCTGCCGCATTATCCTATATTTGTATCCTCAAACCAGATTAGTCTTCATTTTCCTCCCCAACATTTTGTATCCTGTGGCTATTGATGAGGGGTCCTCCATCAAAACGGGGACCGGTTCTTCATACTAAAGGGCGGAAAGGAAACATAGTTTGGAAAATCATAGGCACACCAACCGGCTGATCCACGAAACCAGTCCTTATTTACGGCAACATGCCCATAATCCTGTCGATTGGTATCCCTGGGGACCGGAGGCGCTGGACAAGGCCCGCACGGAGAATAAACCCATTTTGCTCAGTATCGGATATTCCGCCTGCCATTGGTGTCATGTGATGGCCCAGGAATCCTTTGAGAACGAGGATACCGCCGCGGTAATGAATGAGCGGTTCGTCAATATCAAGGCCGATCGGGAGGAACGCCCCGACCTGGACGCCATTTATATGAAAGCCTTGGTCGAATTGACCGGCCATGGCGGTTGGCCGCTCAATATTTTTCTCACCCCGGACCAAAAACCCTTTTTCGGGGGAACTTATTTTCCCCCTTCGCCGAAATACAATCGGCCCGGATTTTCCCAGGTTCTCGAACAGGTGCACGGTCTCTACCATAATCAACGCGGGGAGATTCAATCGCGTGCAGAAAGAATCCTGGAAAACCTGGCCCGCCGAGAAAAGGCAGGCCTTTCTTCCGGCACCCCCGAATTGCAATTGATCGATAAAGCGGTCGAAATGCTGGCGGAACGATACGATTCCGAGTGCGGCGGATTCGGTTCGGGAATGAAATTCCCCGAATCCATGGTTTATACACTTCTGCTGCGTTATTGGGCGAGAACCGGATCCCAGGAGGTCTTGGAGATGATTGACAAGAGTTTGACCCAAATGGCCCGGGGAGGAATTTACGATCAATTGGCTGGCGGATTTCACCGGTATTCCACCGACCGGATGTGGCGGGTTCCGCATTTTGAAAAGATGCTTTATGACAATGCCCTGCTGGCCCAATTGTATCTCGATATTTTTCAGGCCACCGATCAGGAAGTTTATGAAACCGTGGCCCGTGAAACGATGGATTATGTTCTCCGGGAATTGAGGTCACCCGAGGGCTTGTTTTATGCCAGTCAGGATGCCGTCACCGGGGAGGGGGAGGGAAGTTACTATGGATGGCGGCTGAAGGAGGTCCTCAACCTGTTGGGTCCCCGCCATGCAAGGATTTTCGCCCGGGCCTATGGCGTAACCCCCTCCGGAAATTTCGGCAAACTGAATGTTCTGCACATCGAAGACTCCATGGAGGTCATTTCCAGGGAGGAGAAAGTTCCCATTTTTGAGGTGCAGCATATTCTTCAAAAGGGGAAAAAAACCTTGTGGGAGGCTCGCGAAAAAAGGCCTAAGCCCACCCGCGATGAAAAAGCAATCACTGCCTGGAATGGACTCATGATCACCGCCCTGGCGGCGGGTTATGCGGTTCTGCGTGAAAAAAAATATTTGCAAGCCGCGGAAACCTGCGGCCGTTTCATCTGGGAACATCTTTGGAGTGACTCCGGTTTGCGGAGAATTTATTACCAGGGCCAAAGCCGGTTCAACGGGTGTTTGGAAGATTACGCCTACTTGCTCGAGGGTCTGGTTTCCCTTTATGAAGCTTCGCTGGAAACGGAATGGATCGACCGGGCCCATCTTCTGGCCGCCCGGATGATCGAGGAGTTTTGGGATGAAAAAGAGGGTGGTTGGTTCATGACGGGTCTTTCCCACGAAAAACTGGTTTCCCGCCTCAAGAATCCGGCGGACGAGGCCATTCCATCGGCGGGCTCCAAGGCTATTATGGCCTTGCTAAAGCTGGGAAGGTTTACAGGAAAAAAAGAGTACCTGGAAAAAAGTGAAAGCGCGTTGCGGGCGCTTAAACCTTTAATGGAGCAGAGCCCCCCCGCCTTCACAGGGTGTCTGGCCGCGCTGGATTTTCTTTTGTCCTCACCCACCGAAATTGTTTTTGCGGGCTCCCGGGAAACCCCGGCCTTTCAAGAGATGCTGGCCACCGTATATCAGGACTACCGTCCCAATAAAATTTTGGTCTGGAATAAAAATGAAGAGACGAAGAAAAGCCTGCCCCTGGCGGAGGGGAAAATGGCCATTCAGGGACAGCCCACCGTCTATCTGTGCCAAATGGGCGCCTGCCATCCTCCGGTGCATTCGGGGAACGCCTTGCAGAAACTGCTCGCTCCCCCGCCGGAAATACGGCTCAACATTTTTGATGAGGAAAAACACGCCGCCGACATCCGGGCGGAAGAGCAGACCCATTTCTTGAACGCCATGTCGGAAATTTTCAAATATTCCGGGTTGGGTGGAAAGAAAAAATGATTGCCAACGTGGGGAGGTGTTTGAGCTCCCCAGGGGAGTGCGGCGGGAATGATTTTTCTTGCGCGAAAATTTAGGGGCAGGCGGTGATTTCCAATTCCAGGCTGGGGGAAAGCGGGACCGGCTTCACGGTATTTTCAACCATCTTCACCGTGTCTTTAACGTTCAATTGATCGAAAAGGAAATCAAACCGGCTTTCCAGTTCCTTGCCGATTTCGTCCTTTACCTCTCCAGGCAAACTCCAGAACCGGGCCTTGAATTCCCCGAAACCTTTTTTGCGGGTCTTGTAAATAAACTGTTCGTCGGTCATGCCCTCCTTTTTTTCACCGGCGAATTTGCCCCGCAGGTGCCGGTAAATCTCCTCCTTGAAATTCTTGGGAAAATGGGGGCTGTCATAGATGATGTTCTGGAAATTGGTGGCCAGGTGGATTTCGGCGGTTTCGAGTTCGGGGAACTTGTGAAACATTTCCGCGGGGAGCGTGGAGGCCCCATGCTGGACCGCCCCGGCGAGACCGTATTCCTCCCGCGCGATTTCCGATAAGCGGACCAACGTATCGAAATCCAGTTTGACTTCGGCCACCGTTCCATTGGGAAGGGGAACTCCCCCATGGGTGGTTCCCGTCTGGATGGAAATTTTGCTGATTCCCTTGGCGCCGGGATTTATCCGGGAAAGGGTTTCATTGAAGTTATCCAAATAGACACGCAATTCCTCTTCGGTGCTGTTCTGTTTACCGACCTCACCGATTTCTCCGCCGATGGAAATGGTAATGTCCGGGGGTTCTTGTTCCCGGACGAAGTTCGAAAGCTCCACCCCCACCTCGAAATTCAACCGTTGTTCTTCCTTGACGTTGGGTTGGCTCAGGTCCACCAGGGTGGAAGTGTCGATGTCGATGTTGTAGAATCCGGCTCCGACGGCTCCGCGGATCAGGTCTTTCAGTCCCGCGATCTCCTTATCCCGGTCTTGCAGGAAAGTTTTGGCGTTGACCTGGAAATGGTCGCCCTGGATAAAAACCGGTCCCCGGTGATTTTCCTTGATTGCCGCCGCCAGGATCACCGAACTCACCTCGTGGGGAAGCTGGAAGGTGTAGCCGATTTCCGATTTGGCGATTTCGAAGATGAAAGCGGCGCACTCCGCTTTGTGGGCGGAACGGAAAACCGCCCGGCACAATTCATAGGTTAGTCCCCGGACGTTGATCGCTGGGACCGTGAATCCCTTAAATTCCCCGCGTCCCCGCGCCTCGTATAATTCCTGGATCGATGCGGGAAGGATCCCGAGTTCCTGCGCCGCGGATTTGATGATGTACCTTGAAAATCCCTTGATATCACTGGAACTATTTAAAGCGGCGTTTTCCACCAGCGTTTCGATCAGGTCGCCGCGCAGTTTTTCCGAATCTTCCAGGCAGATACTGCCGTTATTTTGCCCGACGACTCCCTTGAGCCGATCCGTTATTTCCTCCCTGCTGGAAAATAACATGTCATTCTCCTCCAAGCGTTTCGTGGAAATTCATGGTTGTCTTGAACGTGGTGGGTTCAGGGTCATGGCTTCTGTTTGATTTTGGACGGAACCAGATTATATTGTCTATCAAACGGCAGTTTGTGTTTGTTAGAGCTTTTTTAAATTATGATTTTGCCCTTTAATGTTTTTATTTTAGCTAAAAATTAAGGTTCAGGCAAAGTATCTTTGCCGCCGGACGGTATATTTTGCGGGGGAATTTGATTGATTATGATTTTGAAGGAGTTAAAGGAGTTAAAGGATGAACCCGGCGGGGAAGGGCTGGTCCAGCGGTCCGGACAAAACCGAGATATTTTCGGTAATCCTTGAATTCGCAAGCTCAACCGGATGAGGAAGGAGCCTTTTAAGCACTGCAAATACAAGGTGATCAAAAAACCCTTTTATATTGACAGGGGTAATATATTTGATAGAATTTCTGGATTAAACTTGCCATCGGTCTCTGATTAATTCCCTAATGGCCTGAAATTTAATCAGAATCCATAAGATAAATTTTTGCAAATTTTACCCAACCCGCACATTCCCGGATAGTAAGGTTGGAAGGGAGAGATGAACCCCATGTTCAAAAATATTTATTTGCCGATAGACAATTCCGACTATTCCAACGCCTGTATCGATTTGGGTCTGGAATTCGCGAAAACTGGCGATACTTCCATCACCGCGAGCCACGTGTATGCCGCGAAAATGCACGATGTCCGGTTTCGACAAATGGAAAGCGGATTGCCCGAAGAGTATCAGGATGAGCAGGAACTGGAAAAACAGCGCAATATTCATGACCAGTTGATCACCAAGGGGATGGAGGTGATTACGGACTCCTATCTGGATGTTCCCAGTAAACGTTGCAAGGAGGCGGGTGTGCCCTTTGCTGGAAAATCGCTTGAAGGGCGCAACTGGATCGAACTCGTCCGGGATATCAAAGAGTCCGATTACGATCTGGTGATCATGGGAGCCCTGGGGTTGGGGGCCATTAAGGATAGCCAATTGGGTACGGTGGCGGAGCGGGTGATCCGGCGGATTCAAACCGATACCCTGGTTGTGAAATATATTCCGGAATTGCATGGGGAAAAACCTTCCAGCGGGAAAATCGTGGTCGCCGTCGATGGCAGCGGCCATTCCTTTGGCGGCCTGAAAACCGCCATCGAACTGGCGAAGCATCTGAACCGCCCCCTGGAGATCATTTCGACCTTCGACCCCTATTTTCATTATGCCATGTTCAACAGCCTGACCGGCGTTCTGACCAAGGAAGCCGGCAAGGTCTTCAAGTTTGAGCAGCAGGAGAAACTGCACGAAGACATTATCGATAAGGGGTTGGCCAAGATTTACCAGGCCCATCTGGAAATTTCCCGGAAAATTGTTGAACAGGAAGACCTGGAATGCACCGTCCGCCTTTTGGATGGAAAGGTTTTCGAGAAAGTCCTCCAATATGCGCGAGAGGAGAATCCTTTCCTTTTGGTCCTGGGCCGAATAGGGGTGCACAGCGCTCCGGACATGGATATTGGCGGCAATACGGAAAACTTGCTTCGCCTGGTGCCTTGTAATGTGTATTTATCCAGCAAGGTGTACAAGCCGCCCATTGATATGCAGGCCGAGGAGAGCATCGAATGGACCTCGGAAGCCAAGGAACGATTGAATAAGATTCCCGGGTTCGTGCGCCCCATGGCCACGTCCGCGATTTTGCGTTATGCCCTGGAACGGGGGCACAGCATGATCACCTCCAGCGTCATCACCGAAGCGGTGCAAAATATCCTTCCGGCCGGCGCGATGCAGGCCATGCGGCAGATCGGGGAAAATATGAAGAAGGAAGGCATGGACGCCGAAAGCCCCGAGGTGTTGGGAAAACTAAAAGACCAGATGATGGAGGCCCACGCCGGCAAGCAGCCGGAAGAGGTGACCTTGAAGTGCACCAGTTGCGGGACGATTTTAAAAGGTGACGTCGTTCGTTGCGGAGTGTGTGACGCCACCGCCGAAAGATTCCTCCCCATCGATAAGGAGGAATTCAAGCCCGGTAAGCAGGAAGAAGAGGACGTTACCACCATCACCACGTTCGATTCGGTTCAGGTCACATGGACCCAGGATGCCCTGGATTACCTCGATGAGTTCCCCGGCGGGCATGTTCGGCGAAGAGCCAGGGCAAGGATCGAAAAAAATGCCCGGATCCAGAAAATCTCCACGATCTCCCGGGCGTTTGCCAGCAGCATTTTGAACGAGAAAACCGTTAAGGAAAACGGCAATGGAGAGGCAAACGGGGCCAAAAACGCCCTTCAGGAAATCCAGGAGTACGGGGCCTCCCTCAGTCCGGATGACTTTAACTGGTCTCCCGAAGCACTCGAACGGCTCGAGCGGGTCCCCAAGGGATTCATGCGGGATAACACGCGGAATCGGGTCATGGGCTACGCTGCGTCCAATGATATCAAGGAAATCACGTTGGAGGTCTGCGAAAATGGCATCGCGGAATCCGTTAAAATGATGGAAAAAGCCATTGCCAATGGGGCGGGGCTGGAAGATTTCCTGCCGAAAAAGGAAGTGGGCGCGTAGAAATTTTACCGCGTTAAACCGATATTTAGGAATTCGTCACCCCAAAAGCTCCCGGGATCATGTTGAGTTTATGGCCTGGGAGCTTTTTTCTTTCCGCGGCTTTTCATTTTCACGGTCACCCTCTCCTCGACCCAGCGATTCCTTTTATTCTTTTTATTCTTTCCAGTATCCTTTTTTCATTCATCCCGCCGGGGAGTATCGGGCCGGAAGGGCTCGCGGCCCGTTCCATTGCCAGTTCCCGCTCCCACGATCGATTGCTGAAACCACCGCCTGTAAAAGACACCTGAAAAAGAACACTGAATCTGCTAGAATCTCGAAATTGCGGGGCCATTTCCCGGCACGGATTTCGGCCGAATCCCATTCGGATGCAAGTCCGTTGGGAAAAGGGACAGGTTCTTCATTTATAAAAATTCAAATTACATTTGGCGCATTTAATTATTTCGATTTATCGCCAGGTGAATTTCCCCATTCCATCGCGGCTTTTTAGTCCGAATCCGAATGTGAAACCCTTCTGAATGGCGACTTCCCCGGAAGGCCGTCCTTCGATGCCAACGACCTTGACCTCTTCCAAACCCTTCGAGAATTTTCGATTGTTTAAACGCCTGTTGGGCTACATACGACCCTATTGGCCCAAACTGATTCTGGCGATTTTCTTTTCCATTGTGGTTGGGGCGATCTCCACCTCTCCCATTCCCATCATTCAGAAAACCTTCGATAAAATTTTTGTCGAAAAAGATTTCCTGATGTTGAAACTCATTCCCCTGGCTTTGATCGGACTGTATTTTATCAAGGGAGTGTTGGGGTATTCGCAGAACTTGATTGTGTTCGGGATTTCGTGGGAACTGGTGGTTTCCTTCCGGGAGAAACTGTTCAATCACGTCCACCGGTTGCCGCTGGATTTTTTTGAAGCGCACCAGACGGGAAAACTCATCTCCCGGATCGTCAACGACGTCCCCGTCATGCAATCCACCATCACCCGTTTGCTGAAAGAGGTCATGCAGAATGGGGCTATGGTTTTGGGGGTCATCGCCTGGATATTTTATTTGAAGTGGGAATGGGCTGTCCTGGCCCTCATCCTTTTTCCAATCATGATCCTTCCTGTCTCCAATATCGCCAGAAAATTAAAAAGGCTGACCCACAAGGGTCAGGAAATTCTGGCCGACGTTATGTCGACCATTCTCGAATCCTTTTCCGGAATCAAGGTGGTGCGCTCGTTCGGATTGGAACCCCGGGAGATTGCTAAATTCAGGGATTTTAACCAGCGTTACCTGACGGTCATGAAAAAGAACGTGAAATACGTGGAAATGGTTTCTCCCTTCCTCGAATTTCTTGGAATTCTGAGTGCGGCGGTCATACTGTGGTATGGGGGCGGCCAGGTATTGTCGGGGAAGGTGAGCCAGGGAACATTCATCGCCTTTATCGTAGGTTTGTTCATGCTGTATGGTCCGCTGCGGTTGGTATTCAAGGTCTACGCCAATATTCAGACCTCGCTTGCGGGCGCCGAGCGCGTGTTCGCCATTCTCGACCTCCCAGAAGAGCGGGTGGGGGAAGGAAAGGTCGAACTGACGGAATTCAAGGACCGGATCGAATACCGGGATGTGTTTTTCCGCTATCCTTCCCGGAACGAGGTGGTACTGAAAAAAATCAATCTGAGCGTGGGGAAATCCGAGGTCCTTGCCATCGTGGGAAAGACCGGCGCGGGAAAAACCACCCTGGTCGATCTCCTGTTCCGGTTTTACAATGTTACCCGTGGGGAAATATTGATTGACGGCAGGAATATCCGGGAATTCACGCTGAAATCTCTGCGGAAAAATTTATCCCTGGTCACCCAGGAAACTTTTTTGTTCAATGATACCATTTGGAACAATATCGCCTTCGGCAATCCGGACGCTTCCCCGGACCAGATAGAGGCCGCCGCCCGAGCGGCTCACGTGGATAATATCGTCCAACGCCTGGACGACGGTTTTGAGACCATGATCGGTGAACGCGGGGTCAAACTTTCCGGGGGGCAAAGACAGAGGATCGCCATTGCCCGGGCTATTCTCAAGGATGCCCCCATCCTCGTGTTGGATGAGGCCACCTCGTCCCTGGATTCCGAGTCCGAAAAACTGGTGCAGGATGCTCTGCGGAAACTGATGGCGCGGTGCACTACATTTGTCATCGCCCACCGGTTGTCGACGATCAAGCATGCCGATAAAATTGTTGTTATGGACCATGGTGAGATCGTCGAATTGGGTACCCACGGTGAACTTCTGGAACGCAGCGGGGTTTATCAAAAATACTTCGAACTTCAGTTATTCGATTCCGAGGAACCGGGGGAAAACGTAAAGGACGGGGATGCCGATGCGATATAACCGTGTGTGCATAGAAGCCCTGGGCTACCATTTGCCGGAAAATGTGGTCACCTCCGAGGAACTGGAAAACCGGATGGCGCCCCTATACCGGCGATTGAAGCTCCCCTTCGGCCGATTGGAAATGATGAGCGGCATCCACGAACGCAGGTTTTGGGATAAAGGGATCTTCCCCAGCGCGGTGGCCTCCGTCGCGGGCGAAAGAGCCATTGAAAATTCCGGGATAGGCCGCTCCGATATCCAATGCCTCATTTCCGCCTCGGTCTGCAGGGATTTTTTGGAGCCCGCCACTGCCTCGGTGATCCATCATAATTTGAAACTCCCCGGCCATTGCCAGGTGTTCGATATTTCCAATGCCTGTCTGGGCGTGCTCAATGGCATGGTGCATATCGCGAACATGATCGAAATGGGGCAAATTCGCGCCGGATTGGCCGTGGCGGGGGAAAACGGGGGGCCTCTGGTCCATCACACCATCGAGAACCTGTTGTCCCGGACCAATATTACCCGGTCGGAGATTAAAACCTCCTTCGCCTCCCTGACCATCGGGTCCGCGGCGGTGGCGGTGTTGCTCACCCACGAGGATCTTTCCCGGTCGGGCCATCGGCTGTTGGGAGGAATCTCCCTTGCTGCCACTCAGTTCAATGGCCTGTGCCGGGGCAACCAGGACAGCGGCGCCCATTCCGATTGGTCACCGCTCATGGAAACCGACGCGGAAAACCTGATGAAGGAAGGATGCCAGCTGGCGGGGGAAACCTGGAAAGCCGCCCGTGCCCTTTTAAATTGGGAGAACAAGGAAGTGGACCGTGTGTTTTGTCATCAGGTCGGGCAGAATCATCGCAAACTTCTTTATCAGACCTTGGGATTGGATGTGGCGAAGGATTTTTCCACCCTGGAATTTCTGGGCAACACCGGGGCCGCGTCGCTGCCCGTGACCCTGGCCATCGGCGCGGAACGGAACGCTGTCCGGAAAGGGGATAAAGCCGCCCTCCTTGGCATTGGCAGCGGACTCAATAGCCTCATGTTGGGCCTTCAATGGTGACCGGGTCCCCGACATTTGAAAATCTTTATCCCTTCCCCTCCCACCACCTGCGATTGGGATCCCTGCGCTACCATTATCTGGATGAAGGAAAGGGAGAACCCCTCCTCATGCTGCACGGCAACCCCACTTGGTCCTTTTATTACCGCCACCTGGTTCTGGGGTTGAGAGACCGGTATCGATGCGTGGTTCCCGACCACATGGGATGCGGGTATTCCGGAAAACCCATGAAGTATGAGTATACGCTCAGCCGGCATATTAAAAACCTGGAAATCCTTGTCGATTCCCTGGAACTGGACCGGATCACCCTGGTGATGCACGACTGGGGCGGCGCCATAGGAATGGGTTTCGCCGTCAAGCATCCGGAAAAGGTGAGCCGCCTGGTCGTGTTCAATACCGCCGCTTTTTTGTCCGGCAAGATTCCCTGGAGCATCAACATTTGCCGGAAGCCCCTGATTGGTCCGATTGCCATCCTCGGTTTCAACGCCTTCGCGCGCGGGGCGCTGCGGCGGGCGTTGAAAAATCGGGAACGGTTGACCCCTCAAGTCCGCCGGGGGTATCTTGAGCCTTACCGGTCCTGCCGCGGCCG
This sequence comes from Nitrospinaceae bacterium, assembly GCA_046754465.1. Lineage (GTDB taxonomy): Bacteria > Nitrospinota > Nitrospinia > Nitrospinales > VA-1 > JBHHVU01. Next base: position 7,343 of record JBHHVU010000027.1, on the reverse strand, counting down.
GATCGGTATTCTACGTTTTGTTCAGGATATTCCCATGACGCCGGACGTTCCCAGCTATCCGGTGGTGAAATCCATTGAGGAAAATCTGTACCGGTTTAAGGATCATCCGATGCTGATCGTTTGGGGGAAAAGGGATTTTTGTTTCAACGATTATTTCCTGCGCCGGTGGAGGGAGTATTTCCCAGGCGCCGCCGTCAGAGAGGTGGAGGACGCGGGCCACTATGTCGTGGAAGATGCTCATGAAAGGATCCTCCCCTGGATGCGGGAATTTTTCCTTGAAAATCCTCTTTGACCCATGGGATGGGAGAGGGATGAGGTATCCAAGGCAGGTCATGATCATGGATAAAAAAGGCGGGTTGAAAATTGGGGTTTTGGCGGCCCTTTGTTTTGTTTTGACTTTCGACCTTTCTTCCGCTCGAGCGTTCGATATCAACGCATTAATATTTAAAGACCTGAAGGAGAACGGCACCCTCCTGGAAATGAAAAACAGTGGATTACTCGGCGACTCGGGAATCTGGGATCTCGCTAAATCCCGGTTGCTGAGAAACGTGGAAATACTGATATTGAAAAGCCATGGAATGTCAGACGAGGGTGCCGGGGCTTTGGCCCGATCAAAATATTTGAAAAATCTCAGGGTGCTGAACCTGTTTAATAATCAAATTGGAGCGGGGGGAGCCCGGGCGATCGCGTCATCCGGCAACTTTAAAAATCTGGCCGAACTCAATTTCTGGAACAACAAGATCGGGACCCAGGGAGTCCGGGCTTTGGCCGAATCGAAAACCCTGACGCAGCTGGTTTCCCTGGATCTCACCGGAAACGGGATCGATTCCGAGGGAGCCCGGGCCATCGCTCAATCCGAAGCTCTGAAAAATCTAAGGGTATTGAAGCTGGGGAGGAATCGCATCGGGAACGAGGGGTTGGTCGCACTCGCCCACTCCCCCTATCTACGAAAAGTCCGGGTGCTGGATCTTTCAGGCAATGGAATTGATGCGGAAGGAATCATCCTGTTGAAAGATTCTCCCTGGCTGATCCACCTGGAAAAATGGGATTTGAAAAAAAACAAGCTGGGTGACGCGGGCGTCAAGGGATTGGCCCTCATGGAGGGGCTCCGGAATCTTGAACAACTGGATTTGCAATGGAACGCGATCACCGCCGAAGGAGCCGCCGCCTTGGGGAAATCAAAGGCCCTCACCAGGCTGAAAATTTTAAAACTCTGGGGCAACAGGATCGGCAAGGAAGGCGTGGAGGCCATCCAGCGGTCTGAATCCCTCAAAAACATCACCAACCCCATTTATCCATACGATAAAGTGGAAGAGGAATCCGTCATGGAACTGGGCGGTCCAAATGAATTATAAGATCAACCCATAACCGGGTGGATGCCGTATCTTCCGGAAAGCTGTAAAAGAAAAACCTCTCAGTAACGGTAGAAATTGGGTTTGTAAGGACCCTCGACCGGTAGGTTCAGGTATTCCGCCTGTTCCGGCGTCAATCGGGTTAACTTGACCCCCAGTTTCCCGATGTGCAGCCGGGCGACTTCCTCATCTAGTTTTTTGGGAAGGGTGTAAACGCCGATTTCATAATGATTGTTAAACAGTTCGATTTGCGCCAGGACCTGGTTGGTGAAGGAGTTGGACATGACAAAGGACGGGTGCCCGGTCGCGCACCCTAGATTCACCAACCGGCCTTCCGCCAGCAGGATGATGCTGTGTCCGTCGGGAAACGTATACTTGTCTACCTGGGGTTTGATCTCGATTTTCTTGATTCCGGAAAATTTCTTCAGTTGTTCCACCTGGATCTCAACATCGAAGTGACCGATATTGCAGACAATCGCGTCGTTTTTCATTTTTTCCATGTGCTCGACCCGAATAATATCCCTGCACCCCGTGGTGGTGACGAAAATGTTCCCTTCCTGGACGGCTTCTTCCATGGTGGTGACCTCGTAACCCTCCATCGCCGCCTGGAGGGCGCAGATGGGATCGATTTCCGTGACGATGACCCTGGCCCCCAGATCGCGCATGGATTTGGCGCAACCCTTGCCCACATCCCCGTATCCCGCGATGACCACAACCTTGCCGGCCACCATGATGTCCGTCGCGCGTTTGATGCCGTCGGCCAGTGATTCCCTGCATCCGTACAGATTGTCAAATTTGGACTTGGTGACGGAGTCGTTGACGTTCATCGCCGGAACCTTGAGGGTTTTGTCCTCGAGCATCTTGTAAAGTTTATGAACCCCCGTGGTGGTCTCCTCGGTGATCCCCTTGATTCCGGCAAGCAGTTCCGGATGATTCTTGTGCAGGTAATAGGTGAGGTCGCCGCCGTCATCGAGGACCATATTGGGAGCTTGATCGTTATCGAAGAGGAGGGTTTGACCGGTGCACCACCAATATTCCTCCTCGGTTTCCCCTTTCCAGGCGAAGACCGGGATTCCTTCCTTGGCGATGGCCGCCGCAGCCTGATCCTGAGTGGAAAAAATGTTGCAGGAAGCCCAGCGAATTTCCGCGCCCAGTTCGATCAGTGTCTCGATCAAGACCGCGGTCTGGATGGTCATGTGCAGGGAACCGGCGATCCGGGCTCCCTTCAGGGGCTTGGACGCGCCGTATTTTTTACGCAGGGCCATCAGGCCGGGCATCTCATTTTCCGCCAAAATAATTTCCTGTCTTCCCCAATCCGCCAGGGAAAGGTCCTTGACTTTATATTTTTCAGCGGACAAGGCTGTGGGCATATTGTTCTCCTCCATGATGTTTATTAAGATTCCAATGGTATTATGAATTTCGTCCGGCGAAGCCTGTGTGACTCGGGATTTTTGGAGGGACCGGATGTCCCGTGAATTTAACGAATGATGCACCCTCTTTTGGAAGAGGGTGGTAGAACATCTTACTTTTATAGTTTAAATGTTTTTATTTATTCCGTCTAGAACAACCTGAGGGATTTTCCGGGATCGAGGATTTTGAATCAAATGGACCGTCGATCCATGGGCTTGAAATTCAATGATAAAAATCACCGAGGTTAAAATTTATCCCTTCGATACGGGAGAGGAATTTTCCAACATCCGGGCTTACGCGGAGGTGACGCTGGAGGATTGCCTGATCCTTCGCGGAATCCGGATCCTTCAAAGCAAACAGGGGGGGTTGTTTCTTGGCTTCCCTGCCCGAAAAGGCCGTGACAATGAATACCACGATTTGATCATCGCAAAAAGCCCCGAATTCAAAACTTACCTTCGCGACCGTGTGATCCAAGCCTACAAGGAGTACACCTGATTTAATTGGATGAAATCTTCACCGTTTTATAAATAAAATTCTTGAAGCTGATAAATTTTTTCATCTCGGACGGATCGGTCTGCATCTGGGTGCTGCAAACCTTCAGCTTGATCGCCAGACCGGGCAAAGTGGTTTGGTACCGGGACTTGGCGGACAGGATAATGGACTTGACCGTGTCCCGGGTGATCCGGTTCTCCCGGAAAGGCTGGTGAACCGCGGACCAAAAGTCTTCCTCACCCGATTCCAGTTGTTTCAATACCGAATCCACGTAACCGTTGGCTGGGGAATCCGTGTCTGGTTTTGAGTCGGAAGGCTGGGCCTGGCATGCCCGGAGAATATCTTCTTTCCTGATCGATGGGCCTTTCCTGAAAAGCATGGCGCGGAGGAGGATGTTTTTTAATTCCCGGACGTTTCCCCGGTAAGAATAGCGCTTCAACTGTTCGATGGCTTCCCGTTCCAATTGAGGTGCCGTGGTTTCGCCGGAATCCTTCTTATAGGTATTGAACAGAATGCCCAGAAAATGAGTGGCCAGGTCCTCGATGTCCTCCTGCCGCTCATTGAGGGAGGGGATGCGGAAACTCAAGGCGTTCAACCGATGGTAAAGATCTTCCCGGAATCGCCCCTTTATGATTTCTTCCCGCAGGTCTTTATTGGTTGCGGCGATGAGAAACAGTTTGGCATACCGTGGCTGGTTCTCTCCCAAACGCAGAAAAACACCGGTATCCAGGAAGCGTAACAATTGCACCTGGGTTTTGGGGTCCGTGTCGCCGATTTCATCCAGGAACACGACGCCGGTGTCCGCTTCCTCCAGAATCCCCTGGCGGTGGAATTCCGCCCCCGTGAAGGCGCCTTTTTTATGACCGAACAATTCGCTGTAGGTCAGTTCCCCGCTGTAGGCGGCAATGTTGGTCTTTTTTAGGGGAAGTTTGAAGTTCATCCCCCTTTCTTTTTGAAATATTTCCGTGATGCGGGAATAAATATTGTTGAAGAAAAACTCCTTGCCGGTGCCCGTTTCCCCATACAGGAGCAAACAGGGCAGGCCGGTGGAAGATTCCCTTTGCCTCGCGGCATCCCATTGCAGCATGCGGTTGCAGATGGATTCCACCACGATGTTGATCTGGTTGACCAGGGAATGAATGTTTTTACTTTTCCCGATCACGTTCCCGAAGTAATAGGAAGAGACCTTGGGATCCCGGTATTCGATATCCCGGCGGAGCTGGATGATCTCTTGCCGGAGCTCCTCGATCTGCTTCAGGTTATGAAACTTCTGGCTGATCAGGCTGGCGATGATCTGCAGAATTCTTTTGTGTTCTTCCGTAAAATAATCTTTCCGGAAACTGTCCTGGTTGATGACCCCCAGAACGCTGTTGCCGTAGATGATCGGCACCGCCAGTTCCGACCGGATCGCGGGAGAAAGACTTTTGTAGAAACTCTGGGTGGATTGGTCATCATGAACGTTATTCATCAGGATGGGCCGCGCGGAATGAGCGCAATAGCCGTTCAGCGACCTTTGACCGAGGGGCAATTCGGCGCCCCCCACCTGGAGGGCAGGAATCTTACTCTTCATCCAGCCGCGGGATTTCGCCCCTACCAGCTTGCCATCTTCCTCTTCGACGATCAGCCAGGGTTTGCCGTCCTGAATCTTGAGCACGGAAATCGTGCCGCTGTGCGCCCCGATCAATTCCGATGTTTTATCCAGGATTTTATGGAGAAAGGTTTGCAGCGAATTATCCTCACTGGAGAGGAGTTCCTCGATTTCTCCCAAAACCTGAATTTCGATTCTTTCCGGGCTTTCCTGGACGATCAGTTTTTCCACCATGGAAGCGTGGTCCTTCAGGAGCATTTTCTCGAACTCCGTGAACGGGTAAGGGCAGCTCGTGTAGTAATTGACCACGCACAGGAATTGACCGGTTTTCTTGTCGAATTTGGGAAACTGGTAAAGCGAAAACAGTTTGATTTCCCGGGCGACGGATTTCCGGGTGAACTTTTCGGCCATGATATTTTCGATGTAAAACGATTCCTGTCCCGGGGTCCGGGCCACCAGGCCCCGGGACGGATCATATTTCACCGTTTGGTTCAAAAGGTTTTCATCGTTGATGATGCTGATCTGGTCCTTGTTGTCATAGATCAGGGCGTCTTTTTTGTTCCTGGAAAATACCGCGAAAACCTCCACCAGGTCGGAAGGGTGGTCCGACTGGGTTTTCAGGTTCTGGGTGGAGGAGGGGACCAGGACCGCGGCCAGCTCCAGGTTGTCGATAAAATGGACCGCCGAGCGGACAAGACGCCAGGCGGCTTCCTTCTTGCGGGCCAGGTCCAGATGTTTCGAAAACGAAATCTGCTGATGAAAACGTTTCGCCCGCTCAATGACCCAGCTGACCGTCGATAAAAACGTGGTGATGGACAGAATTTCCGAAGGAGATAAAAATTCCCCCTCCTTTCCCCAATCGAGACTTAAGGTTCCTATCGGCCGGAGTTGGTGGGTGATGGGAAAAACCGCCGAGGCCTTGATCCCGGACATTTTTTCGAACGGATTCCTGAATTTGGTGTATCCGTCAGGCAGGTCCCAGGACAGGATGATCTTGTTTTCGATGAACGCGTGGGACATGATCGACGCCTGGGGAGAAATGAACTGGGTGATTTGCTGGGCCGCGGGTTGGTTTTGTCCCGTCACGTACTGGCAGATGAGCATGCCTTCATATAAATCCTCCAAATAAACCCGGACCATCTTGCACTGATAGCGGTTCTTCAGCCCAGTGGTCATATAGTGAAGGATGTCGGACAGGTTTTCCTTGCCGAATTTTTGTAATTGCTGGCCCAGATGGCCTAAATCGATCATGAAGGGTTATTTAAAATGTTATTATGAGTAAATTTTTAACACAGTTTAAAAATAGTATACATAACTTTCCCTGGAGTTTTTAGTTTATTCCGTTCCGGCGGGATTGATGGAAAATATTTCTTCACCGTGAAACATTTACCCGGCAAAATTTTCCGGGTGGGGGAAATTTAACCCCTGAGCGGCGGACATCCCTGGCGGGGCAAACTAGTGGAAAATCATAATCGATTAATAATCAAAAAATAAACAGTTTTGACATGAGATGGCATACAAATTGCTTTTAATTGGGTCAGGAGAAAACAATGAGCCTAATCGACAAATTATTATTTTCCGACCAAGTTCCAAAGATGATGAAAAAGAGCTTGGATTTCCAGGCGGCAAGGCATCTTCTTATTTCCAGCAACATAGGCAATTTGGACACCCCCGGATATATCTCTCACGACATCAATTTTCAGGATCAGTTGCGGGAAGTCATGGGAGGCGGCGGAACCTTGAAATTGCGGACCACGAATGAAAAACATTTTGGTCCCTCCGCGCAGTCCATCAAAAATCTTTCTCCCCAGCCGTTCGAGGAAGTGAGTGCCTCCAAGTCCAACGGCAACAACGTGAACATCGATAAGGAAATGGCAAAGTTGGCCGAAAATCAAATTCGATACAATGCGGTGACCCAAATGATGATGAAGCGGGGCTCGACCATTCGTAGCGCGGTGACGGAACTTCCCCAGCAGTAGGAAAAAATTTCCGGCGGGAACGTAATTGAAATGGGTTGACAGGGGTCACGTAAAGATTTATCTTGATTTCGTTGAACTTCTAATTAAAGAAAATGCGAGATATAACCATTCAAAGCAATTTGAAAGCCCTTCAGGGGGTGGAGCCCGCGGCGGGAAAGATTGAATTAAGGAAATCCGCTGATGTGGGAGAACAGGGCTCCTCATTTGCTGACACCCTCACTCAATCGCTTGAAAAAGTCAACGATCTCCAAAAAGAGGCGGACTTGGCCATCAAGGATTTCGTCTCCGGAGAATCCGCCAATATTCATGAGACCATGATCGCCGTCAACAAGGCCGATCTCGCCTTTCGGTTGACCATGCAGGTGAGGAATAAAATTGTAGAAGCCTACCAGGAAGTGATGCGCACCCAGATTTAACCGCATAGCGGTTTTGTTTTGGAGGCCCCCGGATAGTTCCGGGGGCCTTTCTATTTGTGCGCCCGGCAGGGCGCACCTACTTGGAGGTGCAAGTCCTCTACAGGCC
>JBHHVU010000026.1:0-40484 GCA_046754465.1 Nitrospinaceae bacterium | reverse complement strand
CCTCCATCGCGGAACAGACCAATCTGCTTGCGCTCAACGCGACGATTGAAGCGGCGCGCGCCGGGGAGGCGGGAAAAGGGTTCGCCGTCGTGGCCAACGAGGTGAAGGAACTGGCCAATCAAACCGCCCGCGCCACCGAGGATATCAGCCAGAAGATCGAAGCGATCCAAACCGACACGCAGGACGCGGTTTCGGCCATCGGGGAGATCAGCGGCGTGATCAACAAGATCAACGATATCGCGGGCACCATTGCCAGCGCCGTGGAGGAACAGTCGGCGACCACCAACGAGATCGGCAGAAACGTGAGCGAAGCCGCCAGGGGAACGCAGGAAATCGCCCAGAACATCACCGGAGTCGCCCAGGCCGCGCAGAGCACCACCCAGGGGTCCAGCGATACCCAATCCGCCGCGGGCGAGCTCTCCAAGCTGGCCTCGCAACTGCAATCCCTGGTGGGTCAGTTCAAATACCATTAACCCCAACCAGCGTGCGGGCACGGCATGCCGTGCCCGTACCCTCAACTCATGCAACGGTCCACGGAGAGAAGGAATATTTTGTCTCCCTCTCCCTTGGGTGGGAGAGGGTTGGGGTGAGGGTCTCCACCGGATTTCACGGCCCGGAAATAATTCGATTCATGCAATATCCGGTCTCACCATCCAGCGATTATTGCTATCCCCATAACGCCTGGCCGATCGGCCCGCCGGGTTTCCCGGCTAGAATTGTTTGAGGAACCGGAGGTCGTTTTCAAAAAACAGGCGGATGTCGTTGATGCCGTATTTCAGCATGGCGATCCGCTCGATGCCCAGGCCGAAGGCGAACCCCGTCCATTTTTCTGGATCGTAATCCACGAACCGGAACACCGCCGGGTCCACCATGCCGGCGCCGAGAATTTCCAGCCACCCCGACTGAGAGCACACCCGGCATCCTTTTCCGGAACAAATGACGCACTGAATGTCCACCTCCGCGCTGGGACAGGTAAAAGGAAAGAAACTGGGCCGGAACCGCACCGGGGTTTTTTCGCCGAAAACCTGGTGGAGGAGGACGTTCATGATCCCCTTGAGGTGGCTGAAGGATACGTTTTCATCCACCATCAGGCCTTCGATCTGATGGAACATGGGGGTGTGGGAAATATCCGAGTCGCAACGGTAGACCTTGCCGGGGGCGATGATCCTCAATGGCGGCGGCTGGTTTTCCATGACGTGGATCTGGACCGGCGACGTATGTGTCCGCAACACCGTATCCCCCTCGACATAGAAGGTATCCTGCATATCCCGCGCCGGGTGGTCCTTGGGGATATTCAACGCCTCGAAGTTATAGTAGTCGGTCTCGATTTCCGGACCTTCTTCCACACGAAATCCCAAGCTGAAAAAGATCGAGGTGATCTCATCCAGAACCTGGGTGATGGGATGCAAGGACCCGGCGGGCTCTTTTTTCCCGGGAAGGCTGAAATCAAAGTTACCGTGGGGAGTGGACTCGCCCGGGGATTTTTTTTCCAGGTCCAGGCTCTTCTCGTTGAGGAGCAGCTCGATATGTTCCTTGAGCTCGTTGATGTGTTTTCCCAGGACGGGCCTTTCCTCGGGAGGCAGGCCGCGCAGCCCTTTCATGATCTGGGACACGCAGCCCTTTTTCCCCAGAAATTCGATGCGCAGCTGGTTCAGCTGATCGGGGGTGGAGCACCCCCCAAGGCGCGCATCGAAATCCTGCCGATGCTGTCGAATTTCCTCGATCATATAAGGGGAGACAAAATGAAAGGTGGAAGAACGGTCCGGGAAGGCGGCGGCGGGTTCCCCGCCGGCCTTTTTCAAATGACTAGTTCAATTGGGCCTGGGCGGTTTTGGCCAGGGTTTTGAACGTATCCTCGTGGTGGATCGCAAGGTCCGACAGGACTTTGCGGTCCAGGTCGATGTTCGCCAGTTTCAAACCGTGCATGAATTTGCTGTAGGTCAACCCTTCCGCCCGCACCGCCGCATTGATCCGGGCGATCCAAAGCCGACGGAAATCCCGTTTCCGGACCCGGCGGTCCCGATACGCGTAAGACAGGCCTTTTTCCACCGCTTCCCTGGCCTTGCGGAAGGCCCGGCTGCGGATACTCCGGTAACCTTTGGCCATGCCGAGTATTTTCTTTCTTCTCCTTCGGGAAAGGGTTCCATTCACTGCTCGCGGCATTCGTTTTCTCCTGTTTTATCTTATTAGAATCGTAATAGAGGTCAGTAAGGAAGCAAAACTCTGGATCGCCTGGCGTCTCCGGGCGACATGATCCGGCTTCTTCTGAAATTCCTTTTTCTCTTGGTGGTTTTGGTGGTCAGGATGTGACTGGTAAACGCACGGTTGAATTTAATTTTTCCGGTGCCGGTTTTCCTGAACCTTTTTGCGGCGCCTCTGTTTGTTTTCATTTTGGGCATGAAATTTCTCCTGCACGCGGGTATGGCCTTGCCAACAGATTTTACCCGATAACTTTCTTTTTGTTTTTTGGGGCCAGGATCATCATTTGGGTCCGCCCTTCGGGTTTGGGGGCAGTCTCCATTATCGCGGCTTCCTCGGTGGCGGCGGCGATGCGTTCAAGAACCCGTTGCCCGTTTTCGCGGTGGACAATTTCGCGTCCCTTGAAAAATATCACTACCTTCACCTTGTCACCGGCTTCCAGAAACCTGAGAACATGTTTCAACTTGAAATCGAAATCGTGCTGGTCCGTATTGGGACGCAGCTTCACTTCCTTCAAGTGAACGACTTTCTGGTTTTTTTTGGCTTCGTGAGCCCGCTTGCTTTGCCGGTATTTAAATTTGCCGTAATCCATGATCCGGCAAACGGGCGGGGTGGCCGTGGGTGCGACCTCCACCAGATCCAGGCTTTGCTCCTGGGCGATTTGGATGGCCTCCTCGGTTGGGAATATTCCCATTTGCTCCCCCTTGTCACTGATCACACTCACTTCTTTTACTCGGATCATTTTGTTGATGCGCTGTTTCTTGTTAATTAATTGGATCTCCTCTGTTAGGGTTGCGGATGAATTGAATCGATTGTCTTTTCCTGAATCAGGGTATTCAATTCATCAAGAAAGGATTCTAAATTCAATGTACGCGTTTCCCTGGAGTTTCGTTTCCTCACGGCCAGGGTTTTGGCCTCGACTTCCTTATCCCCTAAAATAACCATATAGGGGATCTTTTGCAACTGGGCTTCCCTAATCTTGAACCCAATTTTTTCATTTCGCAAGTCTTTTTCCGTGCGGATTTCCCGGGTGTTAAGCCGCCGGGATACTTCCTCCGCGTAGGGATGTTGGGCGTCGGTAATCGGCAGAAGAATCACCTGGGTCGGGGCGAGCCACGTGGGGAAAGCCCCTCCATAATGCTCAATCAGACAGCCGAAAAACCGCTCCAGCGACCCCATCAACGCCCGGTGGATCATGATCGGCTGGTGCCGCTGGCCGTCCTCCTCAATATAGCTGATGCCAAACCGTTGTGGAAGATTGAAATCGACCTGAACCGTGGAAACCTGCCAGTACCGGTTCAAACTGTCCCTGATCTTGATGTCGATCTTGGGTCCGTAAAAAACTCCTTCCCCAGGATCGATTTCGTAATCCAGCCGGGCCTTCTCCAAAGCCGACTTGAGGGCGTCCGTGGCCTTATCCCAGTCAGACTGCGCGCCGACGAATTTATCCGGCTGGGTGCTCAGGTAAACCTTGTACTCCTTAAACCCGAACGCCCGCAAAATAAAAAGGATCAGATCGAGAACCTTGACGACCTCCTCCTCGATCTGGCTGGGACGGCAAAACAGGTGCGCATCGTCCTGGGTGAATCCGCGGACCCGGAGCAGGCCGTGCAGCACCCCCGATCGTTCATACCGGTAAACCGTGCCGAATTCCCCGAACCGGATGGGCAGGTCGCGGTAGCTCCGCAACCGGCTCTGGTAAATCTGAATATGAAACGGACAATTCATGGGTTTCATGACATACTCCTTGCCCTCGATATCCATGGGCGAGAAGATGTTTTCCTTGTAAAAATCCATGTGCCCGCTGACTTTCCACAAGTCCACCTTGGCCGAGTGCGGCGTATACACCATCTCGTAGCCGTTTTTGTAATGCTCCTTTTTCCAGAAATCCTCGATCAGGCCCCGAATCCTGGCGCCCTTGGGATGCCACAGGATGAGGCCGGGGCCGATGGCCTCGCTGACCGAAAACAGGTCCAGCTCCTTGCCGAGTTTGCGGTGATCCCGTTTCTTGGCTTCCTCCAGCCGTTTGAGATAAAGCCGGAGTTCCTTTTCCGTATGCCAGGCGGTCCCGTAAATTCTTTGCAGGACCGCGTTGCGTTCGTCCCCGCGCCAGTAGGCCGCCGAGGTGTGCAGCAGCTTGAAAGCCTTTAACGCGCCAGTGGAAGCCACGTGCGGACCGCGGCACAGGTCCGTAAACTCTCCCTGCGTATAAATCGAAATGGGGTCCTTGGAATCGATGGCCTCGATGATTTCCTTTTTGAACGATTCATCCATCTCCCCGAACATCTTTACCGCCTCGTCCCGCATGACCTCCCGCCGGACGATCTGGATGTCTTTTTTGGCGATCTCCTTCATTCGCGCCTCGATTTTCTCGATGTCTTCCGGCACAAATGGCGTCTGCCTGTAAAAATCGTAATAAAATCCATCCTCGATCACGGGTCCGATCGTCACCTTGGTCTCGGGAAAGAGCTGCTTCACCGCTTGAGCCATGAGATGGGCGGTGCTATGCCTGATCGTCTCCAAATCGTATTTTTGAGTTTGTTTGTTCATTACCGGTTCCCGCGCTTCAAAAGGCAGGGCGCTTTTCATGCGGCCCTAAGGCAATCCGCAACTCCGAACGCCATAAAATCACCTGGAAAAATGTAAGGGGATTTCATTCAAGGAAGGCCAACCCTCCAAAAAATGGCATCACCCCGAACCGCGTGATGCCATTCCCGGAGTTTGCGTGAATATATTCCAAACAGCTCCTGGAAGATCCCTGAAAAATTATAGGCACGGGCGGGTTCGAACCGCCGACCCCTTGCATGTCAAGCAAGTACTCTACCCCTGAGCTACGTGCCTGAAACCATTTCGATTGAGCTCATTTTATTTCTAATCCCGGAATTGTCAACCCCCCACGGGGAGGGAATAGGCCATGGCATCATTGTCAGCTTCCTTAGGTTCGCCATATAAAGTATGACAAATTGCCCGCAGAGGCACTTCGCCCGGGCCACGCCCGGGGGGATAGGTCCTATCCCAACAACCTTAATGAACCAAAATTCCAAGATTCAAAGCCTGACCCCGAATTGACCCCGAATTCAGGGGGTGGAGGAATAAAGTTGGCTCCCCGTCTTTTTGAAGGTTTGGGACATTTCCTTCAACCCTTCCTCGATCGCCTTCTCCGCCTCGATGCCCTTTTCCTGGGCGTAATCGCGGACGTCCTGGGTGATCTTCATGGAGCAAAAGTGGGGTCCGCACATGGAACAGAAATGCGCCAGTTTGGCCGCCTGGGCGGGCATGGTTTCATCGTGATAGGCGCGGGCGCGTTCGGGATCGAGGGAGAGGTTGAACTGATCCTCCCAGCGAAACTCGAACCGGGCCTGGCTGAGGGCGTCATCCCGGGCGCGGGCGCCGGGGTGCCCCTTGGCCACATCGGCGGCGTGCGCGGCGATTTTGTAAGTGATCACCCCCTCCTTGACGTCCTGGCGATTGGGCAGGCCCAGGTGTTCCTTGGGCGTGACGTAACAGAGCATGGCGCACCCGAACCAGCCGATCATGGCGGCGCCGATGCCGCTGGTGAAGTGGTCGTAACCGGGAGCGATGTCGGTGGTGAGCGGACCCAGGGTGTAAAACGGCGCCTCACCGCATTCTTCGAGCTGTCTGTCCATGTTCTCCTTGATCAGGTGCATGGGGACATGACCGGGTCCCTCGATCATCGTTTGGACATCGTATTTCCAGGCGATTCTCGTGAGTTCCCCCAGGGTCTTGAGCTCGGCGAACTGGGCTTCGTCGTTGGCGTCGGCTGAGGAGCCGGGGCGGAGCCCATCCCCCAACGAGAAGCTGATGTCGTAAGCCCGCATGATTTCGCAGATATCCTCGAAGTGGGTATAAAGAAAGTTTTCCCTGTGATGAGCCAGGCACCATTTGGCCAGGATGGCTCCGCCCCGGGAAACGATTCCGGTCACCCGTTTCGCGGTCATCGGCACATAGGACAGGAGCACTCCGGCATGGATGGTGAAATAATCCACCCCCTGCTCCGCCTGTTCGATGAGGGTGTCGCGGTAGATTTCCCAGGTCAATTCCTCCGCCTTGCCCTCGACCTTTTCCAAGGCCTGGTAGATGGGAACGGTGCCGATGGGCACCGGGGAGTTCCTGAGGATCCACTCGCGGGTGTCGTGGATGTTGTCTCCGGTGGAGAGGTCCATGACGGTATCGGCGCCCCATCGGGTGGCCCACACCATTTTTTCGACTTCTTCCTCGATGGAGGAGGTGACCGCCGAGTTTCCGATATTGGCGTTTATTTTCACCAGGAAATTCCTGCCGATGATCATCGGCTCCGATTCGGGGTGATTGATGTTTGCGGGGATGATGGCGCGTCCCCGGGCCACCTCGTCCCGGACAAATTCGGGGGTGATCACGTCCGGGATGGCGGCGCCGAACGAGTGGCCCTGAAGCCGGTTTTCCCTTTCGGGGTCCAGGTTCAGGTCCATCCGCCGCTGGTTTTCCCGAAGGGCAATGTACTCCATTTCCGGGGTAATGATCCCCTGCCGGGCATAATGGAGCTGGGTCACGTTTTTCCCCGGCCGGGCTCGCAGCACCTGCAATCCTTCACGCGGGAACCGTTGCGTGGTCCCCTGGGACCCGGCGGGGCCCTGCCCGTTGCTGCCTGCCGGGAAGGTCCGGCCCTGGTAAGCTTCCACATCGCCCCGGTTCAGAATCCATCTGCCGCGAATCGGGGAAAGCCCCCGGCGGGGATCGATCGTAACCTCGGAATCGGTGTAGGGTCCGGAGGTATCGTAAACGAATATCGTTTTTTCCGGCGCATTGGCCTCCCGGTCCTTTCCATTTCCCGTGTGGGGGGAAGGCCCGGTCAGCGTGATCTCCCGAAAGGGCACCCGGATGTCCCGGTGCATCGATCCGGAAAGGTACACCTTCCTGGAATGGGGCGACAGGGGTTCGGTGGTGAGACCCTTGAACCTGTTTCCGTTGCCGGTGGATTTTTTATCGGTCATATCGGTTATCTCCTCCCGAAGCACTTCATATATTTTAAGGTTTCAAGTTTTATATCGTGGCTGTCCCATATACCAGAAATCAAGGCGACTCCAAAAGCTCCTTGATCCCGAACAGTGGAAACACGTTTTTTATTGATCCCTCCCAGGGCGAGAACGGGAAGCCGGACGGCCCCGCACACTTCCCGCAACCGTTCAATCCCCTGCGGGGGACCATAGTTTTTCTTGGAGGGTGTGGCAAATACTGGACTGAAGGTTATGAAATCCGCCCCTTCCGCCTCGGCCTGCCGAGCCCGGTCCAGCGAATGGACGGAGGTCCCGATCAACAGATGCGGAAACCGGTTTCTCACTTCCCGGACGGGAGCGCTGGTTTCGGTCAGTTGCACCCCATCGGCCCCGGCCATTTCCGCGATATCCACGCGGTCGTTGATAAACAGTTTTACGCCCCGTTTGGCCGTCCGGACTTTAACCAGCCGGGCCAGGGCCAAAAGTGCCGCCGGGGTGAGATCTTTTTCCCGCAGTTGCACCGCCCGCACACCGCCTTCCAGGGCCGCCTCCAGGGCCTGCAAAAATTCCTTTTCCGTGGTGAACCGGCTCCGGTCGGTGATCAAATAAACCCTCAGGAAATCCAGCGGAATCCCGGCATCGCTTTTTCGAATCCTTATGATTTCCTTATTTGGCTTTATCCCAAGAGAAATTATCCTTTCTACATTCACATTTCGTCACTGGAACCCGGGGTCCTTGCGGCCTCAAATATCGATTAACCCATCCAGGGGGCTGCTGGCGGAAGCGTACAATTTTTTGGGGATTCTCCCGGACTCATACGCCAGTCTTCCGCTTTCGACAGCGAGTTTCATGGCACGCGCCATTTTCAAGGGATCCTTGGCCCCGGCGATGGCGGTGTTCATCAACAAACCGTCCACCCCCAGCTCCATGGCACGCCCGGCATCCGACGCGGTGCCCACACCCGCATCGATGATGACGGGAACCCGGACCGCTTCGAGGATCAATTTCACGTTGTAGGGATTGCGGATCCCCAAACCCGATCCAATCGGGGCGGCAAGAGGCATCACCGCCACGCACCCCATCTCTTCCAGTTTGCGGCACAATACCACATCGTCGATGCAATAGGGCAGAACCTGGAACCCGTCCTTAATGAGCAACTGGGAAGCTTCCAGGGTCGCCTCGTTATCGGGGAAGAGCGTCTTTTCGTCACCGATGACCTCCACCTTGACAAAGTTGCCCAGTCCGGCTTCCCGCGCGAGCTGGCAGGTCATCACGGCTTCCTTGACCGTGTAACACCCCGCCGTGTTGGGCAGGAAGGTATATTTTTCCGGGTCGAGGTAATTGAGAAGCGATTCCTTGCTTTTGTCCAATTCGATCCGGCGAACCGCGACGGTCACCACATCCGCCCCCGAAATTTCTATGGCCATGCGCATCTGATCGAAAGACGCGTATTTTCCCGTTCCGACAATGAGCCTGGATTTCAGGGTTTTGTCACCAATTTTCAAAAGGCTTTTTTCTTCGGTATTCACGATAGTATTTCCCATGGGTATCTGTCTTTCCTGAAACGATTCTTCCACTGGGTTACAACCCGCCGCCCACCGCGTGAACGATCTCTATCTTGTCCCCTTCCCGGATCGCCGTCTCCTGGTACCGGGATTTTGGGACCACCTGGTGGTTGACCGCCACCGCGAAGTGGGGAGACGAGATTTCCAGTTCCCGCAACAGTTCCGTGAGGTTCTGGAGGGATGGAAATTCCCGTTCTTTTCCGTTGATGATGATCCGCAAAAAACCCCTCCGCTATCGGATGGACCGGAGGACGTAGCCCGGCCGGGTGGAAGAAATCCGGCGCAGGGTCCACATACCGGTCAGGCGGAAAACACCTCTCTCATTCAAGAAATTCCGCCAATCACCCGATTATAACTTTACATTCTAATGCTAATGACAACCGCAAGGGGGGATCCGTTGATCATATTTCGAGGATGGGGTAAACCGAAGGGCCGCAATCCCGCTCAAACCATCTCCACCTATGAAATAAAGACCAGGTCAAACAGGTTGCTTCACTTCCCTTCGCTGGTATTGCCCAGATCAGGTTCAAAGGGTCATCCTTTGCGGAACTCTCAGTTTGGATCAACGCCCCTAGTGAAGTACATAGAATTAGGCAGTTTTCCCCCCAAGTCAAGAGATATTGACCTAAAATCAAAAAAGAGTAATATTTAAACCATGAGAACCAAACTCTTAAAAATCGTGCTTTTGGCGGCATCCTTTCTCTGGGTTGGGGCCTGCGCCGGACCCGCCACGTCCATCAACTCCTATTTCGAAGCCCCTTACTTTGAGAATCCGCCGGACAGCATTTCCCGGGCCGACCGGGAGTTATATGAACGAGCCCTTTTCCGTCAAAAAAACAACCGGATCAAGGCCGCTATAGACGTTTGGAAACAATTCCTGCAAAAATTCCCACGCTCTTTTGAAGCCCATAATAATTTGGGACTGGTTTACTATGCGGACGATCAACTGGACCCCGCCATCGCGGAATTTGAAACCGCACGGTCCCTGGAACCCAATGACAACAAAATCAAAAAAAACCTCATCCGCGTTTTCAAATTAAAATCCACCTTGCTCAAGGAAGCCAGGGATTACGATGGCGCGGTGGATTACCTGAAACGGGCCCAGAACCTGGCCGAACCGAGAGAAAAAGAAAAAATCGGCTTTCTGATCGAAGACCTGGAAGACAGGGTCTTTGAAGAGGTCAAACGGACTCATACCCTGGAAGCTTACCAGGGTTTCCTCGAACGATACCCGGACAGCCCCAAAAACTCGGACGAGGCGCGGTCCATGATCGAGAGCATGAGACCGCCGGAACCGGAGCTACCGGCAGCCTCGCGGGAATCCGCCATGGATAGTGGGTTCGCTTCTTCCGAAGAACCGGCCGCGCAGGACGGCGTTACCAGGGAAAATGTCCAGGAGATGTTGGGAATGAAATCGGCCGGGACGGAGGAACCTGGGGAACCCCCGGCCGGCGGACCCGAAGGATTCAGTGAAACCGCCCCTCCAGAGAAAATGAGCGGGAAACCGGGTCAAGAAATTTTCCCCCTGGAAATACCCTCTGGTGAAACCACTGCCGAGGAAGAACCGGTAAAGATGGGAAAAACCGCCGCCAAGGAAGAACCGATAAGGGAAACCACCCTGCAGGAAAAACCCTTACAGAAAGAGGAACCTCAACCATCCATTCCCGAACAGCCCAAAGAGGTTTTGCAGAGTGCCCAACAACAAATTGAAATCGGGAAACACCCTCAACCTAAACCCCCCAGCGGAGTCCCTCTTTTTCCCAACCCGGAAACCCTGGCGGAGCAAATGGAAGCCCAATCCGGAAAAGAAAGTTCCATGACCGCGCGAAAGGTCCGGATAATCACTCAAAAAGACCCCCTGAGAGTGCGGGAACAACCCTCCCCCCAAGCCCGGGTCCTCTCCAAATTAAAAAAAGGCTCCCTGATTCCACTGATCACTCAAGATGACGGCTGGTACAAAGTGGAATACTCGGCGGGCAAATGGGGATGGATCGCCAAAAAATTTGCGGAAGTCGTGGAATAAACCGGGCCGGGCCTCAATCTTTCCGACAAACCCGGTATTTCCGGCGGCATCCCCGCTGAGGAAACGGATGGACCTGAAATCCATCCCGGCGTTGCGGGGATAGATGTTGAGATATCAACCAACGCATCATATAATCCAGGTTACAGCAAAGTTCAGGTCCGGCCGGGAATTAATTTATTCTCGATTCACAAAAAGTTAAGACCCCAGGGGATGGGATAACCCCAAGGGGCATCTTTATTTAATGGATAGCATGAAACCATGACAACCCTTCTTCGCGAAAAACTGGACAGCTTGATTCAAAGGGAATGGGAATACCTGGAATCCAAAAGGCGGGAATGGAGCCTGCTGGAGGGAAAACAGGATATGGAAGTTCTGGAACACATACTGAGATGTATCCTCCATCTGGGCGACACCCGGAACCGAAAAAATGAGTTCCTGGAATGCATAAAAGTTCAGAATCCGGACGGCGGCTGGGCCAAGGAATCGCATACCAAAAATACCTCCATGTGGATCACGGCGTTTGTGGGATTGAAACTGTGCCGGGCCAATCTGATTCTTAAAGATGCTTCTATCCAGGCAGCTACCTGCCGGGCCCTGGAATATGTGCTCTCCGTCCAGGAGGAGGACGGCCACTGGACCGACCCGGAATGGTCCCACCTCGACACCACCTGTTCGGTTACCTGCTTTCTGACCATCTACCAGGTTCTCAACGAAAAGCAAGGGGAAGAAAGAATCAACGCCGCCAGAAAACGCGGATACCAATTCATCACCCGCTGGCAGCGGGATTCTGGATTGTGGAAAGACGATAGTTTCCACCCGGCCGGCATCGAAACCACCGCCCACCTCATGCAATATACGCTGGTGCCCGCCCATTTCATGGATGGGATCGATCACGCGGAAAAGCTTTGCCTGGAAGCCGCCGACTCCCTGACGGGGGAACAGGAGCCCGACGGCTCCTGGGACAACGAAAATATGGACCACACCATGGACGCGTGCAGAAACCTGATGCTGGTTTCGGACACGTTCGGGAAAAAAGAAAAATACACGCCCTCCATCGAGAAAGGAATCCACTGGCTCATCGACCATAAAAACGAGATGGGATGGGGCGATTTTCCCGGTGAACCGAGTAATATCGAAAGGACCGCCGACGGCCTGGACACGCTTTTGAAATACAGGCGGTACGGTTCGGGGGAACCGATGCCGCATTTCTGGGCCTACCGCAAATAGCGGAGTGCCTCCGCAAGCCATAGGACATACTTATATGGCAGACACAGATCGATAGGCGACTTAGATGGACCTATCCCCTCCTCCGTGGGGAGAGGTTTTGAGGGAATCATGCAAGCTGTCATTTTACTCGCCGGTTACGGTTCGCGGCTGAACCGGCCGGACCTTCCACATAAAAGCCTGTTACCCTTTGGGAACGAAACCCTTCTGTCCCGGCACCTTTGCTGCCTCCAGGAATTGAAGGTGGCAAACGTCCGTCTCGTTCTCGGCCACAACAAGGAGCAGGTGAAAGCCTACGTCCGTGACCTGGACCCCGGCCTTCCCCTCCAATTCGTGGACAACGATCGCTATCTAACGACGGGAAACACGTTGTCGATGGTGATGGGACTCAGGGGCTGTGAGGGGGATGTCCTGGTTCTCGATGGAGATGTTCTGTATCCCCGTGGTGTTTTTCAAAATTTTGTCCAGTGCTCCCCATCGTCCTCATTCGCTCTGGCGCCCGTCGATATAGACAACGAAGAGGCGAGCAAGGTATTACTCAAACCTTCCGGAACCATTCAGGCCTTCATCACCAAACGCCGCTTCACGGCGGAGGAAAAAAACGGATTCCAATTTGGAGGCGAGGCGATCGGATTTTTCAAATTGTCCGGAGAGGACCAAGGCAGGTTCCTTTCCCTTTACAGTCGGGAAGAATCCCGGTATGAAAAAGCTCTTTGGGAAATTCCGTTGACCGATTTCGCCCGGGAGGTGGACCTGCACCCTTGGGACATCGCGGAAAAAGGCTGTTTCGAGATCGACACCCCTGAAGACTACGAGCAGGCCCGCGCCTTTTTTGAATCCCATCGGCAACAATACGTTTAAGATTTTATCCAACGCACCCTGAAAAAACCCAAATCCCTACCCTGGATTTCGGTGACGCGGTAACCATGTTATCCAAATACAAGGCCGTATTTTTTGATGTCGGGGGAACCCTGCTTCGCGTTCATCCCTCGGTAGGAGAAGTTTACGCCGCTCACGCCCGGCGATACGGATTCGCCGGTTCCGCCGGGGATGTAGACAATCAGTTCCGCCGGCAATGGAAAGCGGTTGGGGGCATTGAGTCCCTGGGCAACCAACGGGGCACCGAAATCGAAAAAAAATTCTGGCGTGATCTGGTCTTCCGGGTTTTTCAACCCTTCGGGGGCCTGGATAATTTCGAGGATTATTTCAACCACATCTATGAAGAGTTCCGAACAAAGTCCTGCTGGCGGGTGTATGAGGATGTTTCGGATTCGGAAATTTTCAACAGACTCAAAACCCGTGGGGTGGTTCTTGGGGTGATCTCCAATTGGGATTCGCGTCTCCCGGAAACATTGAAGGCCATGGGCCTGGCCCGGCATTTCAAATTCATCCTGGTTTCCACGGTGGTGGGTTCCGCCAAACCGGATCCAAGAATTTTCCAGGAGGCCTTGCGGCGAAGCGGGGTGAAAGCCAACGAGGCTTGTCACATAGGCGACGAACCGCATACGGATATTTCCGGAGCCCGCAACGCGGGAATCGATGCGATTCTGATCGACCGGCAGGGACGGCACGGGAACCAGGTCTCCCCAACGGTTCAATCCTTCACCCAACTGGTGCAGCCCGCCCCCCAAGGGGTCAGCCAGAGGGAGAGGAATTATTCAGGCAAACGCACCCTCTCCTGAATCCGTCACCCTGCGGGCGCTCCCAGAGGGAAAGGAAGGGTTGTCTTTCAGAGTTTATATCCCTTGGTTCCCGTGAGGTTGGCTTTTGTGAGGCTGGCCCCGTTCATCCTGGCCCCGGTCAGGTCGGCGTGGGTCAGGTCGGCTCCGAACAGCGAGGCGGATTCCAGGTTAGCCTTCCTCAGATCTGAATAGCCCATTTTGGCGAAAGTCAAGCTCGCCTTTTTCAGGTTGGCCCCCGCCAGGATCGCGGAACTCAGGTCGGCCCGGCTCAGGGCCGCGTTATTCATATCGGCCCGGGTAAAATCGGCTCTCGCCATATTAGCCTCGCAAAGATCCACCTGAGCCATGTCGGCATCCCGGAAATTGGATTCGGTGAGAAAAGCTTTGGTGAATTTCGTCTTCACCAGCGATGTCTTGCTGAGATTGGCTTGAACCAGCGTCGTGCCACTGAAATCCAGGCCGGACAAGTCGAGTCCGGACAAATCCGCTCCCGCCAAATGCAGCTTGGAATCCTCCTTCAGCAGTTCTTTTATCTTGGCGACCGAGATGTTGGCCATGGTTCTCTCCTCTTTGGGTCCCCTTGAATCCGGAACCCCCTCCGTTCGATTTTCATGTGTCCCCCTGCTAAAACGCGAGAACAGGCGAAAACCCCATCCGGAAAGGACTTCAATGTTTCATACTATCATACCCGGGTACCACCGGCAGGGGAACGGACGGAATTCCGGCGCAGTATTCCTTTCCGGTTAAGTTCAAGGAACAGAAGAATGTAAAATGGCGTGTATTCCAGCCACGGTATCCAAACGGAATAGTTTTGAATTTCCTGGTAATCGAAATAAAAATCCAGGTAGTACAACCCTTCCAGTCCCGTCAACAAGATCCACGACCACCAGGGGAAAAAACACAAAAAGGGAAGCACCCAACAAAGGTACCAGGGGTTCTGCACGGGACTAAGAAGAAATACCAGACACATGAGAAGGAAAATGTTCTGGACCTCTCCCCGGGTGGAATCCGTTGGCGGGGCCCTGCGGACAAGCAGATATACCATCACGCCCACCACCACCAGGGCGGCGATGAGCTTGCTCAAAAATGTCGGCAGGCCGTTGGAGAATACCGTGATATCCAAGGAGTTCAGCCGCAGAACATTACCAAAAAAATAAACCAGAAGCGAAAACAGGCTGTCGTTGCTTTGCCAGTAGGTGGAAAACGTCTTCAATCCTTCAAAAGTTTTCGATCCGGAACGAATGAATGGGAGATAAAACAGGAGGACGGTTCCGCCAAACAAAAGCGATTGGCCGAGCAAGGCCGCGGGGGCGGACTTTCCTCTCTTTCTGCCCTGGCGCACGGCGTGGTGAAGAAAGAGAGGGAAAAGCACGCCGGAATAAAATTTTCCCAGGAAACTGAAAGCCAGAAAAATCATTGCAAAAATTTGCCGGTTCGCTATCAGGCAATAGATGGCGGCGCAAAGGAAGGCGACCCCAATGATGTCCAGGTGGGTGGAATTGTAGGTCTCCTTGATGAGGAGCGGTGACCAGAAATAGATCAGGCTGAAATTCCGGTTTCCCCCTAGGGCGGAGAGGATGCGGACGATAAATACAAGGGCGATCAAATCAAAACCCAAAAACACCAGACGCATGGTGATAATGCTGTCGGGATGGATAAAGTGGGCGAAGCGAAAAACGAATTGCGCCATCGGGGGGTAGATGGTGGGCACTTCCGGATGGTTCACCCGTTCCAGGGTTTTGAGGCCTGGCCCGCTTTCCCATTTGAGCTGGTTGAGCAGGGCCAGTTCTTGCCGCTGCCGCGCATCATACCGGCTCATCAAGTTCTCCGGATCCTTGACCTTGAAGGAAAGGTAATCGTTGACCTCTGCCGGCGCGTATTCATACGGGTTGATGCCGTGGGCGAACACTTTACCGTCCCAGAGATACCGATAGATGTCGTCTTCCTGAATTTGATGCGCGGGAAGAATCACGGCACGAAACAACAGGCCCAGCCCGATGACGGCCCAGAAGGTGAGTCGGTCCTCACCGCCCTTCAAAATGACCGCGCAGGCTATGGCGTACAGGAGAAACAGTCCGAAATAAACCGCCAGATAGGTGAGTATGGGCCGGTCGGCATATCCCTCTCCCCAGTTGAACTGCCGGGAAAGCTGGGCCATGATGAAGTAAAGGAGGAGACTGAATATTCCAAGGACCATAAGGGTCCATCGGGAACGCATGGGGCGGCGAACCGGGGAGTACCTCCCCAGGTAGTTGGAACGGGTGTTATATGGCGGACCAAGGTGAGCTGGGGATGATGCCATGACCTATCTCCCTCCCCGCGTGGCGGGGGCGGCGAACCGCCGCTGGTGGTATTGTCATACTTTATATGCCGGACCCGGATCGATAGGCGGTTTAGATTGACCTATCTCCCTCCCCCGTGGGGGGCGGGGCTCGGCGGGGATTGGGCGAGGGAGTTTTGGTCTTCCATTTTTTTCAGTTCTTCTTGTTCCCTTTGCGTCAACCGCTCGAAAATCTCCGCCAGGCTCCGGTGAACGTGCGGGTTGTTATCGCGAATAGCCGCGGCAGACCAATACCGTTGGACCGCTTCCTGGTAAAGCTGTTCCGATTTATAAAGATCGCCCAACCGGGTGAATATTTCCGCCTGGTCCGGTTGAAGGACCGAGACACGTTCAAGCAGGTTGATGGCTTCATAAGGGTGGCCCAGCATTTCGTGTTCGTTGGCCAGAGTTTCCAGAAACGCGGGTTCTTGCGGATTCAGTTCCACGGCTTTTTGCAGATTTTCCATACAGGGACCGACTTTTTCCATTTTGCAGTAGAGGCGTCCCAGCCGGAAAAGGGTAAAAGCGTCTTTATCGTCTATGGCCAGGGCCGCCAAATAATTTTTCTCCGCTTCCTCGTATTGTTCCTGTCCTTCCAGGTATTCACCCAGGGCGCCGAGCGGGTCGGGACTGTCCCGGTTCTTCTCCGCCGCGGTTCTCAGTTCCTGGAACGCTTGATCGTGATCTCCCCGGAAATAATAAATCGCCGCAAGGTTGATGCGGCTGTTGGTATCCTCGGTGCGGGAAAGAATTTCATTATAAAGCTGTTCTGCCTTTTCCTCTTTTCCCTGGTCCTGGTACACCACCGCCAGGTTGTACTTGGCAAAGAAATCATCCGGATTTTTCCGGAGGGCGAGTTTATACTCTTCGATGGCGTCGGCGTACCGGCCCTCGTCATACTTTTCCACGCCCCGGTTAAAATGGCTTTCGACTGAAAGCGGCAGGTTCATGCAGCCGCTCCACCCCAACACGGACAACAGCGCCAGGGTCAGGAAGAAGGGTCGGCAAGGGGTGATGCTTTTTTCCATATTATTTACTCGAAACCTTGTCTAGGCGTTTCATCCGGATTCCGCCCGGGGCGGTGATCGTGGTCAATTCCTGCTTGGATTCCGCACTTTTTTCCTGGGTTTTGCGGACCAGTTTCCAGGGGTTGAGCTTGATGTCCTCGGTGATCGATTTCAAATTGCGCGAGGACTCGTTGAGGTTTTTCAACAGCTCATAAAGGTTCCGCCGATTCTCGACCAGGATGGCGCTGCTTTGATGAAGTGTTTTTTCCAGGCTGGCCGTGGCCGAGCCAAGGTTGGTCGAGATCTTTTGCGCGTCGGTCTCCATGGTTCCGATCAGCCGGGTCAGGCCTTGGCGGTTATCCTTGAGAAGACCTTTCAAATCTTGGGTCCATTGGTGAGTCTGGTCAATAATCTGCGCCAAGCGTTTTTCCTTTTCAGAAAAGAGTTTGTCGGATTTCTCGGCGACGGAAGCGATATGCTGGATGGTGCTCCGGATCTGCTCTCCGTTTTTGTCCAGGATGTTGGAAAGCTGTCGGGAAATTTTCAGCAGGTTTCTCAGGTTTCCCCGAATCTCATCCCGATTGTCCAGCAGGATCGAATTCACATTATCCAGGGAACTCTGGAAAGCCTTTAGGGTATTTCTGGAATCGGAGGTGAGATCGTCGGCCAGTTGCGTGAACCGCCGCACCTGCCGAACCACCTCTTCCATCATATCGCCTATCTGGGCAAACTGAAACGAGTCCTCGCCGTAGAGGGATTCGCCTTCCTTGAGCGGGGGGGAGTCCGGTGTGCCCGGAATGATTTCTATGTAGGGACCTCCCATGAACCCGGAGCTTTTAATACTGACGATGGAATTTTTCTTCACATCGATGGAGGGGCTGATTTCCGTCACCACGGTCACGCGGTCGCGCGTGGTTTTATTCCCCGAATGGAGAAGATGGATGTTCGCAACCCGGCCGACCTGGAGCCCGGCGTAGCGCACCGGCGCACCGACTTCCAATCCTCCTGTAAAATTAAACACGATGCGTACGTTTTTTTTCGGCTTGAAATGCTCCTTCACGTCACCCAGGATAAACACCATGACGATCAGAGCCAGCAGGCTCAGAAAGATGAACCCTCCCGCTTTGACTTCTGAAGACCGGTAATCCATAATCAGTAATCGCTCATTTCTATCAGTTCCGCCCCATAATCCTTTTGGCTTTTGCTGAAGGGGATGGGACCATCTGGATCGCCCTTGATGAACTGGGTGACTCGCGAATCGGTGCTGTTCCTCAACTCCTCCGGTGTCCCGGAAGCGATGATTTTACCTTTAAACAACATGATAATCTTATCCGAAATTCGCATGGCGCTGGGAATTTCGTGGGTGACCACTACCGAGGTGATCCACATTTTCCGGCTCAGGTCCATGATGAGTTTGTCAATGACACCGATGGATATCGGGTCCAGTCCGGCGGAGGGCTCGTCATAAAAAACAATTTTCGGGTCCAGGGCGATCGCCCGCGCGAGGGCAATCCGCTTGATCATGCCGCCAGAAAGCTGGGCGGGTTTCAAATGTTCCGCCCCCCGCAATCCCACCATTTCCAGTTTCATTTTGACCATGATGGCAATGGTGCTTTCGTTGAGGTCGGTATGCTCCCGCAAGGGCAGGGCCACGTTATCCTCCACCGTCAGCGAATTGAAGAGGGCGCCGCTTTGGAACATGATACCGAATTTTTTCCGCACCCGGTTCATGCCTTCATTATCGAGCTGGGTGATGTCTTCCCCGTCGATGATGACTTGGCCGGAATCGGGTTTATAGGCTCCGATCAGGTGTTTGAGCACGGTGGTCTTGCCGCTGCCGCTTCCCCCGATGATCGAGGTGATTTTTCCGCGTTCGAAGTCGGCGTTGAAGTTCTCGAGCACGACGATTTTTTTATCGCCCTCGCCAAAGGACTTGTTCAGGTTCCTGATTTGTATCATCAGCTTAAGAAATAAAATAACGAGGTGAATAACAAATCGGCGATGATAATAAGAATCATCGAAACCACCACCGCGCCGCGGGTGTTCTTCCCGACCTTTTCCGCGCCGCCCTCGATGATGAACGCCATATAACTGCCCACCATGACGATGATGACAGCGAACACACCGCTCTTGATCAGTCCCGTGGTCACATCCTTGACCTTCATGGCGTCGAGGGAATGGTTGATGTAGGGAATGTGATCGATTCCTAGCGTGCCGGTCCCCACCACAAAACCTCCCAGAATTCCCATCACATCCGCCATGATCGTCAAGCAGGGCAGCATAATGAGGATAGCCAGAAACCGGGGCGTGATCAGGAATTTTACCGGGTCGAGCGCCATGGATTCGAGGGCCAGGACCTCATCGGAAACCTTCATCGTCCCCAGTTCGGCGGTAAAGGCCGCGCCAACGCGCCCGGCCATCACCAGGGCCGTCATCAATGGACCGAGTTCCCGGGTCACCGCAACGCCCACCAGGGCACCCACATAATCCAGCGCCCCCAGCCGGGACATTTGATAAGCGGATTGAAAAGCCAGTATCACCCCGATCAGGAATGACACGAGAAAAACAATGCCCGTGGACTTGATCCCAACCTCTTCCATCTGGGTCCAGACCGGACCCCACTTGTTCGGTTTCCCCCGGAAGGGCTCAATAAACGTGCAACGAAAGGTTGCGCGGGTGAGGTAGTACAGGCCGCTGATTTCCTTGAAAAAATCAAAGGCCCGGCACTTGACCCGGCTCGCGCTCCTTCCGAAATATCCAAACAAGTTTGTCAACATGAGCCCCTCCCAGGGACAGGAGTTGGGTCAATCTAAACCGCCTATCGATCTGGGTCCGCCATATAACGCAAGACAAAACTACCCGCGGCGGTTCGCCGCCGGGCCAAGCCCGGGGGGGAATGGGTCATGGCTTAATCGCCAATAGGCCTCCGTTCTGCATATAACGCATGGCAAATTGCCTGCGGAGGAACTCCGCCGTGAGATTTTTTCATTTTTAAGTGTGAAAAATCATGCCTGAAGGTGTTGACGCCCACGATTTCCGCCCGCTATTTTTTC
Source organism: Nitrospinaceae bacterium (assembly GCA_046754465.1). GTDB lineage: Bacteria > Nitrospinota > Nitrospinia > Nitrospinales > VA-1 > JBHHVU01. The sequence continues at coordinate 20,417 of JBHHVU010000026.1, read as the reverse complement.
GGGAGGGGATCCTGCCTTCACGCATCAGTTTTCAATCTTAAAATTCCAGTCAAACGCCTTCGATAGCTTCTTCCTTGGAATCGTAAATATCAAAAACGGTCAACAGGCGGGCGATTTCAAACACGTCCTTGACCATGGGGCTGAGACCCGTGAGGCGGAATTTCTTTTTGCAGCTATGACTCCACTGCAAGCCCTCGACGAGGGTGGCGATGCCCGAACTGTCAATATAAGACACATCCGAAAGGTCTACCACGACCACTTTCTGGTTCTCCTTGAAATAGTGGCCCAGATAGTCCCGGACCTGGGAGGAGGTGCTCATATCGATTTCCCCCTTGATCTTGACCGTGACGGTGCCGTTGGCCACCTGATCGGATTGGAGTTCTATACCCATGGGGTTCTCTCGCTTTATCCTGATTGATCCTCGGCGGAAGTCAGTTCATTTTTCAAATGCTTGCACATCGTGAGCAGGGTTCCTCTCTCCCGGTTGGTGCAATAGCTGACCTCATCCATGATTTCATTTATAAAATAGGTGCCCAACCCCCCCGGTTGCACATTTTGGAGGGACCGCGGTTTGAAGTTTTTTGTATCGCACTGTTTGCCATAGTCGCGAATTTTTACCTCAAAGAAGTCTCCCTTCAGCGTGTAAGAGATCTCTATGGTCTGATCTTTATTCCCCTCATAGCTGTACTTGATAATATTGGAACAAGCCTCATCGACACAAAGTACGAGCCGTTGGATGATTTCCTCCGGAATCTCGTGGCCCGCCAGCAGATGATGCTGAACCTTTCTGGCGAGACAAAGATATTTGGGATCGCTGGGAATCGTGAGCTTGACGGTTTGAGTCATAAATACTTGTTTCTCAAATCACAAAATGGTGATCCATTATAAATCATTTTCTGGTTGGACGATAAGCGATAAATTAACATGAAAATATCACCAAAACCCTTTGAGAAAATCAAAGGATCCTCCAAACCCACATGATTTCAATCATATCACACATTATCACCTATTTTAATGAAAAACCGGTCAAGTTCAGAATCCCGTTGTTCCGGAAAAAGCAAGAAAAACCGGTTGTTGAGTTCGCCGCCGGGCCACGCCCGGGGGGCGGCAAACCGCCGCTGGTGGTATTGTCATACTTTATATGCCGGACCGGGGTGGGCTGGCGATGATGCCGTGACCCATCTCCCTCCCCGCGTGGCGGGGGCGGCAAACCGCCGCTGGTGGTATTGTCATACTTTATATGCCGGACCGGGGTGGGCTGGCGATGATGCCGTGACCCATCTCCCTCCCCGCGTGGCGGGGGCGGCGAACCGCCGCCCTCCGGGGCCATTCCTCAAGGTTTTATCCTTTGGGGAAAAATAAAACTTTATATTGGTCCTGGACCCAGATAAAATGAAAATGGTGTTTCAGATAATTTTCACGGCCCCTTTCTGGATCCATGAATCGAAAAAAAAACCTTGGAAATCCTTGGGTAGGATTAAACACTATTCTCCCAACCTCTCTTCAGCAGGCAGGCGTTGATCGAACTCGTAAGGAAGACTGGGTTTCCCTGTGCTGGGATTTGGCGGTGGGCAGGGAAATCGCCGCTGTTTCCAAGGTTTTCCGCGTGACCCCCAAAACCCTTTTCATTCAAATTGCCGGGAAAGAGTGGATTCCCGTTTTGCAAGGGCTCAAGGACAAAATACTGAAAAAGTTGAAACGGCAGGCCGGCATGGAGCAATTGACTCGAATCCAATTCAAGGAAGGCCCGGTTTCCGGTTCCGGCGAAATCCCGCTGCCCCCTTCCAGTGAGAACCCGGTCCCGGCGAAATCCCGGCCCCTACAGAACATGCCAAAGGAAGCGGAAGGAAATATGGATATGATAAAAGACGCAAACTTGAAAGAAATTATCACACGGGTGTCCCGAAAAATCCGGTGGACTCCCATTGTTTTATTGGGAGGTTTATTCCTTTCCAACTGCAGCGGAATTCCCGTCAGCGGCGCACCTGCTTCAGAAGTCAACCTTTCCTCTTCTTATGCCCAGAAAAACTCCATCACCCTTGTTACGGAAAAAAGAATTAGCCCCAAAACGGTTCATCACAATCCGCTAGCTTATTACCATTACCTGATGGCCTTAAAAGCAGAGCAGAATTTTAAGTTCGCCCAGGCCGCCAAGCATTACCGGGAAGTCGTCAAATACGATCCCAAAATGCAAAGAATGCACGAGAGGCTCGCCATTCTGCTTTTGCGATCGGGTAATTTTGAGGGGGTCGAGAAAAGTTGCAGGGAAGGCTTATCGCAATTTCCCAATAACGTTCTCTTGAACATGATGATGGGGAGCGTCCTTTCCAGCCAGGGGAAATATGAGGAGTCGCTGCCTTATTTTCAGAAAGTCATCGGCCTCCGTATAGGCGGATCACGCGGCTATCTCCTTCTGGGAACCACTTACGAACAGTTGAAACAGTTTGACAAGGCCCAGGAAACATTCAAAAAGCTGGTGCTTGCGGATCCCTCCAATCCTTTAGGGCAATACTATCTCGGCCGAACCTACCTGCGTTCCGGCAATTTCCAGGAAGCGGCAAACAACCTTGAAAAATCCGTCTCATTGAGACCCAATTTTTTGCAAGCCAGGGAGCACCTGGCCTGGGTGCTCAACCGGGTGGGGAAAAAAGAGGAAGCCATTCGGGAATACAAGCTGCTTTTGAAGCTGAATCCCGGCAACAAGAGGGTCCGCAAACAGCTGGAAAACCTTCACCAGGCCTCCTCCGGATCCCAAGAGGAACTGCCCCGCGAGCTGACGGACCCGGCGGACGTTCACATGATCATCGGCGGAATATTCTACGAACAGGCCCTTTACCTGAAAGCCCTGGAGGAGTTTCAACTGGCCTTGGCGCAAAAGGTAAAAAAAGAACCGCTCACGCTCCTGGCCCGCATTTATGAAATCCTTGGAAGGCTCGATAAGGCGATCCAGCAATTCGAGACCCTGCGGGAACTGCGACCCGGCTCGGTGGACGTGTTGCGGTACATGGCGAGATTGTACAGCCTCGACAACCGGCCGGAAAATGCGATCGCGGTGATCAAGAAGGCCATAGAAATTCAACCGGAAAACGACTCGCTATACCATTTGCTGTCCCTGGCTTACATGACGGTCGAAAAATTCGATCTAGCCATTGAAAACATGCACACCGCCATCACTCTCAACGACCATAAGGATTCGTACTACTTTGAACTGGGGGCTCTGCTCGAACGGTCGGGCCAAGTGGACAGCGCCATCCAAAACATGGAGCGGGCCATTGAAATCAACCCCATGCACTCCAACGCGCACAATTTTCTGGGGTATATGTACGCCCTCGAGGGCCAATACCTGGACAAAGCGCTGACCCACTTAAAAAAGGCCCTTTCCATACAACCTCGGAACGGCTATTTTCTCGACAGCCTGGGTTGGATTTACTTCAAGAAAGGCAATTCCAAAAAAGCCCTCCGGGAAATCAAAAAGGCGATGGTCTACACACCACCCGATCCCGTCCTCTATGACCACCTGGGCGACATTCAGTTCTCTTTGAAAAATTATAACGAAGCCAGTGGAGCGTGGAAAACCAGCCTCTCCTTGACCCGGGTAAAAAAAGACGACGCCAATGATAGTGAAATGCCAGATCCCAAAAACCTGAAGGAAAAAATTGAAAAAGTCGAAAAGATTTTGCGGGGAAGTCTTTAGCCTTTGACCCCATCCCAAAAAATATTATTTCCTTCCTTGGCCCGCTCCCGGTCCCTTTTCTTCCTCTTGGGAGTGTTTGGGCTGATCGTTTCCTGTCAACCCATGCCGGGTTCGGTTTCTCCCCACCTTTCCCAGAAAACCATTTCGGTGGAATATCTGCGTCAATTCCTGATCGAACGGCAAACAAATGTGAGCGACCTCAAATCAATGGTTCGCACCACCGTCGAAGGGAAAAAATTCCGCCAATCTTTCCGGCAATCCTTCTTCGTTCAGAACGCCGATTTCATCCGGATCGATACCTATAGTTTGTTCGGCCAGACATTGGGTGTTTTCATTTATGATGGCCGAAACACGGGGAGATCCAAAACCATTTTGTACGATCCGGGTTTGAACCAGGTTTACCGAGGCCGGGAAGTGGGGCGGGTGCTGTGGAAAATCATCGGAATGAATTTTGATTTCCCCAAGTATATCAGCGTGTTTTTTGGTAACATTCCACGGATGGAGTTTCTGAAAATTCAGGGCGGCCGCCTGAACCCGGAAAAAAATTCCTACCTGTTGACGGCAACCGACCCGGATCAAAATGCCCGGGTTGAGATCGAGCTCGACGCCTACACCCTGTTGCCCTCCCATATGGAGCGGAGGGAGAATGGGAAAATCAAGTATACCATCTCCTGGAAGGATTATCGCAGGGTGGGGGACCGGGATTTCCCCTTCAAACTGATCATCGGCTTTCCCCAGCACCAGGAAACCTTGACGGTTCAGTTTACCGACCCCGTCCTCAACGCCGGCCTGCCCGCCGAGGCCTTTCAACTTTTAGTAAGCGGGAAGAACCTCTCCTAGTGGCCCCGGCGGCGGTGCATCATGAACCTGACATTCAAAACTCCGGCGAAAATCAACCTGGGTCTCCACATTCTTCATAAACGGGAGGACGGCTACCACGAGTTGGAAACCCTCCTGCAGATGGTCAGCCTGTATGACGAAATCACCCTGGAGTCCCGGCCTTCGGGAATAGAACTGGAATGCGGGGCCCCCGGCATTCCCACGGATTCCACGAACCTCGCCGTGCAAGCGGCTCAATTGTTGCGGAACGCGTTTCCGGACCGGGTTTCGGGAGTCCGTATCCGGCTGGTGAAACATATTCCCTCGGGGGCGGGTTTGGGTGGGGGCAGCGGCAACGCCGCCGGCGTTCTTATGGGGTTGAACCGGCTTTGGGACCTGCGACTCAGCCGCCGGGATCTGGTGCCCCTGGCAGCGCGGCTGGGGTCAGATGTCCCCTTCTTCCTCACCGCTCCGTGCGCTATCGGAAGAGGACGCGGAGAAATCCTTGACCCCATTCAAACCACTGTAAAATTTAAAGTTCTCTTGGTCTTCCCGGGCTTTCCCATCGCCACTCCATGGGTCTACCGGAGCCTAAATTTGAAGTTGACAAAACGTGAAAATAATATTAGCATTCTGAAAAAATTTTTGGCCGAATCAAAGATTGCCTGCTTGGGGTCTCGGTTGTATAATGACTTGGAAGCCGTTGTTTGTCAAAGATATCCAGAAATCCAAGCCATCAAAAATGATCTGCTGGCCCAGCGGGCGAATGGGGTTCTTCTTTCCGGGAGTGGTTCTGCGGTCTTTGGCATTTTTGACAACCCTGAACAGGCAAAACTCGCTTATGCCAATTTTAACCCAAGGGGTGGGGGGTTGTTTTTAACGGAGACAATCACCAGTTATTCCGAATTTTTGCCAGATGAAATGCTGAATTATCCATGACTTCGAGAAAGGGCGCTTTCGCGATGCACGTTATGGACTCGGTCATATCGCCATAATCCAAACTCCTCCCCAGTTTGCAGTTTCCATTTCATTTTCAGCATACTAAGCACATAATGAATTCTGCGGGATGCGTCTTCCCGTCCGGATGGGGGTGCGGGGAACCTCTTTAGGGGAAAACTGAATTGAACAAATATAAACGGCTTTGGGGCGTCGACAAGTGGTAAGTCACAGGATTTTGGTTCCTGCATTCGGAGGTTCGAATCCTCCCGCCCCAGCTCTGTTAACGCGCATCAAGGTTTAAGATGGACCGTAACGGAAATGGTAGGGTTTTGATTTTCTCAGGACGCGCGAATCCTGATCTGGCCCGGGATATTTGTAAATATATGAATGTCTCCCTGGGCCGGACGGTGATCAGGGATTTCGCGGACAAGGAGATCTATGTGAAGATCGATGAAAACGTCCGCGGCGGGGACGTTTTCGTGATCCAGTCCACCTGCAACCCGGGGAACACCAACCTGATGGAGATGTTGATCATGATCGATGCGTTGCGCCGGTCTTCCGCCAAACGCATCACCGCCGTTCTGCCCTATTACGGGTACGCGCGGCAAGACCGCAAATGCGAACCCCGCGTTCCCATCACCTCCAAACTGGTGGCGGATCTCCTGGAAACAGCGGGCACCGACCGCGTGCTGACCATCGACCTGCACGCGGGGCAAATCCAAGGCTTTTTCAATATCCCGGTGGACCATTTATTTGCCATGAACGTTTTGGTCAATTATATTAAGGAGCTCGAATTGGCGAATCTCATGGTCATTTCACCCGATGCGGGCGGAGTGGAACGTGCGCGTGCTTTCGCCAAGCGGCTCAGCGTATCCCTTGCCATCATCGACAAACGCCGGGAAGTTCCCAACGAGGCTAAAGCCATGCATATCATCGGAGACGTCCGGGACAAGATCGCGTTCATTGTCGACGATATGATCGACACCGCCGGAACCTTGATGGAGGCCACCGACGCCCTCTTGGAGGCCGGCGCCCGGGAGGTTCACGCTTGTTGCTCCCACCCCGTGCTTTCAGGATCCGCCACGGAACGGATCAACGCCTCCCCCATTAAATCCATCGTGGCCACCAACACCATTCCGCTTCCTGGCGGATTGAAGAGCAATTCGAAAATAAAAATTCTGTCGGTCGCCCCGCTGCTTGGGGAAGCGATTCTCCGGATCCATCGGGAAACCTCGGTCAGTTCATTATTCGATTAACAGGGAGTCGTCCATGACATCTGCAGTTTTGAGTGGAAAATTAAGAAAAGAATCCGGAAAATCCGCGGCCCGGAAAGTGCGCCGGGCCAATTATCTGCCCGCCGTCCTGTACGGATTGAAAGACAACCTCCAGCTCCAAGTCAACCCCAAGGAACTAAGTAAAATCCTCGAAACCAATGGACAGAATGTCTTGATTGGGCTCAGTATCGATGGGGATGGGGTTCCTGAGCGTCAGGTGATCCTGAAGGATTTCCAGCATCATCCCCTGAAAGAAGGCTGGCTGCACGTGGATTTTCTGGAAGTGGATGTGAAGGAAAAAACTCGCGTGCGGGTTCCCGTCAAACTGGTCGGCCATTCTCCCGGGGAAAAGTTAGGGGGGCACATCAACCTCATGGCCAGGGAGCTGGAAGTCGAGTGCCTGCCGAGGGACATCCCGGAAAAGATCGAAGTCCTCATGGCGCAGGTCCAGTTGGGCGATGTGGTCCACGTTTCCGATCTTTCGGTGTCCGCCAATGTGACGATTCTGGAAGATCCTTCGGCCCCCGTGGTCAACGTCTACCTGGAGAAAGTCAAGGAAGAGGCGCCCGCCGAGGGTGAAGGCGTTGAAGAAGGAGAAGTCCCCTCCGACGAGGCGGCACCCGCGGAAAAAGAATCCGCCAACAAAGAAGGCGCGTAATCTCCAACGTGTTTCTGATCCTGGGCCTGGGGAACCCTGGGCCGCGTTATGAACTGACCCGTCATAACGCAGGGTTCCTGGCCATCGATAACCTGGCCGATATACACCGGATCGATCTGTCCCGGCACAAGTTTGGAGCCCTTTACGGAGAAGGGGAGATCGGGGAATCCGAGGTGATGGTCGCGAAACCCATGACTTATATGAACCAGAGCGGCAAGGCGGCCAGGGCTATTCTTTCCGCGTTAAAAATTCCACCGGAACAGGTCATCGTCGTTCATGACGACATTGACCTGCCGCTTGGAAAAATTAAAAAGAAAAGCCAGGGAGGGGATGGCGGTCAACTCGGCATACGATCCATCACCGAGTCGATTGGGACGGACCGGTTTCATCGTGTGCGAATCGGTATCGGAAGGCCGGAATGCCAGGAGGATATCGTTGATTACGTTCTGTCCCCCTTCGAAGAAGAAGAAATCCCGGTCTTGAACGAAGTGATCGAACAAGCGGTGCGAATGATCGAAGCCACGCTCAACGAACTCAATAACAGCACCCAACTTACGGAGGAATAATCGGAATGTTAAAGGAATACACAGGAGAGCTGATCTTTATCGGCGTTTCCATGGTGGTTTATCTGGTTATGGCCACCTTCGACGCATCGCAAAATTATGCTTATTTCGCCGTGATCTTCGGCTTTTTTGGATTGGTCGTCGCCTGGAAAATCTTCGAAAACGTCGACGATCAACCCGAGGGCAATGAGAACATGGTGGAAATCGCCGACTCCATCCATGAGGGCGCGATGGTTTTCCTGTCCCGGGAATACAAAATCCTCGGCTATTTCGTGGGGGGGGTCTTTGTCTTGCTAACCCTTTTCATCTCCACCCAAAAGGGAATCTGGATCGGGTTCTGGACTGCGGTCGCCTATGCGATGGGCGCCGGCTGTTCCATGCTGGCGGGTTTTTTCGGCATGAACGCTGCCACCACGGCCAACGTGAGGACCTCGGCCGCCGCCAACGAACACGGCCAGGCCAAGGCCCTCAATATCGCCTTCAACGGTGGAGCCGTGATGGGACTGTGCGTGGCCAGCCTTGGGCTCGTGGGGGTGGGTGGATTGTTCCTCCTGTTCGGACGGGGTGAATCGACCAGCATCATCAGCGGATTCGCCATGGGCGCCAGTTCGATCGCCCTCTTCGCCCGCGTCGGCGGCGGTATTTACACCAAAACCGCCGATGTCGGATCGGACCTCGTGGGCAAGGTCGAAGCCGGAATCCCCGAGGACGACCCGCGAAACCCGGGAGTGATCGCCGATAACGTCGGCGACTGCGTGGGAGACACCGCCGGACTGGGCGCCGATATTTTTGAGTCGTACGTGGGTTCCATGATCGCGACCATCGCCATCGGGGCGGGCATGGCTGCCATGAAATTTGAATACATGGCCCTCCCGGTGATTATCGCGATGGTCGGACTGATCGCTTCCATCATCGGCATCCGCTCCATGAATGCGCTGGAACACATGGACCCCGCGGCGGCGCTTCGGTATTGCACCTTCATCAGCGCCGGGGCGATGCTGTTTGTCGGGTTCTTCATCATCAAGGTGATGGGTCTTCCCTCAGGCGTTTTTGTCGCCCTCTTCATCGGCTGCGTGGCCGGGATCGGCATCGGGTTGATCACCGAATATTACACCGCGGGGAAACCGGTCATTAAAATCGCCGAGTCCAGTCAAACCGGCGTGGCGACGGTCATGATCACCGGCCTCGCGGTCGCCATGGAAAGCACCGCACTCCCCGTCCTGACGATCGCCATCGCTATTTTCTGCGGCGCCAGCTTTGCCGGATTATACGGCGTGGCCCTCGCCGCCGTCGGCATGCTCGCCACCGTGGGGATCACCATGTCGGTGGATGCTTACGGCCCCATCGCCGATAACGCCGGGGGCATTTCGGAAATGGCCGGATTGGGAGAGGAAACCCGCAAGATCACCGACGGACTGGATGCCGTGGGGAATACCACGGCGGCTATCGGCAAAGGATTTGCCATAGGTTCCGCGGCGTTGACCGCCCTCGCCCTGTTTTCCGCTTACACCCAGGCGGCGGGAATAGACTCGATCGATATCACCAAATCGACCGTCATCGTGGGCCTGTTGCTGGGCGGGCTGGTTCCCTTCTTCGTGGCCTCCCTCACCATGACATCGGTGGGCAAGGCCGCGTTCCTGATGGTGGAAGAGATTCGACGGCAGTTCCGCGAAATCCCCGGCCTGATGGAAGGCACAGGAAAACCGGACAGCGCCCGTTGCATCGACATCAGCACCCAGGCCGCCTTGAAAGAAATGATTGCCCCGGGAGTGGTCGCCATTCTCATGCCCATCCTGACCGGTCTCATTCTCGGTCCGGAAGCGCTGGGGGGCATGCTGGTCGGCGCGACCCTGACAGGGGTGTTGCTCGCATTGTTCATGTCCAACGGCGGCGGAGCCTGGGATAACGCCAAAAAATACGTCGAAAGAGGAAACCTGGGTGGAAAGGGATCCGACTCCCACCATGCCACCGTCGTGGGGGACACCGTCGGCGATCCCCTGAAAGACACCTCCGGACCCGCGATGAACATCCTCATCAAACTCATGTCCATCGTTTCCCTGGTCCTGGCGCCGCTGTTCATCTGATTCATTGCTGTCAATGTGAAAAGGGATGGGTGCCCCCCATCCCTTTTTTATTTCCCCAATTCCTTTCACTCGGAAAACGCCAAACTGACCCCCCGATTCTCCGTCCGGGAAAATTCCTTTTGGACCCGCATCAAGTTTAGCGTTCCCCGATTTCCTGGATAGTTCGCCATGGTCCACAGCCTTTTGCGTTTCGGATTGCACGATTTTCTCAATGCCCAGCCGCTTCGGGTACCCCTTGCAGGTAAAGGGGAACAGGCCGGACTGGAACTGGTCACAGATGTTCCTTCGGCCCTGGCCGAAAAACTGGAATCCGGACAACTCGACCTCGCCATGATTCCCGCCATCGAATACCTCCACCGCGCGGATGCCTATCGTCTGCTTCCCGGAATCAGCATCGCCTCGCGCGGTGAGGTGAACACCGTTCTCCTCGTCACAAAAGTCCCGCTGAGCAACATTCATTCCCTGGCGGTGGATTCCCGGTCGCGTACCTCCGCGGCCCTGCTCAAATTATTATTCGCCGATGAATTTCCGCCGGACGTGGCCTTCCGGCTGGCCCCGCCCGATCTGGAATCCATGCTGCAACATCACGACGCCGCCCTGATCATTGGCGACCAGGCGTTCCGGGTCCGGGATTCCCTGACCGGGGTCGCTGTCTTTGACCTCAGCGCGGAATGGTTCCAACGGACCGGCAAGACCTTCGTTCATGCCGTGATCGCCGTCCGGCAAAACGTTGCCGTGGACCCCGGGACGGTGGCCGCCATCCGGCAATTCAAACGGGAAGGCGTGGAACGGATCGACGCCATCGCCGCGGCTTACGCGGACCGCAACGGATTGGAGAAGAAGATGTGCGAGGATTACCTGAAACGCAAGATCGTTTACGACCTGGGCGAGAAAGAGCAACAGGGCCTGCTCCATTTCCGCGACCTCTGCCACCTGCGGGGCCTCCTGCCCCAAAAATTCCCGTTGAGGTGGGTGGACGAAGAATGAGAGGGTGGTTTTCCTGGCGAAACCAGGGGAAAGGGTCAAACAGGATAGATCGAAACTTTATCCCATGAGGCCGGTGAGGTAGTCGCGGGATTTATAAAAAGCGGATTTGGCGAATTCGAAAATGAGGCGCGCCGACTCCTCGATAAAATCCAGGTAGTCGCGCACCTCCTTGCTTCTCTCCAGGGGGCGCTCTTCCCCGGCTTCTTTTTTGGGCTCCGCCGCCGAAGGATGATCCTCGCCCACGCCCGCGCCCTCTGGGACAGAGGTGACTTCCTGTTCCCCGACAGACTCGGCGGGGGGTTCTTCCGCTTTTATCTCTTCCTCACCGGAAACGGGTTCTTCTTCATGAGTTGTGCTTTCAGCCATTGCCTCGGCCTTTTTTTCAGCAGGTTCTTCTTCTCCGGCGGGGGCCTCTTCCGAAATTTGCGGGGTCTCCGCTTCCTCGGCGGTTATCCCGAGGCCTTGTACCTTTTCTTCCTTCGCGGTTTCTTCTTCCACGGGCGCCTGTTCTAATTTAGCTTCTTCCCCGGCGGGGGCCTCTTCTTCCGGCGCTGCCCCGGATTCCTCCTGTTCGGCTTGGGCCGTTTCGGAAGGGGGCTGGACCTCGGCTTCCTCCTCCGCGGCTTCTTCCTCTACCGTCGCCTCCCCGGTTTCTTCTTCAGCTGTTTCCTTCGCCTCTGGCGCCACTTCCTCTTCTCCGCCGGAGGGTTCTTCAGCCGTTTCGGTAGATACCTCTTCCCGGACGGCCGGTTCGGGGACCGGTATGGCCTCAGGCTGTTCCACGGTCAGCGGCTTTCCGGTTTCTGCCACCGGGGACTCCATTTCCTCCGGAGGCGTTTCCACCGGCGGCGGGGTTGTGGCGAGACCCGGCGGAACCTCTCTCTCCATGGAATGCAAACGGGATTCCAGCGAGGCGATGTCACGGTGGAATTGTCTGAGGCTGCGCTCTTTGTCTTCGATCAGGTAATAGACGGCCGCTGCCAGGCCCGCGACGATAAGGAGCAGAAAAAAAGTGCTGAACCGGATGAACGGGGTTTTCTTTTTTTCGGGAACGGTCTGCTTTTCGGGTGGGGTTTCGGGTTCGGGCTGAGCTTCGGGTTCCGCCTCCGTGGCTTCGGAGGGTTCGGCGGACACATCTTCATGGGACGGGGGGATTTCGGTCTCCCCCTCTTCCGCCGGCGGCGGGGATTCATCCGGAGAGTCTTGCGGGGTTTCACCCGATCCGGGGGTTTCGGGTTCTTCGCGGAGGGGTTGGGGAGAGGCGTTTTTCTCTTCTTCGGGAGCGGATTCTGAGTTTTCTTCTTCTTTATTCATGGTGATGCTTGGCCGCCCGCCCGGACAACGGAAACGACTCCCGTGGTTTTCCCGGTGGGCGGACCCGCGCCGTCCGCCGGGTCTGGGTCAATGAATGATTTTGTTCAGAGGGTATTCGACGATGTCTTCCGCCCCGGCACGTTTCAGATCGGGCGCCAGATCGCGCACTATTTTCTCTTCCATGATGAGGGTCAGGTCCACCCAGTCCTTGTCGCTCAGTTCGGCAATGGTGGGTTTTTTCCCCGGGGGCAGGATCTTCATGACCGCGTCCAGCTTGGATTTCGGAACATTCATCATCAAACCGACTTTCCCGTTGGCGGCCATGGCGCTCTGAAGCATGAGGACCAGGCGCTCGACTTTATCCTTTTTCCAGGCATCTTCATGGGAATCCTTGTTCATGATGAATTTGGTATTGGATTCCATGATGGTTTCGATGATGCGGAGGTTGTTGGCCCTCAGCGAACTGCCGGTTTCCGTGATTTCCACGATGGCGTCTACGAGCTTGGGGGGTTTCACCTCGGTCGCGCCCCAGGAAAATTCCACATGGGCGCTGACCCCGTGTTTTTTCAGGAAGTCGATGGTCATGTTGACCGCTTCGGTGGCGACCCGCTTGCCTTGCAGGTCCTTGACCGATTGAATGGACGAGTCGTTGGGAACCGCGAGCACCCAGCGGACGGGTTTGGAGGATTGCTTGGAATACACCAAGTCGGCGATTTCCACGACATCCGCCCGGTTTTCCATGACCCAGTCCTTGCCCGTCAGCCCGGCATCGAGAACTCCATCGGCCACGTACCGGGCGATTTCCTGGGCACGAATCAGCATGCATTCTATTTCATCATCGTCGATGGCCGGGAAATACGACCGGCTCTTGATTTTGATTTCATACCCCGCCCGGGAAAAAAGCTTGACCGTGGCTTCTTCCAGGCTCCCTTTAGGGATTCCCAATTTCAATACATTTCCACTCATCGTGTTCGGCTCTTATCAACGTTCGAGATTTATTTTTACCTGGAGGTTTTTTTATAGACTTTTTCCGGATCGAATACCTTTTCCTCAACCACCGCGAGATCTCCATTGAGTTTCCTGAAGAAACAGCTGGTGTAACCCTTATGGCAGGCCGCCTTACCCACTTGTTCCACCTTCAGCAGAACCGTGTCTTCATCGCAGTCCACCAACACCTCCTTGACGACCTGCACGTTGCCGCTCTCTTCTCCCTTCATCCATTGCTTGTTCCGGGAGCGGCTGTAAAACCAAGCTTTCCCGGTTTCGAGGGTTTTTTCCCAGGCAATCTGGTTCATATAGGCCAACATCAAAACCTTGCCGGATTCCGCGTCCTGGATAATCGCCGGAACCAGACCCCCCATCTTATCGAAGTCTAATTTCATATACGCTCCCGGTAAAAGAGGGAAATCTAAAATAATATTGATTTTCTGTCAACCTTATAATAGCCTGTTGAAAACCATTTATAAAGCTTGATTATCCTTCGTTAACGGTTTTTTTTTAATCTCTTGGGAGTCTTGGGAGAATTCCCGAAGGATTGGGTCATAACTTTCCAATAAGAGGTTTTTATGCCTTCCATAACCCATTTTGAAATTTACAAACCCGCGGAGCCGTGCAACCTTACGGGAGAAAAACTCCGGCAGACGATCGACAAAATTGTCACCGATTGTCTCTCGGAAGATGCCAGGGAACTCAACCTTAAAGGCTATTGCGTGGGATACAACGGAATGACCATGATTACGGTAGACGATCGGTTGAGCAAGGTGAAACGATTGAACCTGGGCGGCAACCGGATCGGGGACCTGGGCGCCAAGCTTCTGTCCGAGGCCTCGCTGTTTTCCAAGGTCAGCTGGCTGGAACTGGGAGGAAACGACATTGGCCCGATAGGCATCCGGGCGATCGCCACTTCCCAGGTCCTCGCGAAAGTGAAAACCCTCAATTTGTACCGCAACAAAATCAAGGACGAGGGGGCCATCATCTTCGCCGGGCAAAACCGCCTTGCTAAAATCGAAGAACTCGATTTGGCGCAGAACGAAATCGGCGATCCAGGACTGATGGCCATGGCCTGCTCCAAGGCTTTTCCGAACCTGGTGGCAGCGTACCTGGACAATAATTTCACTTCCGTCGAAGCGAAAAATGAAGCCCGGAGAGGCTCTAATTTTAACAAGCTGCAATCTTTAAATCTTTGAGAAACCCCATCTCCCCAATCGTTGGTACCGGCATCGTGGGACGAGGGGTTTCCCGTTGATTTTTCCATATCCGCCTCATGAACAACAAGTACGGAAAGGGATCTTTTCTCATTGCCAACCCGGTGTTGCCCGACCCCAATTTTTCCAGGACCGTGGTGTTGCTGTGCAACCATGACGAGCACGGGTCCTTCGGCCTGGTGATTAACAAGGCGGCAGACCTGAAACCCGCCGAGGTGTTCGCCAACATCGATATTTTGCGTGCCTACAACAGCAAGGTCTATGTGGGCGGTCCCGTTTCACAATCCCAGATGTTTTACATCTGCCGTTCGGGCGATCCCATTCCGGAAATGGATCGCATCTGTGACGGCGTTCACTTGGGGATGGACTGGAATTTTCTGGAAAGCGTCATCCCGCGCATCCCCAACCCCGAGAGAGACCTCCGCTTTTACCTCGGCTATTCCGGCTGGGCGGCGGGGCAACTGGCCGGGGAAATGGAGCAAAAAAGCTGGCTTACCTGTGACGCCAGGGACGAATTCGTTTTCGAGGAAAAGGAAGATACCATCTGGGCCAAAGTGGTTCAGTCGCTGGGGAAAGAATACGAATACCTGATCAAGGCTCCCGTGAATCCCCAGTGGAACTGACCTCCAGGTCCCGGCGTCTGGAAATCCAACGAATGCCGGTAACCCTCC
This sequence comes from Nitrospinaceae bacterium, assembly GCA_046754465.1. Classification (GTDB taxonomy): domain Bacteria; phylum Nitrospinota; class Nitrospinia; order Nitrospinales; family VA-1; genus JBHHVU01. Next base: position 5,210 of record JBHHVU010000026.1, on the reverse strand, counting down.
CTCATTCTGGACGGGGTTTTGGGCTCCTTCTCCATGACTGAATTACATTACCTGCCACCCTCGGAGCAGATTTACGAATCATGGGTTCCCGCCGGATACCACGGCTTCCCGGTCGAAAAATATTTTGCATCCCGGTTCGGCTACCAGAGCGAAGCGGAGTGGGTGCGTCGAATTCAATCGGGGAGGATCACCGTGAACGGCCAAAGAGTGCCGCCAGGATTCACGCTCCGGCACCGGGACCGAATCGTCACACGCATGGGAATCCGGATGGAACCCCCCGCCAACCGCCGTCTGAACATGGTTTACGAAGACCGTGAACTCCGGGTTTTCAACAAGGCGGCACCCCTTCCCGTTCATCCGAGCGGGCGTTATTTCAAGAACAGCATGACGGAACTCCTGAAAGAGGTGTATCCCGGCGAAATTCCCCGTCCGGTTCAAAGGCTCGACGCCATGACCACCGGGCTGATCGTATTCGCCCGCAGCCGCGAGGCTGCTGCGTGTTTGATGACCCAGTTTCAACAGAACCGGATCGATAAGGAATACCTGGCTATCGTCGATGGCATCCCCGGCAAGAAAAGATTCATCATCGATGCGCCGATCGGGAAAGCCAACGGATCCAAACGGGGTATCGGGAAATCCTTGCCCCGCGCCAAGCCCGCCCGGACCCGCGTGGAATGGCTCTGCACCCTGAAGGAACAATCCTTACTGAAAGTGATCCCCCTGTCCGGGCGGACCAATCAGATTCGCGTGCACCTTGCCAGCGTGGGCTTGCCTGTCGCCAACGATCCGGTCTATGGACGGGCCAACGGATGCGATTCGCGGTTTGGACTGCACGCGAGGACGATCCGCTTCCAATGTTTTGACCGGAAACTGGAACTGACCGCCGCCTGCCCGGAACATTTCCAACCTTTTTTAAAGATCGTCGCGGACCCGGACTCATGAATTCCTTCCCCAACAAGTCCACCCGGGAGCAAAACCCCGTGGCGAAACCGGTTCCCGGGAGGGGTTTGATCTCCCAGGCGCGCAACCCTTTCTGGCTGGCCCCCATGGCGGGGATCACCGACGTGGTTTTCCGGAAACTCATGGATGAAATGGGGGCTGGGGTTCTCATTTCCGAACTGGTGTCGGCCAAGGGCCTGCTCCACAACTCGGAAAAGACCCGGAAGTTGATTTGCATTCATCCCGATCCCGGCACCCTGGTGGGCATCCAGCTTTTCGGGGAGTCGGCGGAGGATATCATCGCCGCCGGGGCAATTGTAAGGGAAGCGGGGGCGTCATTCATCGACATCAACCTCGGCTGTCCCGTCAAAAAAGTGGTGAAAAAAGGATGCGGCGCGGCGCTCATGCGTGATCCCGCCTACCTGGAATCGTTCCTTGACCGAATCAGGCGGGGCATCGGCCTCCCGCTCACGGTAAAAATGCGGACCGGATGGAGCGAGGCGGAACTGACCATCCACGAATGCGTGAAAGCCGCCGGCAACGCCGGGTGCGAGTGGGCCGCCATTCACGGCCGCACCCGCGCCCAGGGCTATGAAGGCCGGGCCGATTGGGATATCATTCGCGAGGTCAAAAAGAATGCGGGTCTGCCCGTCGTGGGCAATGGTGACATCCGGGATGCCGAAGCCGCCAAAAAGTGCCTGGAGGAATCCGGAGTTGACGCAGTCATGATCGGGCGCGGGGCCATCCGCAATCCCTGGATTTTCCGGGAATGCCTGGGCCAATCCGGACGCGAGGCGCTCTCTCCCCTCGGCCTCCTTTCCCGGTACCGGATGGAACTGGAAAAGGTTTACGATACGCGGATCACCCTGATCCTTCTGCGAAAATTCTCCACCCGGCTGGTTTATGGGTATCCCGGCGCGGCCGCCTTTCGCCGGAGAATGTTCCAGTGCCCAAGCAGCGGGGAGGTGATGAAATGCGCCGCCGATTATTTTTGTAAAGTGGCGGACCTGCCGCCTCCAAAGTTCAGCGATTCGGAAGCTTTCATGATGGGCGGACATGGATGATCCCCGCGGATGATTTGGACTCGCCTGCCAACCGCTCTCATCATTCCAGGGATTCCACCGGCAACACGATCCTGAAAACCGATCCCTTGCCTTCCCGGCTGGTGACTTCCAGGGTTCCCCCATGGCTTTTCACGATCTGGTGAGTGATCGCCAGCCCCAACCCCGTTCCCTTTTCTCCATCCGTTCCGGCCTGGGATGCCTTGGTCCAGCCCTTGAAAAGATTCGGGAGCTTTTCCTGGGGAATCCCCACTCCGGAATCGATGACGGAGATCCCTATTTTCTCCTTCCCCTGCATCTCGAGGCTTATTCTGATGGTCCCTTGCCGCGGCGTGAATTTGATCGCGTTGGACAACAAATTGTTGAGGCCCTGGTTCAAGGCATTGGAATTCCCGCTCACTTTCAATGCCGGCGGAAGATGGTTGTCCAACTTCACGTCGAGGTACTTCAAGGCCGCCAAGGGACTCAACGACGCTAAACTTTTTTTCGCTATTTCCGCCAGGGAAAGGGGTTCCATTTCCAGGTCCCCCGCGGCCGATTGAAAACGTTGCAGGTCGAGAAGATCGTTGATCAGTGAGAGAAGAAACTGGCCGGACGATTGGATGGTTTCCAGGCAGATCCTTCTTTCCTGATCGTCCATGCCGGATTGTATTAAAAGATCGGTGAAGCCGAGGATGCTGGTCAATGGAGAACGTAGATCGTGCGAGCAAATGGAAAGGAAATCGTTTTTCATTTGATTCAGTTTTTTGAGTTCCAGGATCTTCCCGTTGAGTTCCTTGTGAAGGAGCCGGATATTGAGGTGCACTTCGATCCTCGCGAGAAGTTCTTCCTTGACGAAGGGCTTGATCAGATAATCGGTCGCACCCGCCTTGAACAAATCGATTATGGTGGATTTCTCCGAGAGACCGCTCAAGACCAGGATGGGGATCTCCTTTTGATTGAGATCGGTCCGGATCCTTTCACACAATTCCTCCCCGTCCATTTCGGGCATGAAAAAATCCGTGATGACGATGTCAATCTCGTTCATCCGGGTGCCTAGTATTTCCAGTCCTTCCCTTCCGTTTTCGGCCGTGTGAACGGTCACCCCCCGTTTACCAAGAATTTGGGAAAGGATCATGCGCGTCGGAAGACTGTCATCCACCACCAGAGCATTCATGCCCTGGAACCGGTTTCCCGGTTTGAGGATTTTATGGACGGAAGCCAGGAGCTCGCCCGGCAGAAAAGGCTTCGTGATGAAATCCGCCGCGCCCGCATGGAATCCTTTCGCCCGTTCTTCCAGAGTGTCACGGGCCGTTATAAAGATAACGGGCAGAATCGATTCCACTTTTCGGTGAAGCCGGTGCGCGAATTCCCTGGACCGCAGGTTTTTGCAGGTTTCATAACCATCCATTTCCGGCATTTCCACATCCAGCGTCACCAGGTCCACCGGATGGGAGGTTATTTGTTCCAGGGCCTCCCGGCCGTCCCGGGCCTCCAGGATCTCATATCCCTCCTGTTCCAACTCTCTTCTGGCAATTTTCCGGAAGGTGGAACTATCGTCTACAATGAGGATTTTCATAATTACGATATAGCGAGCAAAATTCTTGCCAAACGGGGAAAGCGGCCATTGCGGGAATCAAGCCGGGATTTTCAAGGGATTTCTCCCTGATTTCGCGGGCCATCCGATGCAAAGGACGGGTTTTCGCAATAGCTTCATGGAATTTGTGCGGATATTGTGTCAAACCGGGATGGGTCTCTTGAATCCGCTCCAGGGGAATCCCTTCCCGAATTAACTTTCCGATAAAAATTGCGCCGCGGCCGCCTCAACACAAAATCCCCGCTCCTTCACCGATTATCTGATATTATAGGGAAGCCTCTGAGCGGCAGGAATCCCCGGGGCCGGGAAAAGAGCCCGGCCGGAAAAGGAGACCCTCGTGGAATTTGAAAAAGCATTGGAACTGTTCGCCAATATTCCTTTTTTCGATGAATTCAACCTGGAGGAAAAGAGGTTTCTTGCCTCACTGGATTGTAATCTAATTACTTGCAAGGATGGGGAAACCATCATCGGGGAGGGAGAACTCGATCTGTCCCTTTTCATACTCCTTCAGGGATCCGTTCGAGTCACCCGCGAAAAATCACCGGGGGCCGTGTTGTCCAAGCTTCAACCCGGGGCGGTTTTCGGGGAAATCTCTCTCATCCGGAAGAAACCTCGAACCACCAGCGCGTTGGCGGAGGGAAACACCGTGGTTTTGAAGATGGATGGTGAAATGATCGAAAGGTTGAATCCCCTGTTACTGAACAAAATCAAAAACCAGTTGATCGAACTTCTCGTCAAACGCCTCGATGAGATGAACGATCAATTGCAGAGCCTGGCGCGTTAGGTCTGCGTTTGGAAGTGCCCAGAATCCTGAAAACCCCGCCAGCCAAAATAAAACGTCCTGAAAGAAAAGGCAAAACCCGCAAGCCGGGAATTCAGCGGCCCCGTGAATCGGAGTTCACCGTCTATGGCTGGAACGCCTGCCTGGCTGTCTTTGAAAATCGTCCCCAGGACATCCGGCGGATGTTTTTCAGCAAGGAACGTTCCCCTCAGTTGGCGCCGCTGAAAAAATGGTGCCAGTCCCAAAGGCTCCCTTACCGGCAACTGGACGCGGAATCACTCAACAAAGTAGCCGCCAGTTATCACCACGAAGGCGTCGTGCTGGTAACTCGTCCCATCGCGCCGGGTTCGGTCCATTCGTTGATCCGGAAAGACCTGCCCAGCGACGGGGTGGTGGTGGCCCTGGACCGGGTGGGTAATCCCCACAACCTGGGCGCCATCCTGAGGTCCTGCGGATTTTTCGGAGCGCTGGCGCTGGTCACCGGGACCCAGGACGATCAGGCGATGATGACCTCCTCGGCGGCCCGCATGGCCGAGGGGGCCTGGGAAATCGTGCCGATTTACCATTGCAGCGATCTGCCTTCCGCGCTCCGGGATTTCCGGAAAAAGGGAGTTTTCACCCTCGGAGCGGACCTGCAATCCGCCACGTCTCTCTACGAGATCGAGGTTCCCCGGCCCTGTGTGGTGGTCATGGGAAACGAGCGGGATGGCCTTTCGGAACGGGTCAAAAAACGTTGCGACGCGGTGGTCCATATTCCGGGAAAAGGCCCGGTGCAATCGATCAATGTTTCCGCCGCCGCCGCCGTGATCCTCGCCGAACTGCATCGCCGCCCCGGCCCCCGGGGAGGGGGATA
>JBHHVU010000025.1:0-41593 GCA_046754465.1 Nitrospinaceae bacterium | reverse complement strand
CAGTACCAGGAACAGTACCAAGAGCAGTACCAGGAGCAGTGGCAAGACCAGTATCAAATGGGTCCCATGGAGACGGATGATTATTACGATTGGTAAAACCAAGGGCGGGACCCTTCCGGGTCTACCGAACGAGGCAACACTTAACCTTTAAGTGCCTGGAGACGGAAAATGGAAAATGCCCCTATCAAGAATCTGGAGAAGGCAATCAACCAATTGACGAAAGCCATTCATAACTTAACCGTGGCAATCCATAACCCAAGTGTATCCGGGAGCAAGCTTCGGACGATCCAGAACGGTCCCGTCCCTATCCTCGATGCGGCGCCCCCGCCCAATTCCGTTTGCCCGGAAACCCATTGCAGTGTTTTGAACGGATACGAGATCACTTGCAAACACACTTTTTCCCGATACAAAACCGAATACGACTGGGGATGAATGATACGCCCGTTCGACTCCTATTCGGGCGGGCATCCCCAGAGAAATTTTCATAAAGGTGAATTCATGAACGACAAGCTGATAGAATTAATGAAATCCAACCTGAGCCTGATTGAGTCCTCCATCAAATTATATTCGGAAAATCAAAAGCTCAGAATGGAAATGAAGGAATTGCGTACCAAATATGAACAGGCTCGCCTGGAGAAGGAAAGGGTCCTGAAAAACTTGAACCAGAATCTTAATTAATGACCCAGGCGCGCCGGGGTTCCCGGATTCCTGCCTTGTGAAACTCGTTTTTTTGAGGATAAAAATGAACCATTCCATTTCATCCCAGAAAATACTTTTTCAACTTGCCTGTTCCCTGGTGCTTTTGCTGAGCATGGTTTTCCCGGCATCGGGACTGGAGACCCTCGACCCGTCCGAAAATTTGAACCGTCAAGTCATGATGCTTTACCAAAAAGGAAAATTTAAGGATGCGGTTCCCCTTGCCAGGGAAACACTGAAAATACGGGAAAGCATTTTGGGTTCCACGCATCCCAAAGTGGCTCAGGCCTTGAACAACCTGGCCGAACTGAAACGAAAATTAGGGGACCATGCGGACGCCGAGGTGTTGTACCTGCGGTCGCTGAAAATTCTGATCAATACGCTTGGGTCGGGGCATCCCCGGGTCGCGATTGTTTTCAACAATCTGGGGCTGCTGTATGAAACCCTGGGCCAATATTCCCAGGCGGAATCTTTGTATATGCGGGCCCTGGAAATCCGGGAGAAAACCTTGAAACCGGGTCATCCCAAAATCACCCACTTGGTCAACAAACTGGCTTCCTTGCGAAAAAATATGGGCCGGCCGCCGGTCCAGAGCCGTTAAATCCCAAAGTTTTAGACGGAAAATTCTTCCCGGGTTTTTCCGGCCCCCGCTCCTGGAGAACCTGTAAATTTTTATCCGCGGAATCCTTTCCAAAAAAAAATGGACTGAAATCCATCCCCCGAAAACCCCCTCTTTTTTCCAATCCTTTTCACGCTATCGCTTGTAGAAACAGACAATTAATGGTAGCCTATCCCTGCTTCCGGAAAGTGGATACCAATCGATCAGGTGGATTGACAAGATTTTATGGTGGAGGGAGTTTGGCTTTTTCCCTTCCCCGATAAATTCTTTCGCGAACCACCTTTCAACCCTTCATCAGAGGACGCGTCGAAGCAACGTGAAATATTTCAAACTGCAGTTTCAAGACAAGAATCACTCCGATCTTCCCCCGCATTTGAAACGCAATAAAATTATTTCTCTTCTAAAGGAAAAGTTCGATTTCGAAAGCTCCCACCTCCGGTTTTCAACGGACAAGGAGAAGGACATTCTTTCCAAATGCTTCAATTATGATGCGCCGGAACAGGCGAAAGAATTAGGCATATACCCTTTCTTTCGCGAAATAGAAGAAATGGAGGGGTCCCGGGTGGTCATCGACGGGAAAACCGCCATCACGATATCGACCAACAATTACCTGGGACTGGCCAAGGATTCGCGGGTGATCGAATCGGCCACAAAAGCTCTTGAGAAATTTGGAGCGGGATGCACCGGAAGCCGTTTTCTTAACGGCACTCTCAGCCTGCACAAAACACTGGAAAGAGAACTTTCCCAATTCCTGAACCGGGAAGACACCATTGTCATGTCCACGGGTTTCCAAGCCAACCAGGGAACCATTTCGTGCCTACTCGGACGTAAGGATATCGCTTTTTCAGACCGCGAAAACCACGCGAGCATTTACGAGGGCTGCGCCATTGCGCCGGGAAAAACCATTCGATACCGGCACAACGACATGGATCACCTCGAGTATTATCTGAAAAAATATTCGGAGGTGAAAGGTAAACTCATCATCACCGACTCCATTTTCAGTATGAGCGGAGATATCGTCAACCTTCCCGGGATCGTGAAACTGGCGCGGGATTACAAGGCAACGGTGCTGGTGGATGAAGCTCATGGTTTGGGGGTGATAGGAGACCGCGGAAGAGGCCTAACCAATTACTACAACCTGGAAAATGAAGTGGATATTTATGTCGGAACCTTTTCCAAAAGCCTCGGTTCCATCGGTGGATTCGTCTCCGCGAAATCCAAAGTAACCGAATTCATCCGTCACAAGGCGTCGGCCTTCATCTTCACGGCGGCCCTGCCCCCCGCGTCCGTCGCCGGAGTCACCACCGCCCTGGACATCATGATCCGCGAACCTTTCCGGTTGAGCCGGCTGCACGGCAATACCTCCTATATCAAAAAAGGATTCTTCGACATGGGGTTCCAGGTCAACAACAACCAGGTCCCCATTGTCCCCATTAAAATCGGCGATGAAGCCTTGACCCTTTTGTTGAACCGGCTTCTTTTCGATGACGGGATATTCGCCGGGGTGGCGGTTTCACCGGTGGTCCCGCCTCTCAATGCCATGATTCGAACCAGTTTTACCGCAAACCATACTCGGGAGGATCTGGACCAGGTTCTCACCTCTTTTAAAAAATTTGGTTCGAAGTTGGGAATAATTCCTCAATAATGAACCTGGAGTTAAAAAAGGTATCCTCCGAGCAAGACAAAAAGAAATTCATTCGCCTGCCGTGGGCGATTTATAACGATAACCCTTTATGGGTGCCCCCGCTTCTCGTCGAACGGAAAAAATTCCTGGATCCGCAAATCAATCCCTTCTTCGAACACGCCGAGGTCGAGCTTTATCTGGTTCATTCCACGGGCGGGGAACCCGTAGGACGGGTGGCCCTCATCGGCGACCGTGCCTACAACGAATTCCACTCGGAAAACGTCGGCTTCATCGGCATGTTCGAATGCATCGAGGATCAAGCGGCCGCCAACCTCCTGCTCGATACCGCCCATGACTGGTGCCGGTCCAGGGGATTCCAGAAAATGATGGGGCCCATGAATCTTTCCACCAACCACGAATGCGGTTTGCTCGTGGAGGGTTTCGACATCCCTCCCATGATAGGAATCCCCTTCAATCCGCCTTACTACCCTGACCTTTTCACTCAATGGGGAATGGTCAAAGCCAAGGATCTCCTTTCCCTGAAACTTCATCCCAAGAAAATTCCCGATTACCTGGAACGCGCGATGGCCAAAATCCGGAAGAGAGGTCATTTCACTCTGCGACATTTAAGATTGAACCGGTTCGACCAGGAAATCGATATCCTTTGGGAGGTCTACAACTCGGCCTGGAGCCGGAACTGGGGATTCGTCCCCATGACGCGTAAAGAGTTTGGTTTCGCGGCGAAGGAAATGAACCGCATTATTCTACCCGATCTTTGTTTTGTCGCCGAGGTCAAGGGCCAGCCCGCCGGCTTCTCCCTGAGCCTTCCCAACATCAACCAGGCCCTCAAATCGATGAACGGAAAAATCTTCCCTTTCGGATTGGTCAAGTACCACCTCAACAAGAAAAAAATCGATGGGTACCGGGTGCTGACCCTTGGGGTGAAAAAGAATTTCCAAAACATGGGAATAGACGTGGGGTTTTATTATGAAACCTACAAATGGCTTGCCCAAAACCAAGCCGCCCTGATCGAGATGTCCTGGATTCTGGAAGACAATCGAGCCATGCTGGGCCCCATTCGTCGGATTGGCGGGAAGGTTTATAAACGGCATCGTATTTATGAACGAATTTGCCGATCTTGACAAATCAACGGTTCTGGTAACCGGCGCCTCTGGATTTATCGGTCGCCACCTGGTCGATTATTTGCTGCAACGTGGATGCACGGTGCATTGCCTGGTGCGGGAAACCAGCGATTTGCGGGGTCTCGACCTTTCCCGGGTCCACCTCCACAAAGCCGACCTCGTGGGATCCCCTCCCCCGGACTCTTGTGTGGAACAAACGGACTACGTTTTTCACTGCGCCGGGTTGACCCGGGCGAAAACCCGGGAAGCGTTTTTCCGGATCAACGGGGAAGCCTGCAGACCGTTTTATCAGGGGTTGGCCGAACGGGGGAACTCCCTGAAGTCGATCGTCCATATAAGCAGCCTGGCCGCGGTGGGTCCGGCCCGCCCCGGCGGGGAGGTGGACGAGAACACTCCCTGCAATCCTCTCACTTTTTATGGTCAATCCAAACGAGCCGGGGAAGAGATTGCCAGGCAATTTTTCCCGGCTCTCCCCATCGTTATTTTGCGTCCGCCGGTGGTCTATGGCCCGGGAGAAAAAAATTTCTTCACTTTTCTAAAAGCCATGGATAGGGGATGGAACGTGCAAATGGGCAACTCCGCCCGGGAGGTCTCCCTGATTTACATCAAGGACCTGGTTCGGGCCATGGTCCGCGCGGCCACCCGCCCGCCGGAAAAGGAAAATATTTTTTTCATCACCGACGGCCAGGCCCATGCCTGGACCGACGTGGTTCATACCGTGGCGGACATTTTAAAAACCCGGCCGAAAACCATCGTCATTCCGGAGGGGGGTTTGACCCTGATCGCCCTTGGTCTGGAATTTGTTTCCATGTTCACCGCGAAAGCTCCCCTGCTGGACCGGCAACGGATGATCGATATTCGTCAAAGCTCATGGACCGCATCGCCAAAAAAATTTTTTGCCCAGTACAATTTCCAACCCCACTACGATCTCCGCAAGGGCATGGAAGAAACCTTGGACTGGTATAAAAAACATCAATGGATATAGGCCGTGACCATTCCCGGGAAACCCAGCCATATTCTTCCGGACCTGGTGGAACCGGTTAACCGCTATATCCATATTCCCTTGGCGGGCCGTCTCGTCCCATGGCTGAAGAATACAAGAATCACTCCCAACCAGGTCACCTACGCTTCGGTTTTATTCGGTTTGGCGTCGGCTTACATGTTCAGCCTGGGAACACAACCGGCCATGGTTGCCGGAGGTTTGCTGCTGGAGGTTACCCTCATTCTGGATTGCGTGGACGGGCAGTTGGCGCGCGCCAAGGGCTGCGCCAGTGAATGGGGAAGAATCCTTGACGGCATCGCGGGTTACATCGCTTACCTAGCCGTGGTGTTCGGCATGATGAGGGGTTTAGGCGACCATTACCTACCCCTCGCGGGGCTCACCGTGCTGACCATTTTGAAGGCCATCGCCTACGACTATTGCAAGCAGACCCTGACATCGATCATCCAACAGGGAAATGATGCGACCCTCGAGGACATCCGAAAGGCTTACCGAAATTTCAAGAAAACCGGATCCCGAATTTCCGTGCTCTATTTTTATTACCTCCAGACCCAGCGCCTCATCTTCCAGGGCCGCTGGGACTCCCTGGCTGGCTTTGACGAAGAACGGGAAGCGGCTGCGGCAAAAGCCCTATCAACCGGAAAACAAAGAACCCTTTACCTCCATAACATCCAACCGCTCACGGCGGTGTGGCGGTGGAACGGACCGGATCTCGTGTTGTTCCTCTTTATCCTGCTCGCGGTTCCGGGCATCCTGAAAGCGGCTTTACCGCTCATGGTACTTTTCCTGGGTATTCAATTTATCCTGACCCTGCTCTTTCATCATTTCGTGATCCGCAATGAAACTCTTGCTTAAATGGTGTTTTAAAAACATCACTTGCGAATTCCCGGGCACCATTCTGGCCCTGGCGATTCTTTTGAGCCTGCTGTCCATTAAAATCTCTTCCGAATTGAAGTATAACCCCCGCATGGATAATCTCCTGCCACAGGAACTGGACCTCATTAAAGAATTCAACGAAGTGGTCAGCAAAACAGGCGGATCGGGTCCCCTGGTTCTGGTGCTGGAAGGGATCGGCCAAAAGGACGCCCCCCGCATCATCCGAAAACTGACCCAAGAATTGGAAAAAATTCCCGGCGTCCGGTATGTCGATTCCCAGATTCCCATGAACTTCCTGGACCACCGTCAACTCTATCTGATTTCCAGGCAGGATTTGCTGGCTCTTGAATCCTTGTTGAGGGACGCGGTGGAGTACGCCCGCAATTTATTGACGGAACTTTTTCCGGAGGAGGGGGAACCCTTCAATCCGAAAAAATTCCAGACTTTATCGGATGAGTATCACTTTTTCGACGAGATCAATCCTTATTATAAGGGCCGCAAACAGATCAATTACTTTATTTTTGTTCAACCGCGGGGAACCGTCACCAATACCGACTTCACCTCAAGTTTCGTCCATTCCATTCAACAAGCCATCCAGTCCCTGAAGCTGGATCGGCATGTCCCCGGACTCCGGATCAACCTGACGGGATCCCTGATGGTGCGCTTGGAAGAAAACCAGATCATCGTCCGGGATCTGAAAAAATCGGTTCTGCTGGCGGCGTTTCTGACCACCCTCATCATCATCCTTTATACCCGGTCCGGATTTTCCATTCCACTCATCATCGTCCCTCTTATGCTGTCTCTCACATACACTTTCGCGCTGACCCAATTGATCATCGGGCACGTCAATATCATCTCCGGATTTCTGGTGGCCATTCTCATGGGCCTGGGCATTGATTACGGAATTCATTTGTACATCCGGTTCAAGCAGGAGCTTCTCAAAGGGCACCCTATTCCCAGAGCGCTGGAGCTGGTGATGACCCAGGTGGGCCGGTCCAGCGTCATTGCCATGTTGACCACCATTGGCGTATTTTCCATTTTGATTTTTTCGGAGTTCAAGGGTTTTTCCGAATTCGGTAAAATCGCTGTCCTGGGAATCGTATCTGCGTTCATCACCTACTACTTCGTTTTCCCGGCCCAAGTGCTTTTTTACGACAAGATTCACTGGCTGCGCAAACCCAGGCCAAGGATGTTCACCTTGAATATTTCCAACCTGTATTCAAGCACGCCCTATTTTCTGGCCGGCCTGTTCATAATCACCCTGGCCTGCAGCCTGTTTCTGATCCCCGGCCTGCAATTCGAATATGACTTCCAGAAACTGCGGGGGGATTCCCCCGCCGCGGATTATGAAACCAAAACCACGGAAGATTTTGGTTTCGCCTTCTCCCCCACGGTGATCCTCACGCCCAAAAAGGAAAACCTTTTTTACATCCACCAGGCCCTGGAAAAAATCAAAAAGTCGAACGGTGAAATTTCCACCCTGGGCCAGTATTACTCGTTGAACCTTTTCAGCAAAAAGGAATACGAATTCAAAAAAGACGTTCTGGAACGCATCCGTAAGTTCTTTCTAAAAGAGAAAAATATCATCCGCCTGTCCCTTGGAGAACCCCGTTTTCAAAAACTTCAGCGGTTGGTTCTAGCGAAACCGTTCGACGAAGCGGCCATCCCGAAAACTCTGGTCAATAAATTCACGGCACAGGATGAGTACATGGTTCTGGTGTATTCCCCCGCCGACAAAAATTTCTTTGATGTTCGAAATATTTATCAGTTGGAAAATGAGATCAAAGCCCTGAAGGAAAACCTGGCTCAAAAAGATATTTCCACATCTATCTTGAATGAGAACCTGCTTGCCGCGGAAATCCTGGACTGGGTCAAACTAAAAGGTCCGCGGGCCATGGGGATGGCGATGGGGCTGGTGCTGATGATTCTAATACTGGATCTGCAAAGTGTGAGGCTGGCGGTAAAAACCTTTCTCCCCCTGATCACCGGTCTGGCGTTGACGGGGGCCCTGATGTCCGTATTTCATGTCAAACTCAACTTCATCAATTTCGTCATGCTGCCTTCCATCGTGGGGATCATGATCGATCATTGCATTTATCTGGGGCATCACATTCTGGATTATCCCGAGGGGGGCACCTTGAGGTCCGTCAAGGAAACGGGGAGCGCTATTCTCCTCTCCGCGTTGACCAGCCTGGCAGGCTACGCCAGCCTGAATATCGCATCCCATGCAGGCATCCGCTCTATCGCCACGGTGGTGGAACTGGGAATCATCACCTGCACCATTTGCGCCTTATTCATGCTGCCTGCTCTTTTTGACCTCGGCACCCACAAGCATCCTTTCTCCCTGTGGATAAAACGCATCCGCCCCAAACCCCCTAATGGAAACCCCCGATAAATGCCCTTCCCCGGCCGGGAATTTCCTTGAACTTTAAAACGGGATCGGCCGATGTTAAAGCGGCCTCATCCTGGGGAAGGCACCGGCGGTTCGCGTCATGCCCTCCGGAGTCCGCGGCGCTTGGGCGGCAGGAAATTCACTCCTCCATCCGAAAGGTCGATCGGGCATAGTAACCCACCAGGTCCTTGACGGAAATCATTCCGACAATCTGGTCTTCTTCGGTCACCGCCAAATGACGAATTTTGTTTTTACTCATATATTTGTTCGCTTCGTCCACCGGAAGGAAACGGTCAATGCTGCGTATTGGTTTTTTCATGATGGCGGATACCTGAATCGTTTCCGCGTTCAGCCCTTTTCCCACAACCTCGCGGGTCAAGTCCGTCTCGGTCACGATACCCACATATTTGTCATATTCCTTGACGAGAAGCGAACCCACGTTGCTGGCGTGCATATACTGCGCCGCCTCCTGAACCGAGGCCTGATGGTCGATACTGAATACGGGAGTACTCATGATGTCCCCGATTTCATTCAATATAGGATCATCGTCGGGTGTCAAGTTTTGGAATGCACTGCTGGTCATAGCAAGAACTCCTTATTAAAGGATTTTGAAATTTTAAGTCGCCCACCAACTCTTTCGAGTCCGCGATCCATCCAGAACCCCTCACCGCCTCGCATCATTTTTACCAAGTGCGTAACCGGGGATTGGCGAAATAAGACACCAGATCCTTTACGGATATCATCCCAACAATTTGCCCGTTTTCGGTAACTCCCAGATGCCTTATTTTTTTTTGCGCCATGAAGGTATTGGCCTCTTCCACCCGTCTGGCCCGGTCGAGGGTGGAAATGGGCGCCTTCATGACCGACGCCACCGTGGTGGATTCCGGGTTCAGGCCCTGGGCGAGGACTTGGCGCGTCAGATCGGTCTCCGTGACAATGCCCACGAACTCACCCTTCTCCTTCACGAGTAGCGAACCCACCTTTTTGTCATGCATGAACTTCGCGGCTTCCTGAACCGAAGATTGGGAATCGATACCCAGAACCGGTGATGTCATATAATCGCCAATTTCCTCCAAACGGTTGTTATCCTCTTTTGCATAGTGATGGGGGATGTGTTTGGTCATCATGGACAACCTCCTTCCGGTTAATAATAATCCGGGACGGATATTTTCCTCCCAGCCCCAAACCAGATGTTCGTTATTGATCAGAGGATGTTCCCTTAAAAGTTGGACTTTTGTTGCCTGTCTCTTAAGATAAGAAAAGCCAAACTCACCTTCTTCCTTAGATGAAAATGACGGATGCCGGAAAGAGAATTCGCATACCCCACCGCCGGGAGCGGAAACCTTTCGCGCTTTCTTCCTTTTTCCTGGCCTTCCTCCAGGCGCCTGGAGGCGGAGAAAGATCGCTTTTTCTTACAGGGACTTCCCTGGCAAGGAGTTCCTGTTTAATCGCACCTCATCTTTTCTCAATATAGGCCTGAGGCCATGAAGTGCCAATATTAAACTGCCGCAACCAAGGAGGAATTCATGCCCGCTCTCAATCCGGCGGAGGTCACCCCGGCTTTTCTGAAAAAGGAATCCGCAAGGGCAATCTCATGGATTTATTTCAAGGCAAATCAGGATATAATGTTTGCCGCAATTGGGATCCAAACAGGATTTCGGCCTTGCAAATCAGGGCGTTCAGTCGGAGAGTCCCTCCCTTCCCTGTTTGGGGAGGTGTTAAACACGCAGGAAATTTCCGCCCGGCGGAACCCGGATCATCCTCATGGAAACCCGTTTACGGACCGCCGGCCGACACAAATCATCCACAATGCCCCACAATCTAAACGTTGTTTTAGTTGAACCCAAAATACCCGTTAATACCGGGTCCATTGGAAGACTTTGTCTGGCGACGGGAAGCGTTTTGCACCTGATCGAACCTTTGGGTTTCGAGATCAGCGACAAACAGCTCAAGCGGGCGGGACTCGATTATTGGAAGCATGTGAAGGTGACCCGGCACAAAAACATCGAAACTTTCTTCGAGTCCATTCCGGCGGACGCTCCCACGGTCTATTTTTCAACAAAGGCGGAGACCTCTTTTTTCGAGCACCGGTTCCGGGAAGGATCGTATCTGTTTTTCGGCAGCGAAACCCAGGGCCTCGCCGAGGATTTGCGGAAGGCCCATCCCAGACAAACCTACCGGATTCCCCAATACGACGAGCGCGTCCGGTCTCTCAATCTCGCCAATGCGGTGAGCATCGTCGTCTATGAAGCCATCCGCCAGTTGGGCTCCTGATCGGATGCCATCGGACCAGAAATTTCCCCGGGGCCGCCCCCGAAAAAATCCATTGCATCCCCATTAATGAAATTGACCCCTTTGCCTTTGTCTACAAGCCGGATTCCCCCAATTCGTCCTCTTCGAACATATCGGTCATCATCTCACGGAGGGTGGTATCCGTTCCCCGCCTGTCGGCCCCGTCTATGAATTGATTGACCTTTTTAAGCTGTTCCGTGGAAATATGGCAGAAATTTATTTTTTCCATGAGGGTTTCTTTTTCGAAACCTTCCAGCAATTTTCCAAAGCATGCGTTCAGGAATGGAGTTATGATACTTTTCACGCCGGTGAAATCCAGTTCCACCGGGTTGCCTTTTTTTATTTCGGGATAAAGAGCTTGATACAATTTTTCTCCCTCATCCAGGGAAAGGCAATCCTCACCAATCAGTTCAACCAGGTTTACTCTCACATCGCCATCCTTTCATTGATTCAACGCCGCTCCCCTTTCAGCAAGCGGGCTGGAGGGGGCGCCTTCCCCGTGGCCGGTATGGGGCTCTTTTCATGAAATTTTATTTCCCTTCCGGAGCCCGGCAGGTAAAGACCATGTGTGCTCCCTTCTAAAAAAAAAGTTTGTGGTTCACCAGGAAAATTATAGAATGGGGGCAATACTGGACTAAACTCTTTCCCATCATCTCATTTTGGACGAAAGCTTTCCATGAAAGGATACCTGTGACAATTTCAACCCCCAAAACCGGCACCCCCACCGCGGCTTCCCCCAGGCAGCCCCTGAAAGACAGACTTTGGAACATTTTTGGAATATTGTTTTATCTTAGCATTGCCGTTGGAGCGGTATATCACCTCCTGTTCCCCCTGCTCGGGTGGTGAACCCCTTTTCATACCGTCCCCGGCCACCCGGCCCCCAACCGGCCGACCCTTAAACCCAAAAGGAAAGCGCGGAAAGAAATCCGTTGACAGGGAGGTTCCCGTCCGGGAAAGCCCCATTACCCATGAAGAGTCCCCCGGCAAGTCTTGATACCTTCCCCTGGAGTTTCAATTTCCCTGAAAAACATGGGGAATTTTCCAGCCGGTATTTTCGTACAACTGTCTGAAAAAAAGCACATTGTTCCCCCCTAATCCCGTGACGGGATTCCGATTTTCAAAGCCCCGAATTTTTTTATCCCTTTATTTGACAGAAGTTAGGGAACTCGCCCGGGCTGGCATTTATTTTATGGCATGTTTCTTGTAGCTTTATTGGTGAATTTATTTTTGAAAGGAACCACCCGATGTAAAAAAGCGGAATTTTGGAAACAATCAGGAAAGAGGAATGAGCCATGAATTCCTACAAATCAATAATATTTATAATGGCATTCCTCATCCTCGTTCCCAGCCGTACCGTTGCCAATCCCTACCTCGTCGCTGAACCCCAGCTGGAAACCCGGATGGTTTGGGACGTCAGCCCCAACGGAAACATTCTCATCAGTTATGACCTCGATGGAAACGGCATAGCCGATTTCTTTTCCCTCCGCATTGTCATACAAGCCTATTTCGGCGAAAAAGATCCTTTAAAAATTAAAGGCCAGTGGCCGGGAAAATTTATTTTCCTCATCCAACACGAAAGCACCAATTTCTATTATATTACCGGGCCCCATCCGCATTTCTACGCCATCGATATCAATGAAGACGGTCATTGGGATCTCATCTATAAAGACGTTTCAGAGGATAGTGTGAATGGAAATGAGGTGTTCTATGCCAGCCCATCGGGAATGTTCACCAAACAAATCGCTTCCATTAAATGAAAGGCTGGCTTTTCCCTTGCCCCTTGGGGGACCTTGCAAGGCTAATAACATCAGGTAAATATTATTCCTTCCCCGTTTAAATAACCGGATTGTATGGAACCCAGGGAGATTATCGTCAGCGAATTGAAGAATAACACCCCCTCCTGGTGGATGTATCTGACTATTGGAGGAATGGGGTTGTTATTCGCCGGGATGGTTGGTTACAGTTTCCACTTGGGAGACCGGATGAATCGTGTCTACTCTCCATTGATCGACGCCGCCATGGAGATCAAACTGGAGGCGGCCATTGCTCATCTCTGGTTCGAGGAAATTCTGAGCGGGGACCGGAACGAGGATATGCAATTGGTCTGGAAGCACTTGGAGCAATCGGACTGGTACGCCCGGGCCATGCTGGAAGGGGGGACCAACTCCGAGGGAATCTTCATCCCCCTGGACGACAGGGCCATGCGGCTGAAGATCCAGGAGGTGCGGAAAAAACTCGCCGAGTTCATGGCGATCACCCAAAAACGATTGAAAACAAAAGAAACCTCCGGGGCCGGCACCGATATCGACCAGCGGTATGACGCGGTATTTGAGGAGTTCTTAAGAGAAGCGGACGAGGTGGAAACCCGCCTGCAACAAATCATGGGTAAGGATTTATCCCATTTCCGCCTCACGCAGATCCTGTTGATCGGCAGCAGTTTTCTGTTGACGTTGTTCGTTGGGGTTTCTTTTTATCGTTTTGAACGGAAGATGCAACATGAAGCGGAAGAAAAAAAACAAAGCCTTTTTCAATTTCCTTCACAAAATCCCAACCCCATTCTGCGGGTGGACCGTAACGGCAAGGTGCTTTACGCCAACGCGCAAGCCGTACGGGTCTTGCGTTTCCTTAACTATAAAACGGACGCACCGGATCCAGACTTGTTTCAGCCTTTTATCCAGGAGGCGTTTGGGTTCAATTCTTCCGTCGAGTTTGAAACCAATATTAATAACAGGACCTTCTGGTTTCAGATCTGGCCTTTCCAGGGAACCGATTATGTCAATATATACGGGCACGACATCACCAATCGCATTCGGGCCGAAGAAAAAATCAAGGCCACCGCAACCGAACTGGAGAGAAGCAACCAGGAACTGAGAGATTTCAATTTCATCGCTTCCCATGATCTTCAGGAACCCCTGAGGAAGATCATTATTTTCGGGGACCGTCTGGAATCCAGCATCCCCAAAAAGGATAAAAAAGTCCGTGATTACCTGAACCGCATGCAAAAATCCGCGGCGCGGATGCGGCAACTGATCGATGGCTTGCTGCAATTTTCGGCTTGCTGCAATTTTCCCCACCCCCAACCTTATCGAGACATCGACCTTAAGGGGGTGGTGGAGGACGTTTTGAGCGGCCTGGAAGCGAGGATTAAAGAAACCGGGGGATCCGTCCGTGTAAAAAGTCTGCCCATTCTGGAGGCCGACGGTGAACAAATGCGGCAACTGTTTTATAACCTGATCGGCAACGCCCTCAAGTTCCAAAGGGAGGGGATGGCGCCCAACATCCGCCTCGACAGTTCAAAAAATGGCAACGGAACCTGGAAAATTCGCGTGAGGGATAATGGGATCGGTTTCGACCCTCATTACGCCAACCGTATTTTCAAACCGTTTGAACGGTTACATAGAAAAAACGATTATGAAGGATGCGGCATGGGACTGGCCATTTGCAAAAAAATCGTCTTCCAACATCGGGGAAACATTTCGGCCCATGGGGCTCCCAACCACGGAACCACCTTCACCATTACCCTGCCGGAAAAACAAAACCCCGAATCGAATGGAAGGTCAGCGGGCCTTTTGACACAGTATCCGGCGAATGGAGGATTCCCAGAGGAATAATATCCGGGAGGGAAGGGGGTTCCAAGGCGCCGGGTTCCCGTCCAGGTCTCACCGGGATGGAGGGATGCTTCCCGGGGATGTCAGGATTTGTCTTTTGGGCTGGAAGTTTTTTTGCTTTTCACGGACGCTTTTTTGGGGGCGGGCTCTCCAGTTTTTTTGGCGGGCGCTTTTTTGGACTTGCCCGTTTCAGTTTTAGCCGGGGCCGCCTTTTTCTTGCCTCCCTTTTTATCGGCGGCGGGCGGGGCCTCTTTTTTGGGCCGGCTTTTGGCTTTTTGCTTGGCCGGCGTTTCCTTGGATTTTTCATTTTCTGCTTCCACCAGTTCGATGAAAGCCATCGGGGCGTCATCCCCGCGGCGGTTGCCGATATGGATGATCCGCGTGTAGCCGCCATTCCGTCCTGCAAACCTTTCGGCGATGGGCCCGAACAATTTTTGAAGCGTTTCTTTCCGTGTCACCGTCCGCATCGCGCGGCGCCGGGCGTGAAGGGTGCCCTTCTTACCCAACGTGATGGTCTTTTCCACCTTGCTCCGCAATTCCTTGGCCTTGGGCAACGTGGTGCGGATCCGTTCCCGCTCGATGAGGGCGGTCACCATATTTCGAAACATGGCTTTCCGGTGGGCGGAGGTACGGCCAAATTTTCTACCGGCTTTTAAATGACGCATGAGTCTCAGGCATCTCCAGAAATTTAATGGAAGGTTAATTCCCGATATTACCCGATCAGGTCGGTTTCAATTTCTTTCTTTTTTCGGGCCTGGTTGATCTGTTTCAGGTCTTCCGCATCCACTTTCATGCCCAGGTGCAGTCCCATTTCCTCAAGAATTTCCTTGATCTCGTTCAAGGATTTCCGGCCGAAATTGCGTGTTTTCAGCATTTCGGCGTCGGTTTTCTGAACCAGTTCGGCGATGGTTTGAATGTTCGCGTTTTTGAGGCAGTTGTAGGAACGCACCGAAAGTTCCAGTTCCTCCACGCATTTGGCCATATTGGTGAGCATTTTCTGCTTCTTCTCGTCGACCTGGGGTTGGACGGGTTCGGGTTCTTCATCGAAGTTGATGAAAATCTGCATGTGGTCCTTGACGATTTTGGCGGCGTGAGCCACCGCGTCGTCCGGCGTGATTCCCCCGTTGGTCCACAACTCCATCACCAACTGGTCGTAATCCGTCGATTGTTCCACACGGGTTTTTTCCACCAGGTAGCTGACTTTTTCAATGGGAGAAAAAATCGCGTCGATGGGGATCACCTGAACGGATTCCTCTTCCAGCTGCTGTTTTTCGGCGGGAACATACCCTCTTCCTTTGCGGACGATCATTTCCATATCCAGCAGGCCATTCTGGTCGACGGTGGCGATGTGATGATCGGGGTTTAAAATCATGACATCCGGATCGGTGGTAATATCTCCGGCGGTGACATTTCCGGGCGTGTCCCTTTTCAGGTAGATCCGTTTGCTCGGGCTCTCCCCTTCCAGTTTAAGATTCACCTGTTTGAGGTTGAGGATGATTTCGGTCACATCCTCCACCACTCCTGGAATGGAGGAAAACTCGTGATAGATACCTTCGAATTTCACACCGACGATGGCGGCTCCCTCGATGGAGGACAAAAGCATCCTTCTCAGGGAATTGCCGATGGTCACCCCATACCCTCTTTCGAACGGACCAGCGATAAACCTGCCATAACAGGGTGTTTTATTCTTTTTTTCAAATTCCAATCGTTTGGGTTTGACTATGCCTTGGGCGGAATACATTGAGCCTCCCGTGCTCTC
Organism: Nitrospinaceae bacterium; assembly: GCA_046754465.1. GTDB lineage: Bacteria > Nitrospinota > Nitrospinia > Nitrospinales > VA-1 > JBHHVU01. The sequence goes on along the minus strand of JBHHVU010000025.1, from coordinate 25,585 downwards.
TTGGGTTCAAACCAGAAAGAAAACGGTTAATAATGAAAATTCTATTCGAATGACTGGAGAACTGTTAACGCGAATACAACTCAACAATCAACTGTTCTTCAACGGGGATGGAGATGTCCTCTCGCGTAGGCAGGGACTGAACGATGCCTTGTTTTTTTTCCATATCGAAAGAAAGCCAATGCGGGAGGGTTTTTTCCTTCATTTTTTCCATGGCGGTTTTTATGGGCGCCTTCCCGAGCTTTCTTTCATTGGGAGCGATGACATCGCCTTGTTTCAGAATATAAGAGGGGATATTAACCCTCTTCCCGTTCACGGTAAAATGATTGTGCCTCACCAGCTGCCTGGCCGCGTTTCGGGACGCGCCCAATCCCATTCGATAGATCACGCTATCCAGCCGCAATTCCAGGGTTTGAAGCAGGTTTTCCCCGGTAACCCCTTTTTTTCGGTCGGCCGAGGCAAAATAGATTCGGAACTGCTTTTCCAAAACGCCATAAAACCTTTTGACCTTCTGCTTTTCCCGCAACTGGACTCCGTATTCCGAGAATTTTTTACGTCCCTGCCCATGCTGACCGGGCAGGTAAGCTCTTCGGTCGATGGCGCATTTGGCGGTTTCACAACGCTCACCCTTCAAAAACAACTTCATGCCCTCGCGGCGGCACAATCGACAAACGGATCCCCTATATCTTGCCAAGTTCAATCTCCAATCGGTTTGGGTTTAACATCAGACTCTCCTTCCTTTTCGCGGCCGGCAACCGTTGTGGGGAATGGGGGTTTTGTCCCGAATGACGATAATTTCCATCCCCGCGGCCTGCAACGACCGGATGGCGGACTCGCGTCCGGAACCGGGACCTTTCACATGAACCTCGAGTTTTCTCATGCCCATATCCTTGGCTTTTTGGGCGGCCTTATCCGCGGCCACCTGCGCCGCGAACGGGGTGCTCTTCCTCGAACCCTTGAACCCCTGCGCTCCCGCGCTGGACCAGGCGATGACGTTGCCGGAAACATCACTGATCGTCACAATGGTGTTATTGAATGTCGCCCGAATATGGGCGATCCCTGTTTCGGGAGCCGTCTTTTGTTTCTTGCGTCCGCCCCGGCCCGGTTTACCTTTTTCCATGAACTCCTTACCTCCTGGTTATTTTTTCGATGCCCGGGCCCCGACGGTTTTCCGCGGGCCCTTCCGGGTTCTCGCATTAGTGTGGGAACGCTGCCCTCTCACCGGCAACCCTTTTCGATGCCGCAGGCCCCGGTAACTGCCTATATCCATCAACCGCTTGATACTCATATTCACCTCGCGCCGGAGGTCCCCTTCCACCTGGGATTCTTTATCGATGGTGGTCCGGATCCGGCTGACTTCGTCATCGGTCAGGTCTTTTACCCGGACATCCTCGGAGACCTGGGCCTGGGCCAGCACCTTTCTCGCCATCGATTTGCCTATACCGTAGATATAGGTGAGGGCGATGATAGCCCTTTTGTCCTTGGGAATGTCTACACCTGCTATTCTTGCCACATTTTCTCCTTATCTACTGGGGGGGATGCCGCTTCACCCTGAAGCACGGAACCCGGCCGGGAGGGTCACCCCTGCCGCTGCTTGTGTTTAGGGTTTTCACAAATCACACGGACCACTCCCCGCCTCCGAATCACTTTGCACTTTTTACAAATGGGTTTTACCGACGCCCTGACTTTCATAACCCGGTTCCTTGTTTTCCAGTTTTATTTATACCGATAGGTGATGCGTCCCTTGGTCAAATCGTACGGGGAGAGCTGCACCTTCACCTTGTCCCCGGAAAGGATGCGGATGAAATGCATCCTCATTTTTCCGGATATGTGGGCGAGAATCTTGTGCCCGTTTTCCAACTCCACCCGGAACATGGCATTGGGAAGGGGTTCGAGAACGATTCCCTCGACTTCTATGGATTCTTCCTTAGACATAATTAAGACACCATGGCGCAAACCTGGGAAAAAATTTCATCGACCGATCCTCGGCCCGCCAATGTTTTCAGGTTTCCCATTTTCCTGTAAAAATCCTTGAGCGGCGCCGTTTCCGTTTGGTAGACTTCGAGCCGCTTGATGATGGTTTCTTCCTTATCGTCCGGGCGCTGGTAAAGTTGGCCCCCGCAGAAATCACAAATCTCCGGGGTTTTGGGCGGACGCGATTTCTCATGGAACATGGACCCGCATTGCGAACAGGTCCTCCGGCCGGTCAACCGGTCCACCAATTCCCCCGAATCCACCTCAAAATCGATCACCGTGTCGATGTTCAAATCCATTTCTTCCAGGGTCTCGGAAAACTTTTCCGCCTGGACGATCGTTCGCGGGAAACCGTCGAGGATGAATCCCTCCCGGCAGTCCTCTTCCTTGATCCTTTGTTTGATCAAACCGATCACGATATCGTCGGGCACCAAGTGACCCTGATCCATGTAGGTTTTGGCCTTGGCCCCCAGCTCCGTATCATCCTTGACCGCCTTGCGGAGAATATCCCCCGTGGAGATTTGAGGAATATTGAATTTTTCCTTCAACATCTTTGCTTGAGTTCCCTTGCCGGCCCCCGGCGGCCCTAAAAGAATCAACCTCATGGGATCAGCCCCGGCGGCCCTTCAACCTACCCTTCTTGATAAACCCGTCGTAACTTCTCATGACGAGGTGCGATTCTATTTGTTGCATGGTATCCAGGGACACGCCTACCACGATCAATAAACTGGTTCCACCAAAATAGAACGGAATGTTAAAATATTTTATCAAATAATCCGGCAAAATGCAGATCAAAGAAAGATAGACCGCGCCGTAAAAAGTGATCCGCGAAAGAATCTGGTCGATATAATCGGAGGTTTTGGAACCGGGGCGGATTCCGGGCACGTACCCGCCGTATTTTTTCATATTATCCGCAACATCCACCGGATTGAATATGACCGCGGTATAAAAATAGCAAAAGAAAAAAATCGCCCCCACGAAAATCATGCTGTAAAGCACCTGACCGGGAGTCAGCATGCCCGAGACCCTCTGCATCCACGGGTGGCTGATAAACTGGGCTATGGTCGCCGGGAACATGATGATGGAGGACGCGAAAATGGGAGGAATCACCCCCGAAGTATTCACTTTCAAGGGCAAATGGGTACTCTGGCCCCCATACATCTTTCTGCCGACCACGCGTTTGGCATATTGGATCGGAATCCTGCGCTGCCCTCCTTCCGTAAAAACGATCACCCCGACAACGAAAACCATCAGCACCAGCAAGAACAGCATCAACAGGACGGGCAATTCCCCCGTTCCCATCAGGTCCAGGGATTGAAGAATCGCCGTGGGGGTTCCGGCGACGATTCCGGAAAAGATGATCAGCGAAATGCCGTTTCCAATGCCCCGTTCGGTGATCTGTTCGCCAAGCCACATCAGAAAAGTGGTGCCGGCGGTGAGGGTCAGGATGGTCATCAAACGAAACGACCAGCCCGGAGTGGGAACGATGGGTGATCCGCCCGGGCTCTTCATCGCTTCGAGTCCCACGGCGATCCCCGATCCCTGGATCATGCTCAAAACCACCGTTCCATAGCGGGTGTATTGAGTGATTTTTTTCTGCCCCTGCTCCCCCTCTTTCTTGAGCCGGGCAAGGTAGGGGGAAACGATCGTCATCAGTTGCAGGATAATGGATGCGCTGATGTAGGGCATGATGCCCAGGGCGAAAATCGTGAGCCGCCGCAACGCGCCCCCCGAGAACATATCGAAAAATCCGAGTATGGTTCCTCGGGCGAGCTCAAAAAGTTCCGCCAGTGCGGCGGAATTGATGCCGGGAGTGGGGATGTGGGCGCCAATCCGGTAAACCACCAGTAATCCCAGCGTGAAAAAAACCCTTCTTTTCAGCTCGGGGATTTTAAATATATTGCCAAAAGCTGCAGCGCCACTCATTTAAATGACAACGGCCTTTCCTCCAGATTTTTCGATTTTATCCACGGCGGATTTGCTGAATTTCTGCGCGTGAACGGTGACGGCGGCTGTCAAGTCCCCCTGACCCAGAACCTTGACCGATTCCGGTTTTTTGATGAGTCCCTTTGCCTTCATGATTTCGGGGGTAACGGGAGCCTCCCCCGCGAGAACAGCCAGTTGGCCGAGGTTAACGATCTGGTACTCTTTTTTGAAAATGTTGGTGAACCCTCTCTTCGGCAATCTTCTCTGGAGAGGCATTTGCCCCCCTTCGAACCAGGGATGGGGGTTTCCGCCGGCGCGCGATTTCTGCCCCTTCTGGCCTTTCCCACAGGTTTTCCCGGTTCCCGATCCGATGCCGCGTCCGATCCGTTTCCTGTTTTTCCGGACCCCGGAGGATGTCTTTAAATTTGATAGTCTGATCATGGTTCCTATTCGGCTGATTTGGCTTTGAGTGGTTTGCCGCGCAGGAGCGCGAATTGTGAGGAATCGCGCAGACTCGCTAAACCTTGAATGGTGGCTTTCACCACATTGTGCGGGTTGTTGGTGCGCAGACATTTGGTCAGTATGTCCCGAACCCCTACCGCTTCCAGGACCGCCCGTACGGCCCCGCCGGCAATCACCCCGGTTCCGCGGGAAGCGGGTTTTAACAACACCCGGCCCGCCCCGTAGCAGCCGATGATTTCATGCGGAATGGTGGAACCATGGAGACTGATCGTGACCATGTTTTTCTTGGCTTTCTCGACCCCTTTCCGAATCGCTTCCGGAACCTCATTGGCCTTGCCGAGTCCCCAGCCGACTTCCCCCTCACGATTCCCGACGACCACCAGGGCGCTGAAACTGAACCGGCGCCCACCCTTCACCACCTTGGCCACCCGGTTGATGCGGACCACGCGGTCGACGAATTCCTGTTTTTGTTCACTCTTCTGTTCTTGCAAAGAAACCTCCAACGGTGGTGAAGCCCCTCCCCGAATTCAGGGATCCGGCAAGGGCTCCAAAAACCCGGCTGTTAAATTTTTACTCCTTTTTCCCGTACGGCATCGGCCAGGGCCTTGACGCGCCCGGCATAAATGAACCCGTTCCTGTCGAAATAGATTTTCTGGATCCCCTGCTGAACCGCTTTCTCCCCCAGTAAACTTCCCACCAGGACCGCCGCTTGAATATTGCCGCCGGTTTTCATTTTTTCTCGGAAAACCGGGGAAAGCGACGAGACCGAGACCAGGGTCCTGCCCTGACGGTCATCGATTATTTGCCCATAGATGTGTTTCGAGCTTTTGAAGATCGACAACCGGAGTTTTCCAGGATCTTTCTGAATCTTTAATTTCACGCGTCTCTTGCGATTTTCCCGGAGACGCTGCCTCTCTGTTTTTTTCATGGATTCTACTTGGCCCCCACGGCGGCCTTGCCCGCCTTCCTTCGAATTCTTTCCGTCGAATACATAACGCCTTTACCCTTATAAGGCTCCGGCGGACGAAAACCTCGGATCTCAGCCGCCGCCTGCCCCACTTTCTGCTTGTCAATTCCCTTCACGATGATGGTATTTTTCTTGGAATCAACCTCAAATTCGATCCCTTCCGCAGCGGGGTAGTCAATGGGATGCGAATATCCCAGGTTGAGCACCAGGTTTTTGCCCTTGAGTTCCACCCGGTACCCCACGCCGACGATGTTGAGCTGTTTGGAATACCCCTCGGACACTCCATGAACCATATTGAAGACCAGGGAGCGGGTCAGCCCGTGGAGGGCCCGGTCCAATCTACCGTCCGTCGGGCGAATCACGCGGATTTCTCCGTCCTTGAGTTCGACCTTCATGTTGGCATGAAGGTGGCGCTCCAGGTTCCCCTTGGGCCCTTTCACCGAAAACAGCGTGCCCTCCGATTTGCAATCCACTCCGGGGGGTATCTTGACAGGTAATTTTCCGATTCTTGACATACCGTCCTCTCTACCAGACGTAACCGATCACTTCGCCGCCGACCCCTTTTTCGCGGCAACCCTGGTCGGTCTCCACGCCGCCGGAGGTGGAGATGATGGCGGTGCCCAACCCGTTGAGCACTCGGGGAATCTCATCCTTGCCCACGTAATTCCTGCGGCCGGGTTTGCTCACACGCCGGATTCCGTGAATCACCGGTTGCTCATCCTTATACTTGAGATAAACCCGCAGAATTCCCTGCTTATTATCTTCGTATACCCGGAAGTTTTTGATAAATCCCTCTTCCTTCAAAATTTCCACTATCCGGGTCTTCATCCGCGAATTGGGGACGTCCACCCGGTCATGCCGGACCATCAGGCCGTTCCGGATCCGCGTGAATAAGTCCGCTATGGGATCTGTCATCGACATTTTTGAATTCGACTCCTGAACAAGTTGAACCGGATTCCAACCACCCTACCAACTGGCCTTGGTCACTCCGGGGATTTCACCACACAACGCCCGTTCCCGGAAGCAGATGCGGCACATGTTGAACTTCCGCAGATAAGCCCTGGGCCGGCCGCACACTTTACACCGGTTGTATTCCCTGACCAGGAATTTCTGTTTTCTTTGCGATTTGGCAATTAATGATTTTTTCGCCATAAAATTTTCCGTCTCTTCCCTCCCCCTTGAGGAGGGGTGATTTTCACTTTCTCAGAGGTAACCCCATATGGGTCAAAAGGCACTTTCCTTCTTCATCCGTTTTTGCGCTGGTACATATTGTGACGTTCATTCCCTTAATCTTTTCCACCCTGTCGAAATTGATCTCGGGAAAGATCAATTGTTCCCGGATTCCCACGGTGTAATTGCCTCTTCCGTCGAAGGATTTGGGGGAGAGTCCTTTGAAGTCACGCACTCGGGGCAGCGCCAGGGACACGAACCGTTCAAAAAACTCGTACATCCGGTTGCCCCGCAGGGTGACCCGAAGGCCGATGGACGCCCCTTCGCGAAGCTTGAAATTGGAGATCGATTTCTTCGCCCGCGTCACCACCGGCATCTGCCCGGCGATCAATCTCAATTGCTCGATTCCCGACTCCAGCAATTTGGCGTTCTGCAGGGCTTCCCCCAAGCCCATATTGATCACGATCTTTTCCAGCCGGGGAACCTGCATTACGTTTTTCAAACCCAGTTCCTTCTGGATTTGGGATTTACACTTTTCGTTATAAAAGGTTTTTAGATTGGCCATGTCAAACCTTATCGATCACTTCGCCGCATTTCACGCAGATGCGGACGCGCTTTCCGTCTTCCAGCGCCTTGTGTTTGATGCGGACGCCCTTGCCGCATTTGTCGCAAACCAGCAGAACGTTGGAAATATGTAGTTTGCCTTCACGCTCGATGATTCCCGCCTGCCGGGTTTTCCCATCCCCTTTCATGTGGCGCTTGAACATGTTCAGCTTCTCCACACAAAGCCGGTTTTCCAGGGGATAAGTCACCAGGATCTTCCCTTTTTTTCCTTTTTCTCTTCCCGAAATCACCTCGACGATATCGTCTTTTTTCAAATTCATTTTTTTGTGAGTGGCCGCCATCACAACACCTCCGGCGCGAGAGAGAGAATTTTCATGTACCTTTTGGCCCGCAATTCCCGGGCGACGGGCCCAAAGATGCGGGTCCCCAAGGGTTCCCGGGCATCATTGATCAATACCGCCGCATTGGAGTCGAACTTGATATAACTGCCTTCGGACCGGCGGATTTCTTTTCGCGTGCGAACGACCACCGCCTTTTTAACCTCTCCTTTTTTCAACGCCCCATGGGGCTCGACTTCTTTGAGGGCCACGACGATCACATCCCCGACCCTCGCATACCGCCGCCGGGACCCGCCCAGCACCTTAATGCACTGGACGACCTTGGCGCCGGAATTATCGGCCACTTCCAATACGGTTCTCAGTTGGATCATATCGCCTTTCCCCGCTCCGCCCGCGCCCCGCCGCGCGTAATGATTTCCAGCAAACGCCAGCGCTTGCTACGGCTCAAGGGCCGCGTCTCGCAAATGCTTATGAAGTCCCCGGACTTACATTCGTTCTTTTCGTCGTGGACCTTGAATTTCCGGGTGGTCTTGACCACTTTCTTGAACTTGGTGTGACCGAACCGCCTTTCCACCTTGACTACCACCGTTTTATCCATCTTATCGCTGACCACTTTCCCGGCCAGGGTTTTTCTTTTAGTCGTACTGTTCAACAAATTCTCCTTCCCACCTTATAAAGTGCCATCAGCCGGCCTTTGGGCTCTGGGTTTTCAAGGGTTCCTGTGAGCCTTCTTTTGATCGAATTTCCCGCTGGATGGTTTTTAATCTCGCGATATCCCGGCGGATCAGCCGCAGGCGGCTGGGGTTCTCGATTTTTCCGGCCGCCAACTGAAACCGCAGGTTAAAATACTCCTGCTGCAAATCCGATATTTTTTCATCCCTCTCTTTTTGCGAGAGGTCCCTGATTTCTTCTGATTTCATGATTCATCCGGCCTCCTGGCCGGATACCGAGTTACTGGTTTTATTTGGTGATAAATCGGGTCGCCAAGGGCAACTTATGAGCCGCCAGGCGAAACGCTTCCTGGGCCACGGGTTCCGGAACTCCCTCCATTTCGTAAAGAACGCGTCCCGGCTTGATTACGGTAATCCAGGATTCGGGGTTTCCTTTTCCCTTTCCCATCCGCGTTTCCGCGGGTTTTTTAGAAATGGGTTTATCCGGAAAAATCCGCAGCCAGATCTTTCCCCCGCGTTTTACGTGACGGGTCATGGCGATTCGGGCGGCCTCGATCTGGCGGTTGGTGATCCGCCCGCATTCGGTGGCCTGCAACCCGAAGGACCCAAAACTCAAGCTCCCGCCCCGGTAGGCCGTGCCCCGCATCCGCCCTTTCTGACGCTTGCGGTATTTGACTTTTTTGGGCATCAGCATGATGCCGTTCCTCCTATCTCAAAAAACTTTCCTAAAACGGGGGCAACCCCTATCACGGAGTCAGACCCCGGGGTTTTGCCCCGCACCCATCAGGATTTTCCCGCCCTGCCCCCCTGCATTCGCAAAGGCGCCGCCGCTCCCTTATCGGGAAGGATATCCCCCCGGTACACCCACACCTTGACCCCGATGATGCCGAAGGTGGTTTTGGAGGACGCGGTCCCATAATCGATATCCGCCCGCAGCGTATGCAGGGGAACCCGGCCCTGGCGGTACCACTCGCTACGCGCGATTTCCGCCCCGCCCAGCCTGCCCGACACCCGGATCTTGATTCCCTTGGCGCCGAAGCGAAGGGCGGAGATGACGCTTTTCTTCATCGCTCTGCGGAACGACACCCTTTTCTCCAGCTGCAGGGCGATGTTCTGGGCGATGAGCACCGAATCCAGTTCACCCCGCCGCACCTCTTTAATATTGAGGTTGACCTGTTTCCCGGCCATCATCTTCTGGAGTTCTTCCTTGAGCCTGTCGACCTCGAGACCTTTTTTCCCAATGATGATCCCGGGCCGCGCGGTGTGGATATTGATCCGAACCCGATTGGCGGAGCGTTCAATCTCCACCTTGGATATACCCGCATGAGCTAGCGATTCGGTTATATGTTTCCGGAGGGAGATGTCTTCCACCAGAAACTTGCCGTAGTCCTTCCGGGCATACCAATTGGAGGTCCAGGTCTTGTTATAGCCCAGCCGAAACCCGTAAGGATGTACTTTTTGACCCATGTTATTTCTCCGGAATTTGTTTTTCGTCCAGCACCAGGGTGATGTGGCTGGTCCGCTTGCGTATCATGGTGGCCATTCCGCGGGCCCGCGGCATGTTTCTTTTCCACGTCACCCCCTCGTCCACGCAGATATTCTTGACAAACAGGTCGTCGACATCCAGCACCTTGTGATTTTCCTCGGCATTGGCGATGGCCGATTTCAAAAGCTTCTGGAACGCCTGGGCCACCCGCTTGTGCGTGAAGGTCAGAATATTCATGGCCTCATTCACATTTTTGCCTCGGATCAACCCCGCGACCAGCCGGGCTTTCCGGGGAGCGGTGCGCGTGTGCCTGAGTATCGCTTTAACTTCCATAATCCATCAATCGCATTTAAGATTTATTTCGTCGCGGCCTTTTTGGTCTTGCCGCCATGGGACCGGAACGTGCGGGTGGGTGAAAATTCCCCCAACTTGTGGCCCACCATGTTCTCGGTAATGAACACGGGAATAAATTTTTTTCCATTATGAATCGCCATGGTATGCCCCACGAAATCGGGAGTGACCGTAGACCGGCGCGACCAGGTTTTAATGATCTTCTTATCATTTTGACGATTCATGGTCTCGACTTTCTTGATCAACGACTGATCAACGAACGGACCTTTTTTCAATGAGCGCGCCATAATTTCCTCAAATCGATGATACGGTTTTATTTCCTCTTGCGTTTACTGAGAATGTACTTTCCCGATTTTTTCCTGACTTTTCTTGTTTTCAATCCCTTGGCGATCTGCCCCCAGGGGCTGCATGGGTGCCGGCCGCCGGAGGACCTGCCCTCGCCTCCCCCCATGGGGTGATCCACCGGATTCATCGCCACCGCGCGCACCCGGGGCCGCCATCCCATCCACCGGCTTCTCCCGGCCTTGCCCAAGGATATATTTTCATAGTCGGCATTCCCCACGGTTCCGACCGTAGCCCGGCATTTGGCTTCCACCAGGCGCACTTCCCCGGATGAAAGCTTGAGGGTCGCGCGCTTGCCTTCCTTCGCCATCAGCTGGGCGGAATTGCCGGCGCTCCGGGCGATTTGCCCCCCCTTGCCGGGCCGGAGCTCCACGTTATGCACCAAAGTGCCTTCGGGAATATTCTCCAGCGGCAGGCAGTTGCCGACCTTGATCTCCGCGTCCCGTCCGGAAGCAACCCGGTCGCCCACCGCGAGTTTAGTGGGGGCAAGGATATAACGCTTCTCCCCGTCGGTGTAGATCAATAAAGCGATGTTCGCCGACCGGTTGGGATCATATTCGATCCCCGCCACCCGCGCATCGATACCGTCTTTATTCCGTTTGAAATCGATGCGCCGATACAATTTCCGGTGACCGCCTCCCCGCCTCGGCGAGGTCAGCCGGCCACGGTTGTTCCTGCCTCCTTTTCGGGACAGGGAAACCAGAAGAGATTTTTCCGGAGTGGTTTTGGTGATCTCCTCGAATTCCGATATCGTTTGAAACCGGGTCCCGGCGGACCGGGGATTTAATTTCCTTATTGCCATAACCCCTAAACTCCTTCAAACATCTCGATTTTGTCACCCTCTTTCAAACGCACCATGGCTTTTTTCCAATTTTTCGTCTGCCCCATGGCTTTACCGAACCTTCGGCGCTTGCCCCGTACGACGCCGGTATTCACCTGCAGGACCTTGACGCTAAAAATGTTTTCCACCGCCCGCCGGATCTGAATCTTATTGGCATGGATGTGCACGCGAAAAGAAACCCAGTTGCCATCTTGCTGCATTTCGGTGGTCTTTTCGGTCACCAACGGTTTTTCGATGATTCGGTGGGCATCCATCAAGCCAATCGCTCCTCAATTTTTTTAAGGGCTTCCGGGGTGCAAACGATTTTATCGTGAACCAGGAGATCAAAAACATTCAATCCGTCCACCTGGAGAACATCCACACCGGGGATATTACGCATTCCCAGATCAAGATTGCCATTTTTCCCGGAGACGAGGAAAAGCGTTTTTTCCGGCAAATCCAGGTCCTTTAAAAGCTTCACCCCTTCCCGGGTTTTGGGTTGTTCCAGCGACAATTTATCGACGACGGCGATCAACTGATTTTGCATCCGGTCGGTGAGGACTGATTTCAGGGCGGATTTTTTTGCCTTTTTGGACATTTTGAACCGATAGTCCCTGGGGGTCGGGCCGAACACGGTCATTCCACCCCGCCAGATGGGGGACCGGGTATTGCCGGCGCGGGCGCGTCCGGTCCCTTTTTGCCGCCAGGGCTTTTTTCCGCTACCGTGCAGGTCGCCCTTGGCGCTCTTGGTGCACGCAGTTCCGCGTCGCCGGGAAGCCAGTTGCAGGGCCACATAACTCTGCACCAGATGTTCTTTCACCTCCGCCTCGAAAACGGCTGATGAGGCCTCGACAGTTCCCACCTTCTTATTGTTTCGGTCCAGCAAATCCAATTCCGGCATTGTTTCAAGCACTCCTGGCTTTTATGATTCGGACCACTCGTCCGTTCGCTCCGGGCACCGCACCCTGGATCAACAGAACATTATTCTCGCTGTCGACGCGGACGATCTTCAGGTTCTTGACATGGATTTTTTTGCCGCCCATCCGCCCAGGCATGCTTTTTCCCTTCAACACACGGCCGGGATAGGTGTGCATGCCCACCGAGCCGCCGCCGCGGAAAGACTCGTGGGTGCCCCGGGAACCTGGGGCTCCATGAAATCCGTGCCGTTTCATGACACCGGCGAATCCCCGTCCCTTGGATATTCCGATCACGTGGATGCGGTCTCCCTCGCCAAAAATATCGACTCCCAATGGTTTGCCGAGATCTTCATCATTAAGAGCCTGATCGCGGAATTCGGTCAGCATTTTCGCGGGCGCAACTTTGAGATGATCGTAAAATCCCTTGAGGGGCTTGTTGGTGTGTTTAGGTTTTCGTTCGCCATAGGCGACCAGCACAGCCTCGTAACCATTTTTCTCGCGGGTACGCTTGAGAATGGGCACGCACCGCTCCACCTGCACCACCGTAACGGGGATACAGGCGCCGTCCTTGGAGAAGACCTGGGTCATCCCAATTTTTTTTCCCAATAAACCGTCCATCGTCAAAACCTGAAAAACAAAACGGATCCCCCGGCGGGGATCAGAGTTTAATCTCTATATCCACGCCACCGGACAGGTCGAGCTTCATCAGCGCGTCCACGGTCTGGGGGGTGGGTTCCAGAATTTCAAGAATACGTTTGTGCGTCCGAATCTCAAACTGCTCCCTCGATTTTTTATCGACATGGGGAGAACGCAAAACGGTCCATTTATTCTTCACGGTGGGAAGGGGGATGGGACCGACCACCTTGGCGCCAGTGCGCCGTGTGGTTTCGACGATCTCGCCTACTGACCAGTCGAGCAGTTTATGATCGTAAGCCTTGAGTTTAATTTTAATTTTTTGATCGTTCATTATTCCAGAATTGCATTCACGACTCCCGCGCCTACGGTGCGGCCACCTTCGCGGATGGCGAACCGGAGGCCCTCGGCCATGGCAACGGGGGTGATCAATGTTATTTCAAGAGAAACACTGTCTCCAGGCATCACCATCTCCACCCCGGAGGGCAGGGTGGCTATCCCCGTCACATCAGTGGTCCGAAAATAAAACTGCGGCCGGTACCCGTTGAAAAACGGGGTGTGGCGTCCGCCTTCATCCTTGGTGAGAACATACACCTCGGCCTTGAACTTGGTATGCGGCGTGATGGTGCCCGGCTTGGCCAGAACCTGTCCGCGCTCGATGTCGTCCCGCTTGGTGCCGCGCAAGAGAATACCCACGTTGTCTCCGGCCTGCCCCTCGTCGAGCAGTTTCCGGAACATTTCCACTCCCGTGGCCACAGTTTTGGTGGTGGGACGAAATCCGACGATCTCCACCTCCTCGCCAACCTTGATGATGCCGGTTTCGATTCGGCCGGTGGCAACGGTGCCGCGCCCGGAAATGCTGAAAATATCCTCGATGGGCATCAGGAACGGCTTGTCCACCGGACGATCGGGAATGGGGAAATAAGTATCCAGGGCCTCCATCAATTCCCAGATGCACTTGGTTTTTTCCTCATCTTCCGGATTTTCCAACGCCCGCAGGGCACTGCCCCGGATCACGGGAATCTCGTCTCCGGGGAATTCATATTTGTCCAGCAGTTCGCGAACCTCCAGTTCGACCAGGTCCAGCAGCTCCGGATCGTCGACCATGTCCACCTTGTTCATGAACACGATGATCTTGGGGACCCCGACTTGGCGGGCGAGAAGAATATGCTCCCGAGTCTGGGGCATCGGACCGTCGGAGGCGCTCAGGACCAGTATAGCGCCATCCATTTGGGCGGCTCCGGTAATCATGTTCTTGACATAGTCGGCGTGGCCCGGACAATCGACGTGCGCAAAATGCCTTTTTTCGGTCTTGTATTCCACGTGCGCGATGGCGATGGTGATCCCTCGATCCTTCTCCTCCGGGGCCTTGTCGATCTGGTCGAACGAAACATAATCCGCCAGTCCTTTTTTGGACAACACTTCGGTGATGGCCGCCGTCAAGGTTGTTTTTCCATGATCCACATGCCCAATGGTTCCAACATTCAAATGAGGTTTATCCCGGACAAATTTTTCTTTTGCCATACTGGTCTACTCCAAATTGTGTTTCATCGGTTAGTTTTTGTTAAACCGCCAATTTTTCTTTTCCTGTCGCTTTCGCGATCAACTCTTCCGCGATCATGGAGGGTATCTGCTCGTATTTGCAGAACTCCATGCTGAACGTAGCCCGCCCCTGGGTCGCGGAGCGCAGATCGGTCGAATACCCGAACATCCCCGACAGGGGAACCTCCGCCCGGATCACCCTGGCTCCCGCCCTTTCGCCGAGGTCCTTGATCTTTCCCCGCTTGGCGTTGAGATTACCGATGACGTCCCCCATGAACTCCTCCGGGATAACCACCTCAACGTCCATGATCGGTTCCAGCAATGCGGGACCGGCCTTGGAACACGCTTCCTTGAATGCGATGGACGCGCAAATCTTGAAGGCCATCTCCGAGGAATCCACTTCGTGATAGGACCCGTCCAGCAAAGTCACGCCCACGTCTACCACGTGATATCCGCAAAGAATGCCCCGCTCCATGGCCTCCCCGATCCCTTTCTGAACGGCGGGTATATATTCTTTCGGGATAGCGCCTCCAACGATTTTGTTCACGAACTCGAAACCGGCCCCCGGCTCTCTCGGCTCCACGCGAATCTCAACGTGGCCATACTGACCGCGCCCCCCGGTCTGCTTCACGTATTTAAAGGAATGTTCCACGGTCTTGGTGATGGTCTCCTTATAGGCGACCTGCGGCTTGGAGACATTCACGTCCAGGGAAAATTCGCGCCGCATCCGGTCCACAAGTATTTCCAGATGCAATTCCCCCATGCCGGAAATGACGGTTTGATTAGTTTCGGAATTGACCTTGACGCAAAAGGTCGGATCCTCCTGCAGCAGTTTGACGAGGCAATCGGACAACTTCTCCTGCTCGGCCTTGGTTTTGGGTTCGATGGCGACGGAAATCACCGGCTCGGGGAAGGTGATGGACTCGAGTATGACGGGCTTATCCTGTTGACAAAGCGTGTCCCCGGTGAAGGTATTCTTCAACCCAATGGCCGCCGCGATGTCCCCCGCCTGGACGGACTGGACTTCCTCTCTTTTGTTCGCGTGCATTCTCAGCAGGCGCCCCACCCGCTCGCGCTGGTTTTTGTTGGAATTGTACACATAGGACCCGCTCTTGAGCTCCCCGGAATAGACGCGGACAAAGGCAAGCTGCCCGACATAGGGATCGGTCATGATCTTGAACGCGAGGGCTGCCAAGGGTTCCTTGGAATCGGGCTTGCGCGTGACTTCTTCCTGGGTATTGGGATTGGTTCCATGAATGGGAGGAATTTCCTGGGGAGAGGGGAGGTAACGGATAACCGCGTCAAGCAATTGTTGCACCCCTTTATTCTTGAAAGCGGCGCCGCACAGCACGGGCGTGAAGGCCGACGCCAGGGTGCCCTTGCGGACCGCGGCGACGATCTCTTCCGGGGAGACATCCTCTCCTCCGAGATATTTTTCCATAATGGCCTCATCCAGGTCACTGACAGCTTCCAAGAGGACTTCCCGGTATTGCCGGGCCTCGTCCATCAGGTCGGCCGGGATTTCTTCTTCCTCGAAAACTTCCCCCTTGCTCTTTTGGTCGGAATACACATTGGCTTTCATTTCGATGAGATCGATCACCCCCCGGAAATCGGCCTCGCTCCCCAGCGGCAATTGCAAGGGAACGGGATTGGCATTCAGCCGGGTTTTGATTTGCTCCACGCACCCCAGGAAATCGGCCCCGGCGCGGTCCATTTTATTGACAAATCCGATGCGGGGGACCTGATACTTGGTTCCCTGCCGCCATACCGTCTCCGATTGCGGTTCCACCCCGCCGACGGCGCAGAAAATACCGATCGCCCCATCGAGCACCCGCAGGGACCGTTCCACCTCGGCGGTAAAATCCACGTGACCCGGGGTATCGATGATATTGATCTGGTAGTCCTGCCAAAAGCAGGTGGTGGCCGCGGAGGTGATGGTGATCCCGCGCTCCTGCTCCTGCTCCATCCAGTCCATGGTCGCGGTTCCCTCGTGCACCTCACCGATTTTATGGCTCCGGCCAGTGTAATAAAGGACCCGCTCGGTCGTGGTGGTTTTCCCCGCATCGATATGGGCGATGATCCCGATGTTGCGTCTTTTATCCAATTGCAATTTTTTACTCATGGTTTCCGTCTTATCTCTTACGCTACCACCTGTAATGCGCGAAAGCCTTATTGGCCTCGGCCATCCGGTGGACTTCTTCTTTTTTCTTGATGGCGCCGCCGATGTTGTTGTAGGCGTCCAAAATTTCTCCCGTCAGCTTTTCGGCCATGGTTTTCCCGGCCCGCCCCTTGGCATTCTGGACCAACCACCGGATGCCCAGTGCTACCCGGCGGTTTTCCTTGACCTCCACGGGCACCTGGTACGTGGCGCCGCCCACCCTTCGGGACCTCACTTCCAGCAGGGGAGAGGCGTTGTCCACGGCTTTCCGGAACACCTTGAGCGGGTCTTCCTTGGCCCGTTTGCCGACCGTATCCAGCGCCGAATAAAATATCCGCTCCGCCAGACTCTTCTTCCCTTTTCGAAGAATATTGTTGATGAACCGTCCCACCAGCACATCGTTGTACTTGGGATCGGGAGTGATCGTTCTTTTTTGAGCTTCTCGTCTTCTCGCCATGATTGTTTTTTCTGAAATCCGTTAAATCAAGAGGATGCCTTGGGCCGTTTGGCCCCATACTTGGACCGGCTCTGCATGCGGTTTTCCACACCCAGCGTATCCAGGCAGCCGCGGACCACGTGGTAGCGGACCCCGGGAAGGTCTTTCACGCGTCCTCCGCGGATCATCACAATGGAATGCTCCTGAAGGTTGTGCCCGATTCCGGGAATATAGGTGGTCACCTCCATCCCGTTGGTCAAACGAACCCGCGCCACTTTTCTTAAGGCCGAATTCGGCTTCTTGGGCGTTGAGGTATAAACCCTCACGCACACCCCCCGTTTCTGGGGACAGGATTTCAAGGCCGGACTGGCCGTCTTCTTGACCGGTTTCATCCTGCCGGACTTTACCAACTGGTTGATTGTGGGCAATGCTCTCTCTCCCTAATGGTTCTTGGCGGAATCCGCCAACACCGCGCTCGGCCACCACAGAAATGGGTCAATAAAATCAAATGTTTGTATTTTTTTTAAGCGGCGTGAAAAGTTTGTAATTTTATCCACTCTTTCTACCCGAGTCAAGTAAAATACGCTCCTTAAAGGGTTTATTCTACGGCCAGAGGAACCTCCTCCGGTTTCTTTTCAATTTCCTCGATTTCCGGTTCCTCGATGCGGATGTCGGTGTAAGCCCGGCACCCGGTCCCCGCCGGGATCAATCGGCCCATAATGACATTTTCTTTCAAACCCACCAAGTCGTCCCGCCGGCCGCTGATGCTCACCTCGGTCAAAACGCGGGTCGTTTCCTGGAAAGAAGCGGCGGAAATGAAGCTTTCGGTGCTCAGGGAGGACTTGGTGATCCCCAAAAGCACCGGAATCCCCTTGGCGGGTTTTTTCTTGTCCTTGATCACGACCTGATTTTTTTCATTGAACAACTTTTTCGTGACCTGCTCGCCCATGAGGAAATCGGTATCCCCGGGGTCTTCGATGATCAAGTGCCGGAGCATCTGACGCACAATCACTTCAATGTGTTTGTCGTTGATGGCCACGCCCTGCAACCGGTAAACTTCCTGAACCTCGTTGACCAAGTAGTTTTGCAATTCATTCTCTCCAAGCACTCTCAGGATATCGTGGGGGTTGGAAGCGCCGTCCATCAACGGTTCACCGGCCAACACCTCATCGCCTTCATGAACGTTGATGTGCTTGCCGCGGGGAATGAGGTATTCGCACTCCTCACCGGTGTCGCTTTCCACGACCACTTTCCGCATCCCTTTAACGAAGCCGCCGAATTTGATCTTTCCGGAGATTTCGGTGATGGTGGCCTGTTCGTGCGGTTTTCTGGCCTCGAACAGTTCCGCCACCCTGGGAAGGCCCCCGGTGATATCCTTGGTTTTCGCGGATTCACGGGGGATCTTGACGATCACATCCCCGGCGTTGACGAAATCCCCCTCGGTCACGCTGATGTGGGCGCCCGCGGGAAGGATATACCGGCGCAAGGTTTCTCCCTTCTCGCTCTTGATGGAAATCCGAGGCTGTTTCTTTTCATCGCGGTGGCTGATAATCACCTTGGTGGAAAGACCCGTGATTTCATCGAAGTCCTCTTTCATGGTCACCCCTTCCACGATATCGCCAAAGGCAACCGTTCCCGCGACCTCGGTCAAAATGGAGTTGGTGTAGGGGTCCCATTCGACCAGGGTCTGGTTTTCCTGGACCTCCTGTCCGTCCGCCACTTTCAATTTGGCGGCGTAAACCACGGCGTATTTTTCTTTTTCGCGGCCGTTTTCATCCTCGATGACGAGATGGCCGTTCCGGTTCATGACGATGATTTCGCCGCGTTGGTTTTTTATGGTGCGCAACCCACTGTATTTAACGATGCCGCCTTTCTTGGTATTCAGCGTGGTCTGCTCCACCACCCGGCTGGCGGTTCCGCCAATGTGGAAGGTTCTCATGGTCAACTGGGTCCCCGGTTCGCCGATGGACTGAGCGGCGATCACCCCCACGGGTTCGCCCACTTCCACCCATTCCAGGGTGGCCATGTTCCTGCCGTAGCATTTGATGCAAATACCGTGTTTCGATTCACAGGTGAGGCAGGAGCGTATCCAGATACTCTCGATGCCGGCGTTGTCGATCAACTCGATTTCTTTTTCCTCGATCAGCTCATTCGCCTTAACCAGCACCTCGTTGGTGAAAGGATCGATGACGTCTTCCAGGGCGGTGCGGCCGAGCAGTCTTTCGTTGAGCGGTTGAATGATTTCACCGGCCTCAACGAGGGAACTCGTCTTGATGCCCTTGAGGGTGCCGCAATCGTCTTCCTGGATGATGATATCCTGGGCCACATCCACCAGCCGCCGGGTCAGGTACCCGGAGTTCGCGGTCTTGAGCGCCGTATCGGCGAGACCTTTCCGCGCCCCGTGGGTGGAAATGAAATACTGGATCACGGAGAGCCCTTCCCGGAAATTGGCGGTGATGGGTGTCTCGATGATTTCCCCGGAGGGTTTGGCCATCAAGCCCCGCATCCCGGCCAGTTGCCGCAGTTGCTGGGCGCTGCCCCTCGCGCCGGAGTCGGCCATGATGAATATGGAATTGAAATCTCCATCTTCCTTTCCAAAAACGATCTGCTCGTCCTCTTCCTCCAATTCGCGGAACATCTCCTCGGAAACTTTTTCGGTGATATGGGCCCAGATGTCGATGACCTTGTTATAGCGTTCGCCGTTCGTGATGAGGCCATCGCGGTACTGGTTGTAAACCTTGAGAACCTCTTCGTTGGTTTTGCCCACCAGTTCGGATTTCGCTTTCGGAATACGGATCTGGTCCATGGAGATGGTCAGGCCCGCCTCCGTGGCGTACCGGAATCCCAGACGTTTGACATTGTCCAGGAGAACCACGGTTTTCTCCCGGCCAATCATTAAAAAGGCCTTGGAGATAAGGTCGGAAAGCGATTTCTTATCCAGCAACCGGTTGACCAAAGAAAACGGCAGTTCATCGGGCAGTATTTCACCCATGAGGATACGTCCGGTCGTGGTCTGTTCGAGCTTGCCCTTGACCTTCACCAGGATTTTGGCCTGGAGGTCCAGTTCATCCGCGTCGTGAGCGACGATCACTTCCTTGGGACTGGAAAAGACCTTTCCTTCGCCTTTCATCCCCCCCCGGACCTTGGTCATGTAATAACATCCCAGCACGATATCCTGTGAGGGCACGGCGATGGGTTTGGCATTGGAGGGCGACAACACGTTGTTGGTGGACATCATCAACAATTTGCACTCGATCCGCGCCTCCATGGAAAGGGGAACATGGACCGCCATCTGGTCTCCATCGAAATCGGCGTTGAAGGCGGTGCAAACCAAAGGATGAATCTGGATCGCCTTGCCCTCGACAAGAACGGGCTCAAAGGCTTGGATTCCCAACCGGTGCAGCGTGGGCGCCCGGTTTAAAAGCACCGGATGATCCTGGACCACTTCTTCCAGGACCTCCCACACCTCCGAACGTTCCTGCTCCACCATTTTTTTCGCGGTTTTGATGGTCGCGGCGTACCCTTTTTGTTCAAGCCTGTTGAAAACGAATGGTTTGAACAATTCCAAGGCCATTTTTTTGGGCAGACCGCACTGGCGGAATTGCAGTTCGGGTCCAACCACGATCACCGACCGGCCGGAATAATCCACGCGTTTTCCCAGCAGATTCTGGCGGAACCGGCCCTGTTTCCCTTTCAGCATGTCGCTGAGGGATTTCAGGGGTCTTTTGTTGGTACCACGCAGGGTCCGGCCACGCCTGCCGTTGTCAAACAGGGCCGATACCGCTTCCTGAAGCATGCGCTTCTCGTTGCGGATGATGATCTGCGGGGCTTTCAACTCTTGCAGCCGCTTCAGACGGTTGTTCCGGTTGATCACCCTCCGGTAGAGATCGTTCAGATCGGAGGTGGCAAAACGCCCGCCATCCAGGGGAACCAGGGGACGCAGCTCGGGGGGAATCACCGGAACTACTTGCAGTATCATCCATTCGGGCTTGTTCCCTGATTTACGGAAGGACTCGATCACCTTGAGCCGTTTGGAGATCTTCCGCTTATTCATGATCGACTTGGTTTCGGTGAATTCCACCTTGAGGTCGGCCGACAGGGTTTCCAGTTCGATTTTTTTCAAAAGCTCCAGGATTCCCTCCGCGCCAATCATGGCTTTAAAGGTATCGGCAAACTCCAGTTCGAACTGGCGGAATTCCTCCTCGCTCAACAATTGCCCGGTCTTCAGGTCGGATTCGCCAGGATCCACCACAACATAGTTTTCGAAGTAGATGACCCGCTCAAGGTCCTTGAGGCTGATATCCAAAATGTGCCCGATCCGGCTGGGAAGGCCCTTGAAATACCATATATGGGCGACGGGGCTGGCAAGCTCGATGTGGCCCAGGCGCTCCCGGCGGACCTTGGACAGAATGACTTCCACGCCGCATTTTTCACAAACCACACCCTTGTGCTTCATGCGCTTGTATTTACCGCAATTGCATTCCCAGTCCTTGACGGGTCCAAAAATCTTGGCGCAGAACAACCCGTCCCGTTCTGGCTTAAAGGTCCGGTAATTAATCGTTTCCGGTTTTTTGACTTCTCCATACGACCAGGAACGAATTTTTTCGGGTGAGGCCAGGCGAACTCGAATAGCATCGAACATGATGGGATTTTTTGGCTTTTCAAAAAGTGTAAAGCTATCCACCTGGTTTATCTCCTTAAGTAAGGATTGATAAATTTCCGTGAATTCCCCGGAGGGAATAAATTTCTTGTGCCTGTCATTTGCCGGACTCGATCAATTCAACGTCGATGGCCAAGCTTTGCAGTTCCTTGACCAGCACGTTGAAGGATTCCGGCAAGCTGGGGTTCAAATGGGTATCCCCCTTGACAATCGCCTCGTACATGCGTTTGCGGCCTTCCACATCATCGGATTTCACCGTCAGCATTTCCTGAAGGGTGTAAGCGGCGCCGTAGGCTTCCAACGCCCAGACTTCCATTTCGCCGAGCCGCTGCCCCCCGAACTGCGCTTTACCCCCCAGGGGCTGCTGGGTGACCAGGGAATAAGGTCCGGTCGACCGCGCATGGATTTTGTCGTCCACCAAGTGATGCAGTTTCAACATGTAGATGTACCCGACCATGACCTTTTGTCTGAAACGAATACCGGTCCGGCCGTCATACAGGTTGACTTTTCCCGTCGGCGAACAGTTTTCCTCCTCGAGGAATTGGCGGATTTCCTCTTCCTTGGCTCCGTCGAACACGGGCGTCGCCATATGGGTCCCCGTAGCCTTGGCGGCCATTCCCAGGTTGGTTTCAAGTATCTGACCCACGTTCATCCGCGAGGGAACTCCCAAGGGATTCAAAATCAGCTCGATGGGCTTTCCGTCTTCCATGAAGGGAAGATCCTCTTCGGGAACGATTCTGGAGACCACTCCCTTGTTGCCGTGCCTGCCCGCCATCTTGTCACCCACCTGGAGCTTGCGTTTCATGGCCATAAAGACCTTGACCAGTTTGATGACACCCGGCGAAAGGTCATCGCCCTTTTTCAAACGGGCGACTTTCTCTTCCATCATGGTTTTGAGAATATGGACCTGGTCCTTGCCATCTTCCTCCAGTTGCTGCAACTCGGCGGGGTCCACGCCCTTCACCGGAATTTTGAGGAGGTCCTTCAACCCGATTTTCTGGATATTCTCGATATCCAGGGTTTCCCCTTTTTTGAAACTGGCCTTACCCAGGGTGACCAATTTCGTCACCTGTTTGCCCGCCATCATTTGGCGGATGCGTTTTTCGGTTTCGGTTTTAACGATTTTGATTTCATCGTTAAAATCTTTCTCGACCCGGTCAATTTCCTCTTCTTCAATGGACAGAGCCCGGGAATCCTTATCGATTCCTTTTCTGGAAAACACTTTAACGTCGATCACCGTGCCCTGAACACCGGGCGGCACCCTTAGGGAGGTGTCGCGCACATCCCCGGCTTTTTCCCCGAAAATGGCCTTGAGGAGTTTTTCTTCCGGGCTCAACTGGGTTTCCCCCTTGGGCGTGATCTTGCCCACGAGGATATCGTTGGGTTTGACCTTAGCGCCGATGCGGATGATTCCGCTGTCATCGAGGTTTTTGAGGGCGTCTTCACCAACATTGGAAATATCGCGGGTTATTTCTTCTTTCCCCTGTTTGGTGTCCCTCGCTTCGATTTCGAATTCCTCGATGTGGATGGAGGTGTAAATATCCTCCTTGACCACCTTTTCGCTGACGATGATGGCGTCCTCGAAGTTGTAACCATCCCAGGGCATGAAAGCCACCAGAACGTTTCGGCCAAGCGCCAGTTCCCCCTGGTCGGTCGAGGGTCCATCGGCGATGACATCACCTTTCTTGACCTTCACTCCAGAAGTCACCAAGGGTTTCTGGTTGATACAGGTGTTCTGGTTGGACCGTTGGTATTTGTTCAGGGTATAGATATCGACATTCGAATTGACGAGCCGGTTCCGCTTTCGTTTGGAACTCCTGCTTCCATTACCGTCGGTTCGAATGACGATCCGCATCGCATCCGCGCTGATGACTTCCCCATCATTTTCGGCAATGATGACGGCGCCGGAATCGTGAGCCACGATGGCCTCCATTCCGGTTCCGACCAGCGGGGCCTCCGCCTGAAGCAGGGGGACCGCCTGCCGCTGCATATTGGAGCCCATCAGGGCGCGGTTGGCATCGTCATTTTCCAGAAAGGGAATGAGCGACGCCGCGACGCTGATCAACTGTTTCGGGGACACATCCATGAAGTCCACTTTGTCGCTGGGAGACAGGATGAAATCGCCTCCCTTGCGGGCGGAAATGATCTGGTTCACGAACTTGTTGTTTTTATCCAGCTCCGCGTTGGCCTGGGCAATGATGTACTTGTCCTCTTTCAAGGCCGTATGGAACTCGATCTCACTTTTGGCGAATCCCTTGGACACCTTCCGGTACGGCGTTTCGATAAATCCGTAATCGTTGACGCGGGCATGCGTGCTCAACGAAGCGATCAGGCCAATGTTGGGTCCTTCCGGGGTTTCGATGGGACAGATGCGCCCATAATGCGTGGGGTGAACGTCTCGAACCTCGAATCCCGCCCGTTCCCGGGTCAGCCCGCCGGGCCCGAGTGCGCTCAACCGCCGTTTGTGGGTGACCTCGGAAAGCGGATTGGTCTGGTCCATGAACTGGGACAATTGACTGCTCCCAAAAAACTCCTTGATCGCCGCGGTCACGGGTTTGGAGTTGATCAGGTCGTGCGGCATAGAAACTTCCAGATCCTGAATGGACATCCGCTCGATGATGGCCCGCTCCATCCGCACCAGCCCAACGCGGAACTGGTTTTCCAGGGACTCCCCCACGGCGCGGACACGCCGATTGCCCAAATGGTCGATATCATCGATCTGACCGATTCCGTTTCTAAGGTCCACAATGTATTTCATGACCGCTTTCAGGTCTTCCAGGGTCAGCAGACGGTGATCGATCGGTATATCCAGCCCAAATTTTTCGTTAAGCTTCATCCGCCCCACGACGGACAGGTTGTAGCGCTTGGGATTGGAAAACAGGTTCTGGAACAAGGACCTCGCGATTTCGGGGGTCGGAGGGTCTCCCGGACGCAGGCGTTTGTATATTTCTCGAATGGCGTCGTCCTGGGTATCGATCTTCCCCGCCGCCAGGGTATCGCGGATGGAAGTATCCGACGAATCCTCATCGATATGAAGGATCCGTATTTCCGGCAGGTTATGGGCTTTGATGACTTCCAGCGTTCCGGCGGAAATCGCCTGATTGGACTCGGTAACAACTTCGCCGGTATCGGGATGGATGATGTCATCAAACAGAAACCGACCGATCAGACTTTCCGGGTCGATTTCCACTTTAGGGGACCTCGACATGCGGGCGATTTTCCTGGCGGCGGTCGGGGTCACCTTCTTGTGGGCCTTGAGAACCACCTCGTCCGTCTTCGGGTCGATGATATCTTCCTGAACCTTGAATCCGATCAACAGATTCTTGGCGCTCATGTAAAAAGCGGAATCCCGGGAAGAAAAATTCACCTTTTCCACCGGATAATAGGTCTCCAGGATCTCCTTGTTATTCATCCCAAATGCCTGCAGGAGGATCGTGGCGGGAAGTTTGCGCCGCCGGTCGATTTTCACATATAGCAGATCCTTGATATCGAACTCGAAATCCACCCAGGAACCCCGGTCCGGTATGATTCGGGCGGAATAGAGAATTTTCCCGCTGATATGGGATTTGCCCTTGTCATGGGAGAAAAACGCCCCCGGGGAACGGTGCATCTGGCTCACGATCACCCGCTCCACGCCATTGATCATGAAAGTCCCGGTGGAACTCATCATGGGCATCTCCCCAAGGAAAATCTTTTGTTCCTTGACCTCCCGGACGGAATTGACGGTCACCTGGGAAATTTTCTCACGCTGGAGCTTATCCAGGACTTCCTGGGTGATTTCCGTTCGCGGGGGGATGAAAGTTTTTCCCGTCTGGGGATGCTTGACCTCCTCGACAACATATTTCCCCAGAAGGCCCTTGAGGGTCCGGCCGGTCACATCGATCCGCTCCCGGTCGAAAAGAACGAGATGCACCATGAGCTTTACGGGATCGGCATAGGTCAGGCCTTTTTGCCGGCATTCGCTGAGTTTATGCTTTTCATTATAGGAAACCTCCTGACCGCAACTTTCACAGACAACCCCCGGACCTCCCAACTCCTTATATTCACCGCAACCACACTCCCAAACACCCACTTCGTAACCGATATATTCGATCCGGGCATTGATGTTCAAATCGGCGATGGGGAAGACATCCCGAAACACCTCTTCCAATCCCTTGTCCTCACGGTCCTT
>JBHHVU010000024.1:0-44967 GCA_046754465.1 Nitrospinaceae bacterium | reverse complement strand
CTAGCCTAACTGGCCTGCCCCCCCCGAAAGCTAGCCATATTGCTAGTCAATAGCATAAAATAAATACTTTTATAAACATAACTCAATAATTTTCAATATTTTGTTTAACGTCAGCCAAAAGTGGACCATATGAGATAAAAAGCTAAGAGATATTTTCTGTTAAACTTTCCTTAGAAGAGAAGATCCGCATTGTTCGGGAAGGCTCCCAGAGCCGAATGTCTGCTATTGGCCGAAAGCCGCTATATAAATTTGAACGAACAATCGGATGCCTCGATAGAAATGGCGTTGATGGATTTCATGGCATCAGGTAAAGGCGGCAGGAGCTTCCGGGAAACGTTTAACCTTTATGCTGGCCGCCTTGCCGCGCATCCGGGCCATGTCATACGCCATTTGCATTCTAAGCCAATGTTCCGGCGTACTGCCGAAAGCCTTGGATACACGGATAGCCATTTCTGCCGATAGAGAGGTTTTGGCATTGATCACCCTTGATAGGGTCTGCCGGGTGACGCCCAAACCTTTTGCGGCTTCCGTCACACTCAACCCCGCGGATTCTATGCAACGCTTTATAATTTTGCCCGGGTGAACGGGTTGTTTCATGGCCATGATGTTTGCCTCCTAAGGGTAATCCACCAAATCAATATCAAATGCCTTGCCTTCCTCAAACCTGAAGATAATTCTATGGTTTCTGGATACAAAGACACTGTAAAAACCACGCATGTTGCCCGTGAGAGGGTGAAAACCGAATCCTGTAATATCCAGTTCCTCTAAATTTTCCGCACTATCGAGAACCGACAAATAAAGCTCTGCCTTATCCGCGATATCGGGCCTCAATCGGCTTTTGTCGCCCCTTTCGTAGAGCCTTTTCAAACCCCGGTGCCGGAAATTCTCGATCATGGCTCATTGTAATATGTAACATGACAAGTGCCAAACCGTGCTATGAATAGGAAGCGCAAATCATGTTTCACCAAAGTCTGTCGGATGAGGCAGCGACATTCGGGGTGGAGATTTGGGTGATGATTACACCCTGATCTTCTTGGCGAGGTTCGGGGCTTCGTACGGGTCCATGGCCAGGCGGGACGCGGTGCTGGCAGGCGTGCAGTTAACGATCTACAAAAATAATTTCGATCTCGTGGCGGCTGGGTGCGGGAACGTTCCCATTACCTGAACTGGAAGAAACAGGGAGTGTCCTTCATTTTCCAAGGGGAACATCGAGCACAATGTCCGTATAGGGGACTTGTGGCGTGATCTTGCCGCCTGCCCCCTTTTTAAAACGAACCAGACCATAGCGTTCCATGGTGTGAAGGGTGCGTGAGAGATTCGATTTAGCTCGTCCTGAAAGGCTAGCGAGTTCTGAAAGAGAATCCGGTTGGGCTTCGGCAATGAGCTTCAGCAAGGACCTGTTG
This sequence comes from Nitrospinaceae bacterium, assembly GCA_046754465.1. Lineage (GTDB taxonomy): Bacteria > Nitrospinota > Nitrospinia > Nitrospinales > VA-1 > JBHHVU01. The sequence goes on along the minus strand of JBHHVU010000024.1, from coordinate 43,564 downwards.
CGATCGGAAAGAACCTTGGCGAAGCTTTCCATGGAGGTAAACCAGATTTTAGCTTCTCCGCGCCTGGGCTTTCGATCCCCGCGGGCGATGTCCATGGTTCTGGCTTTCATTTCCTCATAACTTGCAATTCCAACCTTAAGCGTACTCATCAGATAATTCCTTTCTCCTTCAGGATCGTGTCAACTGCCGTCCAAAAATCGGCTAGGAGCGCAGCGGCGTCTTTGTATTCGTAGGGCCGGACCGTATGGAAACGGTGCTTATGATCGTGGACCTTGCGGCTTTTTCCGCCTGGTCCCACGCTGGTTTGTACCGGGTGGGCGTTGTCGAAACCGAATAAACGATCCCCGGTTTCATCATGCAAGGTCAGCGAATAGCGGAGACCGTGCTGTCTTTCAGGCGACCGCTCCACCTTCTTGACCGAAAACTTCACCCAATACTTTCCCGCCGGATCGACCACCAAAATCTGGCCGTCGAGTTCCAGAAGGATATCCAGGCTTCGGTCACGCCCCTTTCTACTCATAAGAGCAAGTTATCATTAAATGATAACCATGTAAAGATTAAAACTTTATTATGACCTTGCAGGATGGCTATACCTTGATCTTCTTGGCGAGGTCCGGGGCTTTGCGCTGGCCCACGGCCAAGCCTGACGTGGTGCCGGCAGGGGCTCCGCTTAGTTGTGGGTGGCTTGGCGGACGGCCGCGGATATAGACGGCGCATGGGATGGGTGCCGTGGTGTTTTAGGCCGGTCAGGGATTGGCTGGACCACCGACCGGGGATTCACCGGTCCACCATTTTCCCCATTTAAACGAGGAAACGTGCTCCCTGAAAATCGGCGCGGGGTGATAATACGCCTCATAGGCTCCCGAGGTGCGCTCGGCCGGCGATTGAAACCATTTGGCCTTTTGAGACGGTTCCAGATCCAATATCCAGACCGGTTGGTCATCCATTTTTTTTATGATGAGATACCCCCTCCCCTTGCCATAATTAAACTCCCCAAAAAGGGTGACGGTGGTACCGGGAGGTCCGGACAGGGTGAGGGTATATTTCCCGGTGCGGTTGTAACAGGGGTATTCCTCCCGCAGGTCGGCGACATCCTTTCCGGCATCGAACGACCATAATTCATCACAGGCGCTGTCGCCCAGGGAGACGTTGAAATCCAGCCGCAGCTTATCCAGGGTCAATTGACCCAGGTTTGCCGAAACCAGGGTTGGAAAGATGAAAAAAGAAGCCAGAACCGCAACAATGTATTTTATTTTCATAAACATCCTTATCACTTTCGCCAGGACGAGGGTGAACGGGGGAACACTCGCGGGGACCTTGCTTCAATCTAAAGCCTTGCCATCCGCCTGTCAAATTACGCAAATTTTTCCAGGCCCAGGTTCCCCTCGCACCGGCCCCGGCGGGGACTGGAAATGACGGCAATCCCTGCTTTCCTATTTTTGGCCCGGTATGCCAGGGCCGTCACCTCTTGTATAAAAGTGTATGAAAAATCGCAAAATGGATCCCCTTTTCCACCCCTCCATGCCACTAATTCCTTATTTTTCAATGAGATAGTTTTGGCACAAAGTGTGCTTCACCTTAAATGGGAGGCAGTCCTTAATTAAACTAGCGGGAGGGGTTATGGAGTGGGAATACTGGTTTTTGGATATGCCCCAATTCCGTCAGGGGGATGTCCACGCCAAGATCCGGGATCTGGAGATCAATGGGTGGGAATTCGTTTCCAACGGGGGCGCCGACAGCGATGAGGTTTTAATTTTTAAAAGAAGGGTTGACCCCGGCGCCATCCCTCAAAAAGAAGGGTGTCTGCTCATCAAAAGGAATTTCCATTATGAAAATTAAAAAAGGAACCTGGCCAGAAAACATTCAAAACGGACTTTTAGCCGTCCTTTCCGCCATCCCGCTGGGCTATGTGGCGATCGTTTATCTTAAGGACTGGTTTCTGTCTTTTGCCCGCGCCATGGATGTTTTGAAATAACGCGGGCCCGCGCGATTTCCCTCATCCAACGGCCGGTCCCTGGGCCGCTGTCCTTAAATCCCCTTTTTACTTAATGTGAAAATATTCTTTTTGCTCGGCAAAAATCCGGTCGCATAACCGGCCGGAGGGCAATTCCACATCATCGAGGGTCAGCACCCGGTCCTTGGGAATATCCCGTTTCATCCGGACCCCTTCCGCGACACTCATGGGCAGAAGATTTTCCTTGCGGCAAACATCGGAGTTATCGGCCATGCCGTAACAGGTAAATCCGCCCAGGCCATCCAACACCTCGTCTTTTTTGAGATCGCGTTTTGCAGCGGTGACCACCTCCACCACCGGTTCATGGAGGGGAGCCAGCGCGGCATCGTGGAACAGCACGGCCCGGGCCACGGTAAGGGGAACTTCGAAATGGCACAGGTGATAAGGCGTGTAAAAGGCGTAAATGGGCCCGTCCCCCATCTTGAAGGTTTTCATGTACTGCTGTTTGATGGGATGTTCGTTATACCCCAGGACAAATACGCCCGGACCGGGTTCGGCCCCAAGAATGTAGTCGACGAGGCCTCCATTGAGAAGCTGGTCCATGGGAAACAGGTCCGTCGTTTCCTTGACGTGGCCGCATTCGGGTCCGTACATCCCCCGCTTGCCGATTTTGAGCCCCGTGCCATTGGCGACGATGGCCATTTCCATGGAAATCTTGGTTCCGTCGGCGAAGGACGTCACCATGCGGGGTTTCTGGTGATGTTTTTCCGCGAACCCTTTTTGCGTTTCCGGAGTGCGGTAGGGATCTTGCAGCCCTTTGATATTGCCCGCTAAAACCGGGTTGTAACCGATGCTGTCCACGAACCGGTATAGGTTCATGATGACGCCGGGCTGGTCGCCGTCGGCATTGGTAAAGATTACGCCCTGGCGGTCGGCATATACCTTGAGGATGGGGCCGATCAACGCATCCAGTTCCGCGTTCATCAAAACAATGTGCTTGCCGTTCTTTATCGCCTCCATGACCACGTGGGCGCCGAATTCCACCTCACCGGTCACTTCGATCACCGCCTCCACCCTTTCCGCCTGGCAAAGAACCATCGGGTCCTCGGTGATGGCGTATTGTCCCCGCTCGATCGCCTCTTCCAGTTGAGCCGTGGTGTCCACGCGTTTCACCGAATCCACGCCCGCCTGTTTATAAGCGCGCTCTGCCTCGGACAAAGTGCGGTTGGAGATTCCCACCAACCGCATTCCGGGAACGGCGGACAGGATCTGCAGGGCGATGCCACGGCCCATAAACCCCGCCCCCACCATGGCGACGCGGATGGGGTTTCCCTCCTCTTTACGTTTTTGCAATGCCTTATCGATAATGATCATGATTCATCCGAATGAATTTATTAGAAATCAATCTTGAAAGTCCGGCCAATTCCTGTCCTTTTCGGAAACCACCATCCCATCGGTTCGGGGCCATTGGATGCCGAAAGCCGGATCGTTCCAACGGATGCCCCGCTCCGATCCCGGAGCATAAAATTCCGATACCAGGTAAAACGCCTCGGTATGATCCGCTAGCGTCTGAAACCCATGCGCGAACCCCTTGGGCACATAAAGCATCTTCCGGTTGTCCGCCGTCAGTTCCACGCCAAAGGTTTGCTTGTAGGTCGGCGATTGGGGCCGCACGTCGATGATAACATCATACAAAGCGCCGCGGATACAGCGCATCAGTTTGATTTCCTGATGAGGCGCGGCCTGGTAATGCATGCCTCTCAGGGTGCCCTTTATTTTATTATAGGAAAGATTGGCCTGCACCAGTTGCGGGTCCAGACCGTTTTCTTCAAATTCTTTCCGGCACCAGGCGCGGGCGAAAAACCCTCTTTCATCCTCATGTTTCTCCAGGTCGATGACCCATGCATCCGCCAACGGGGTTTTGCAAAAAATCATATGATCTCCGAAGGAGGGTTGCCAATGGCAACCTTGATATAAAACCGGTCCGGCTTTAACAAATCGGTCTTCCTTTCAAAGCGCGGCCGAAACGCGGCGCCGATCGAACTTCCATTCCAGGTCCGGGCCCAGGCATCCCGAAGATTCCAATTTCGACAACATCTTCAATCGCATGAAGGGAGAGTCCCGGAAATCGGGATCGTTGAATTCCATGGCTTCCAATCCCTCCTTCAGGTCCGTCACCGTGGTCAGGAGATCATACTGAACCTGATGGCCGGGAGCCAGCCGGTTGAACAGACTGAAATCCACTTGATAGGATCGTTTGTCGGGCTGGGCATCGGGATTGATCGAGACTTCGGTGCCGGGAATGACCCGGGCCACGGCCTCGGCCAGGTCGCGGATCTGGTAATTCCATTCCTTGCTCCCGATATTCACGGCTAGAAAGTCGCCGCCCTCGGCCGGATCGCGGAGGATGGCCCAATCCATGGCCCGGGCCATATCCTTGATATTGATGAGGGGTCTCCAGGGGGTGCCATCGCTCAAAATGACGATCTTTTTCGTCGCCACCGCCGAGGCGACAAAATCGTTGACCACGAGGTCCAGCCTCAGCCTTTCGCTCATTCCGCAGGCGGTGGAAAACCGCAGCGCGGTCACCTTGAAATTCTTATCGGCGAGAGGTTTCAGGCCGTTTTCGGTGAAGACCTTGGATTTCGCATACGCGGTCAGGGGGTTGACCGGAGAATCCTCCGTGCGGGGTCCCTCCCCGGCGGCGCCATAGACACTGCAGCTCGAAGCGAACACAAAGGCTCCAACCCCGGCCGCTTTGGCCATCTCGGCGATGCGCACGCTCGACCGGTAATTGACATCGAGGGTGATCTCCTCGTAGGCTTTTCCCATGGGGTCATTGGAAATCGCCGCGAGATGAACCACCGCATCCACCCCAGGAAGCAGATCCTCGGGAAAATTCCGCACATCCCCAAAGTGCTGCACGTCAACCCGGCACTCCGGAAGGTAGGCGGCATGCGTCAAGCATTGGGCGAAATAACCCATATCGTATCCCATCAGAGTCGCGCCGGGATAAGTGGCCCGCAACCGTTGGACCACGCTCGGCCCGATATAACCCATATTGCCCGTGATCAAGATCCGCATGGTTTCTCCTCAATTTGAAAGACGGTGAATTTCATCACAAACATAGCGCGAAAAAGGAATGGAACAGGTGAACGCCGGGGACACGGCGTTGAGAACATGCAGCGACTCGTGGTCCCCTTCAAGAACAAAATCCATCTCCAGTTTTTTATCCCGGATGTTGAGCAACTGCGCCCGGATCCCCGGTTTCCCCCATTTTCTGTAACTGGATCTTTTGACATCGCGCATCAGGGATGAGGCCAGTGATACCATCCTGGATTTGGAATATTTCCGGATTTCTTCGTAAGCCAGCTTTTTGAAATCGAAGTTGGAACTGGTGAACAACCCCAGTTGCCGAAAAATGATCTCGATGAATTCCGACAGATAAAAATTATCCACGCCAGAATACTGTTCCCGCCAGAAAGCGGGAATCGCGGTGGGGCCAATTTTGACCCGGCCATCCACCGTTAATGTGTAATGGACGCCCAGGAAGGGGTTTCTCAAATCGGGCACCGGGTAGATATTGGTGCGGACCGATCCCTTCGGATCACTGGAATAAAGGTAAAGCCCCTTGAACGGTAAAATCCGGTATTTCCTGGAAAAACCAAAATCCTGCGCAATCTGGTCGGCGTACAATCCGGCCGAGTTCACCACGTACCGGGCTTCATAATCCCCGGAGGAAGTGACCACCTTTTTGCCCTCGCGTTTGAGGTAGCGGACGCCGGTTTCCACACGGATGCCTTCCTGGAGGGCGTCCTGTTTCATGGCCTGCAACACCTCCAGGGGATCCACCGAAGAGGTGGTCGGGGAAAACAAGGCTCGTTCGTGGGTTTTTACCCGGGGTTCAATTTCCCGGGCCTCCTTTTCGGTGATTTCCTCCAGCCGAATTCGATTTTTCTTCCCCCTTTTTACGAGTTCATCCAGGGAAGCCAGTTCCCCCTCGTTTTTCGCGACAACCAGTTTTCCACATTTATTGATCCGGATGTTTTTTTGTTCACAATACTCGGTCAACAATTGATTGCCGATTCGGGTGAACCTGGCTTTCAGGGAATCGGCGGAATAATAAAACCCCGCATGCAACACACCGCTGTTTCGTCCGCTGGCATGAAACCCGCAATCCGGTTCTTTTTCCACCACCACCACCCGGGCTTCCGGTTCCCTTTTTTTCAACTCGCGGGCGATATTGATGCCAATGACTCCCCCGCCAATAATGAGAAAATCCGTCCCGGTCATTTCATTCACCAGGTTTTCCAGGGAGCCTTTCCAGAAGCCCAAAGTTTGTCGACGACATTCTTATCCCGCAGCGTATCGATCCCATGCCAAAAATCGTGGTGTTTAAAAACGGCAACCTCTTTCTTCGCGACCAAACGCTGCATGGGCTCACGCTCCCAAATGGTATCATCCCCATCGATCAAATCGATCACGCCAGGTTCCAGGACAAAAAACCCGCCATTAACCCACCCCCCCTCGCCAAAAGGCTTTTCCATGAAAGTGGTGACGAGGTCGCCCTCCAACTTTAAGACGCCAAACCGGCCAGGGGGCAGCACTCCGGTCAAGGTGGCCAGTTTTCCCGATTTTTTATGAAACGCGATGGCCCCGGAAATATCCATTTTGCCGATCCCATCCCCATAAGTGAGGCAGAAGGTTTCGTCGCCAATATAATCCTTCACCCGCTTGACTCTTCCTCCCGTCTGGGTTTCCGTTCCCGTATCCACCAAGGTGACGGTCCAGGGCTCGGAGCTGTTTTGATGCACCTTCATCTTGTTCCGGACCATATCGAAGGTCACATCGGACGTATGCAGGAAGTAATTGGCAAAATATTCCTTGATCACATAACCCTTGTAACCCAGACAAATGATGAAATCATTGATGCCGTGGGAAGTGTAAATTTTCATGATATGCCAGAGGATGGGTTTTCCCCCGACTTCTACCATGGGTTTGGGTTTGAGGGCGGTTTCCTCACTAATCCGGGTCCCCAAGCCTCCCGCTAAAATGACTGCTTTCATTCCTTTTTCCCTTCAAAGATAATGAACCGGGACCCATTGCCGGGTCTTAAGGATTCCCCAATTCCATTTCCTTCCCGCAGACTCATTTCCAGCCCGCCGCCTTTCCCACAGGAATCAAGCCAAAACTTTCTGAAATTGCTCCCGGATGGTTTGTCTGTCAGAGCGAATGGAAATGATTAATGGCAATGGAGGATCCGCCAGTGAAACGGAGGGACCTTCCATATTTACATTGAATAGAGCTTTCTAATCACAAAACCGCACCTGTCATCGCGGGAAATGAGGGGGTCTTTTTCAGATTTACAATTCCAGAAATATTACCCAACCCCCAAAAAGCTTGTCAAGGGATATTCCCGAATCCTGAAAACTAGTTCTGACCCCGGTCATGGATCCAGAGGCTGTATTCCCCGTATTGCATTGATATCTTTGAGTTCCGCATCGACGCGGGCGGCATAACAGCGGAATCCCCTGGTTTGGCATTTGGAAATATATTTTCGGATGCGCCTCAAATTGGATTTGCTTTTATGATTGCCGCTGTCCACATAGTCCACGGATAAGACCTGTTTTCCCTTTCGGGTAAATTTATTCAGGAGCCTCAACCTTTCGTTCACCACATTGCTCGACAGCCGCACAGTCTTTCCATACCAGGTGCTTTCCACCCCTATTCCCGAAACGGTGTCCAAATATGAACTGTCGCGGTCGTATAAAAGAATACGCTCCCCATTTTGAGGGAAGACGAGAAAATCCTTTCCATAAGAACTGTGAGTCCGGCAGTAGCGGGCGATCCACTTGACCAGTGCGATCATCCTGCGCGCGGCTTCCCCTTCTTTTCCCGCCGGGTCTTTTTCCGAGCGGATCTCGGTTTTCTCCCGGTAAATGCCGGGGTCGGCCCAATACTCGAAAGCATCCACTATATCCAGGTAGACCCCCATGAACCCCTGCTCCAAAATTGTGTCCAGGTAGGGTTTGAGATAATGATCCCGCCAGTCCGGGTCCCAATACCGGACCTTATAATTCCCTTCCCAGTCGGGATTGGTGTGTCCCAGCCAGCCCGGAGCCTCGGAAGTCAACTGATTGGGATTTTTCGGGTCGACCCAGTTTTTATTCCAGTAAAACCTGTAATTTTCCGCTTCCCCAATAGAGAGATAAACGAGGGGAACGATATGGGTATCGATAAGCTGCTGGATGGCTTTGCGGGAAAAGGGTTTAACCCCCAAACCATTGATGGAGTAATCCATGACGACCAGGGGGAATCCGGAACGGGCAACGGAAGGAATGTTCAACCCCTGCAACTGATACAGCCAACTTATATTTCCAACCCGCTCTTTACCCATGAGGTTGGAAGCAATTCCCGGGAGCACAACCACGGCCAGGAAGATACCCCCTGCGCAGAATAATCGAAACGCTTTTTTCATACCCTCCACCGCCGCCGGTTAGATCCAGGAAGCATACCTTGGGGATCTCAATTTCCTCAAAAGACGCACCTCCCCATTCCTTCCAAATATATCAGAAATCATTACGGTTGAGTTCTCCATTCCATACAGTCCCTTTTCCCCGGAAAAGGGGAACCGCCGGCAGTCGCCCGGTCAAACTTTTTGACTGGAAAAATAATCGAAAGTTTTCTGGAGCCCTTCTTCCAGGGAATCGGCAGGAACCCAGCCGGATTCCTGTTGAAATTTGCGGGAATCGATAACGCTTCTCATCTGTTCCCCCTCTCGGGGCGGGGCATACTGGGCTTCCAGATCCTGTCCGCACAAGCGGATCAAATGCCGGCTCAAGGCATTCACCGTGGTCTCCTTTGCCGTGCTGATATTGTACGTCCCCAGAATAGATTCCGTCAGGACCGTGGTGTTGGCCCGGACCACATCAAACACTGAAATGAAGTCCCGGGTTTGTTCGCCATCTCCGAAAATGACGGGAGGTTTATTTTCGAGGAATTTTTGACAGAAGATAGCGACCACCCCCGCCTCACCATAAGGATCCTGCCGGGGTCCATAGACATTGCTATAGCGCAGGACAACCGTTTCCAGGCCCAGGGTTTCCCGGTAAAATCTCAAATAATTTTCGACGCAGAACTTGCCGATACCATAGGGGCTCAAGGGCCGGCAGGGATGCGATTCACCGGCGGGGAAGGTTTCCTGCTCCCCATAGATCGCTCCCCCGGTGGACGCGAAAATGAACTTCGGGACCCCCGCGGCGGCGGCGTATTTCAGCAGGTGGAGACTTCCCAGAATGTTTACTCGCGCGTCGTAAATGGGATCGGCGACCGATTCCGTCACGGAAATTTGCGCGGCGTGGTGATTGACCGCTTCAATTTTTTCCTCCCCGAAAATTTTCTCGACTCCGGGATCCAGCAAATCCAACTCGTAAAAGACAGCGTCGGGGTTCAGGCGCTCCTTTTTCCCGGACGACAGATTGTCCAGGACGACCACCCGGTGACCCAATTCAACATAGGCATCCACGATATGCGATCCGATAAATCCAGCCCCCCCGGTCACTAAAATATTCATTCCCACGCCTCATTGTTAATTAATGAAAGGACCATCCCGTATTCATGAATCCATACGAACGGCCCGCAACCTGTTGCCGTTTTGGGGTCCCCGTGATTTTCCATGGGGCCGGCTTCCTTGTCCGGCGGGTCCTCATTGGATCGACGAATTATTTTTCACGAAAGCCCGGTAGGGCAACTTATCAATATAGTAAAAGGTAATACAATAGGTAAAGGCAAAAGTAAGGATGGAAGCGATGAAATATCCGTAGCCGTAATAAGCAAATCCCATATTCATGCCAACATAGGTGAACAGGCCATTGGTGCCCAGCATCAACAGAACCAGGGTCAGGGCTATTTTACGGAAATCAAAATAAAAAAGAATGATTAACATGAACATCGAGAGAACCTGGAAAAACGAGCCCAGCACGCCGATTCGAAACATCCCCAGCAGGAGATAATTTATATTGAACACCTCAAATAATTCCGGGGCCAGAAAAATGGCCAGGAAGGAGATGATCCCCTGGAAGAATATCAGGTTGCGGGAACTTTCCAAGAGATTCCGGGTGATCGCTTTCTGGTTTTTCGTAATTTTCTCGAAGGTGGCGTGACCCTGGATATCCTGAAAAAACCGACGGTAAACCTCATAAAAATTGGTTTCTATATTCAAAAAAAATATTGCCATGGAAGGGATGATGGTGAGATAGGCGAGGAACATGGCCGTATCATAATGGGGATAAGAAATGAAACCAACTTTAAGCTCCTGGGCCGCCGGGGAAAACCACATGATCCATTTGTCCACCCAGATCCCCAAATTATAACAAAACCCGCACAAGGCCAGGTCCCAATATTGTTTGATACTGCTCACGAACCCGAAGATCCCGTTATTCCGGTAAGGGTATTCCGCCATGATCCGGGCGATCAGCGAGAACAGAATGATTCCCAGACCGATGTTGAATCCCCACAATATCCCCTCATGAGGATGCCCCTGTGCCAGGTAAATCGCCCCCAGAAAGGCGGTAACCATTCCTACGGCGAAAGTGGCGCTGATGGTGCCGTAGTCTTTCAACGCGCTCAAAAATACACTGACCATCCAGATGCCGCTGATGAGAAAATAATTGACGATGGCCGCCAACGCGATTTCATCCCTCAAATCCACATAACCCAGGTAAAAGAAAAAAACCAGGGGGACCTGCACGGCATATAATATCCCCAGGGAACCAAACAAGGTCCCCGGAACCTCCCGGACATCCTTCAGATAGATTTTGTCGGAAATATAACGGGTGACCACCATGGTCAACGGCCCGGCAAGAACCAGGGAAAAGGAAAAATTATAAATGATGACCAGCCGGAAGACAGCCATCTCCTGAAGGGTGGAAAACTTTTCCCCGAATAACCCGATGCCCCCCAGCGCCAGGATGGTGAACAGCCAGGGTCCGGTGGTGATCAAGGCAGAGAACAGGTAGCCGCTGAAAATACTCGTCAGGTTATCCTGACGCACCAACTTGCGCAAAACAAAACCGATACCCGCCATCGCCGTCAGACCTCCACCGCCTGGGACAACTCAGGCGCGCGCAAATAGTTTTGATAAAGTTCCCGATAACGATCGGTGAGATCCCCCTTGTTATAGTAAAGGCGAACCCGTTCCCGGCACGTGTCACTGCACTGCCGGTACCATCCCTCATCGGTCAAAAGTTGGGCGATGGCACTTGCCGTGGCCGCCGGATTCGAAAGGGGGGTTACCGAGCCGGCGGGTCCCAATGACGGCGATTCGAGGGCATTTCCCAGGATCAATTCAGAACAAGCGCCCACATTGGTGGCGACGCTGGGAATTCCGACGGCTCCCGCCTCGAGAATCACCAGTGGTTGCCCCTCGCTGATGCTGGTAAGGACTATCACATCGATGCCACCCAGTTTATCCTCCAGTTTGACCCGTCCCGTGAAGGAGATCGTATTCTGCAATCCCAGATAGTTGATGGTTTCCTGGCATTCCTTGAAATAAACCTCGTCCTCGTCCATGGGACCCATGATGTAGGCTTGAAGGTCCGGAACTTTCTTCTGCAAAATGGAGCAGGCCCGGATGAAGGTGATGATATCCTTTATGGGAACCACTCGGCCGATCAAGGCAATGGTGGGTCGCGCGGATTTTTTTCTTTGAATTTTGGAAAACTTGGCATAATCGATTCCATTCGGGATGAGATCGAGTTTTCCGGGGTCCGCTCCATCTTCCGTCTGGAACTTCTGGTTTCCCTCGAAGATGGTGATGATCTTGCTGCAGGCCTCGTAGCATATCCGCGAATAATTGTTAAAAGTATCGATCCAGAGATCCTTGAGATCTTTACTCAACTTATCAACACTCAACCGCCCCAAGGGTTTTTCATAGAGCCATTGAGACATTGAAATTTCAATCCGCCTCTCATTCGTATAAATTCCGTGTTCGGTGAGGAGGGCCGGCCGCCCGGTTTCCAGGCTCGCCCGGGCCGCCAGGAGCCCGGCATACCCCGTGGATACGGCATGATAGACCCTTGCGCGGGGAAGATCCGGAAGCAGCGCCGAATACAGCCCCCCCACAAGCATCCGCCAACTCCAGAAATAATCGATGAAGGAGCTTCCGGGAAAATCCGCCTGATACATGCTGAGCAACAGGTCCCAGGCCTCGGGTGAATCCAGCAAAACCTTTCTTCCCAAGGTCTTCCTGAGGGGCGCCAGCAATTCGATAATACGGGCCAGATGGGGCAGCGTTCCATGGGACTCGAGCCGCATCAAGGGTTCCTCCAGATCGGCAAACCATTTTTTGGCCTGGGAAATGCGGGACCGGCCAAGCGGCAACTGTTGCAGCACGAGGTGGGTGATCCCCTCCACATTACCGGGCAAACGGTAGCGCGGGGATAAGTCGGCGTTAGGAGGAACAATGGCAAGGAGATGAAACTTCAATTCCGGAAGAGCCTGGATCAATTCATGCGACCAATTGGATACCCCCCCGGCAATGTAGGGATAGGTCCCCTCGAGGACCAGGCAAACATCGGCCTGTGATGGATTGGGATTCATGCAGCTTCCGTCTCCACATCGCCATCCGCCGGTTCCGGCTCGTCCCCGTCCACCCCCCAGTCCGCTTCGATTTCTTCCGGGGGAGCCAGATCGGGGCGGGACCAGGCACGGACTGCGTCCAGAACATTTATCGGGAACTTCTTGGCGGAATTCTCGAGTTCATCGTAATGAATCGCGGCTTTCTCACGCAGTTTCTGAAATTGTCCCAAAAGGTACAGACTCTCGAAATACCAAATGAGGATGCTGGGGCTTCTGATCCCTTGGTTGATGCAATCCTCGAACCAGTCGGCGGCTTCGACGATTTTTTCTCCGCGCATGAGGATCCTTCCCACCCGGGTGCGGATATCAGAGTCATCCGGCCGGTGAATCAAATAACCTTCATACGCCTTAATCGCCCGTTGCCGGTAATCCTCCTCGCGCACATCATCCAGAATGCCACTGTACAAATAATCGTCATAATGGCTGCCCAGCATTTTCAACCATTCCGCGTCACCCCTTTGTATTCCTTCTTCCCCCCGCTGGATATCGATAAAACGCTTCATGAAATCATATTCGATTTCGGCCATCCCCTTCGCGGCGAGCACCCGGACCGAATTGTCTTCGTCCAGTAAGGCCTGTTTTAAAACCGGAGCGAATTTACCGTGGTAATGCTTGATCAGCAAAACAATCATGGTTTGTTTTTGCCGCTGGGTCCCGTAATGAAGGATGTCCATGAAAGGAATGACGGAATTCTGTTGGAAATTTAGGTTTTGCTCCCACAACAACCTTTCGAAGGTTTCGTCGAATTCCGAGTTTCCGGCATCAGGAAACAGGGAGTCATACCATTCCTGAAACGGGGTGGCGGATTTTTCAAATCTACGGTAAAGCCCCAAGGTCAGGAGAGCCCCCGCCGGTCCCAATGGACCCAACACCGCCGTCCCCAAGGTGAGAAGCAACGGAAGGCGATCCCCAATCCCTCCGCGGTACAGCTGCCAGGCCCAAAGCCCGAGCAGGGTCACCACGGCAACGTGGGCGATGGCCGCCCATCCCGCTTCCAACTCACCGCGGAACAGCGTCCCTACCACGAAACATTCCACCAGAAACGCGGAACCCGCGATCAAAACGAATTGCCCGGCACCCGATAGGCTCTCGCACTCCCTGAAGGCCGGTGGAGAGCAAGGATTCATTGTCTCAACCTTTGCACTCAAGTTCCAGTTCCCCTTTCGCCCCCAAAGCGTTGATGGAAATTGAAAAGTTCAGTTTTTCTTTTCCCGCTTGCTCCAGTTCCTGGGATAAGGCTTTTTTGATCGTCTCCGAAACACTTCGCGCTTCTTCCAGGGAAGTGTCTGGAAGAACCAGGATGAATTCGCAATTGCTCTTGAGTCCCTCGAAAATTAAATCCGGATTCTCGATCACCGTTTTGGCCGCGTTTCGAATTATTTTCTCCACTTCAGACCTCAATTTCCTGTCCCGGAATACCTCGGGAGGTTGGCGTATCACCAGGGTATGACTTTTAAATCCTCCGTTATCGGCAAGGTGGGACAGAAACTCGGATAACCGTTCAAAATAATTGTCGGAGAATGTCTGACCCTCGGGTTTTAAATCCGTCTGGTTCCTTTCCTGCAGCGATTGAATCGTGGGTTCAAATAGCTCGCCCAGCCATTCGCAAAGAATTTTGAAGGTTTCTACATTGGGCTGGTTCAAACTGAGGAAGGGCAACTTTTCGATTTTGAGCATGCCATACGCTTTGCCGGATTTCGGGTGAACCAGGGGACCGGCCAACATCCCTTGACCGTCGAGGATCTTTTCATCCTCGGCATTCGTCACACACAGGACCCGGTGGCGCCCTATCACTTCCTGGAAAATAGAGGACAGGGAAATAAAAAACCGCGAATAGTTCTCATCGATTCCCCATCCCAATTGCGTATTCACTTCCAAAACCGAATTGTTGAGAAGAAACCAGGAACATTTCTCCGACTTCATGACCGTTTGAGTGATGTCCAACATGTTATCCAGGATATGGTTCGGTTCAACGGCCTTCATATTCAGCGCCACCTGGTGCAGGGAAAGCAGATAACACGACTGTCCGGAAAGATGAGTTTCGAGCCGGTTTCTCTCTTTATCCAATCGCTGGAAAGCCTTGTAGAACACATCCGCCTTATCCCTGGAAATGTCCAGTTTCTCCTTCAAGGCTTTCCGTTCCTTTCGGCCGCGGTCACGGAACCCGCCCACCACCATCACCACGCCAATCCAGAGCATGGGCCGGCCGAGGAGAACGAAAAAATAATCATAAATATCCCGCGTTATGGTCTGTTCGGGCAAGTTTCCCACAAGGAGGGCCAAACTGCACAGAACAACCGCCACCAAACCTTCAAACGTCCCATATTGAGCGGATACCAAAAGAATGATGAACAAGAAGGGGTGGGGATGCATTCCCCAGAATCGGTCCCCGGAGAAAAAGAAATGATCGGCAGCCAGGACCGCCGCCACGAGCAGGCTGATTTCAATTAGAAAGGAAATTCGGAATTTAAACATAGAAACAGGTACTTCCCCGGCCCTCACCAATTTTTAAATCCCCATGGGAAAATTGAAAGAAAACCGTTTTTTGGAAATAATTAAAAGCCGTTCAACAGGTTGAATGAAATTTGCCCTCCCCTTTCCGCCACCTGACATTCACATCTAATGACACATTAAAGGAAATACAACCTTTCCCCAACCCAAGAATATTTTTAAATACAATCCCAGGGCTGATTATATAATTTCAGAAAACAAAAATTTATTGGCTAAATTTGTATAAGTGTATTTTAATAACTGTACAGTTTTTCAACGCAATTGGCAACCCATAAAATACAAATAACTTATTGTAATTTTTATGGTTTACCCCATTCAATGGGCAAAATTATTGAGAAATCGGATATTATTTTGACCAAAAAATCAGGCGATTGTAAAAATTAGTTAATTTTTTTTATCATGAAGGGAATTCCCCAAGAAAACTCAACCCATTCTGTCGGCCGGGAATTGAAAAGCGAATGGTATTGGGGAAAATTCCGTGGGAGGAAAACAGGTTTTGCGGTTCCTGGAAGGTCCGGTGGCCTTCGGGGCGGGTGGGAATGGTTCCCCTCCCAACCCCAAAAGGCCGATTGGGTTATCTGACAGTCAGGGGAACGGGACAGTTGACGATAAGGGGGGGTTGCAAGTCACTGCCGAACCGAAGTCCCGCTGGACCTTCGGTTTGAATCACCCTCCCCTCCCTAATCAGATCCTTCAGTTGACCCAAATCCTTAATAAAACCATCGGAATTTCCCGTGACGAGGGCCGCATATCCCGGACAATCGACGCCTTTGTCATACATTTGAAAAGGATCAAAGGCCGCTGGATGGGTAGGGTCAAAACGGGGAACTTCGGAACCCGGTTGCGGTTGGGCGCCTTCACCCACGTTGCGGTCGGGAATGAAAAATACCCCATTGTTGTCGCAGTCAAAAAAGACCCACGTGATATGCCACATGGGGGTATAAGTCCTGCTTGTGCCGCCCCTATAGGAAGTGATTCCATTCTGGAACCGGTTGGGTCCCCCATCCGAAATACGAACCCCGTTGGAGAATTGGGCGATCCGGCCCACGGCGTCATTTTCTCCGAAACGGCCAATATTGCCCAATTTAGGGGAGTGGATCACTCCCATGAATCCTGCCGGCGGAGCTTTGGATGCTTCAAAAACGGTGTAATAGGGAATGACATCCGGATGCCTGAAAGTCGCCTTGTGTAATTTCATGGTGACGGTCATGTTCTCCAGGTCGATATCGACCGCCTGGCCTCCCTTATAGCGATCCACCGGGTCGCCCGTGGAACAGTCCACACCGTCGGCGGGACCCCCGCCGATAAAAAAGGGTGAGGGTGGATTTGTGCGGATCAGAGGATCGCACCCGCCGATATCGACGATCAATTGCTGACCGGGTCCATCCCCCCATTTCACGAAGGGGACGTTGGCGGTCACAAGTTTTCCCTCCCAGAGAAATCGTTTCAGTGGAGAATAGTCTGGATTGGCAAGCGGAGGCAGTACCGCGCCGTTGGTATCAAATCGCGACACGAGTCCGCCGTCCTGGAAGAAAGTCCATTGGCCGTTATCGTAGATGGCGAATTCCACCGCCGCGTCAGGCGCATCCGCCAAGGCATCGGAACGGATGGTGCCGTACTTCGCCGCAAAATCCTTGTCGCTCGCATCGGTTATGACAAATAAAACTTCCTGCCCTCCCGGGGAAAGAGTTCCTTTTAAAAGAGGGAGAGTGATGGTTCCCCGCTCCGTTCCTGGATTTAAATTTATAATGCCCGAGGACTCGTGCCTCTCAATTTCCAAACCACCGGCAAGGACGGATCCCGCGCCGGTCAAAACAACTACGAAGGCTGTGAGAAAAACCACATCCCAAAAAATTGCCCCCAATTTTTTGTTCATGATATTCACTCCTGAAAGGTTGCAGGTGCAAACCTGTTATTGATAATCAGCAGACACCAATTTATCAAATCATTTCGAAGGAGACTGTGAGCGAACCCCGGTTATTGCATGACCTGCATCACAAAGTCATGTTCAGATGAAGGAATATTCAGAAAGGAAAAAAGGAAGTGCGAATCGATTTTTTTATGAAATCCAGGGATGCCGTACAAGGGAAGCGGAAACTTAAGGGAAGGTTGGTTTTCTTCTTTTCCCGGGCGGCTGGAAAAGTTTTGCGAAATTTATCCAGAGGGTCAGAGTTTCCAGGTTAAAAAGGCGCCACCCTGGAAAAAGGTGTTATCGGTGCCCCGAAAGGAGGACTTGCTGAATTCCGTTTTGATCCCCAACTCCAGGTTCGATAAGGTATCGTAGACCAGATCAAAAATCACAAGAGGACCCTTACTGTCCACCCGGTTATCGTAGAGGTAACCGGCGGTCAAATCGAAACGCAGTTGATCGGTCACAAACCGGGACAGGGAAACCTCCCAGGTTTGCACCTGGGTATTCTCAATAGGAAGGGGATTGAAGTTGCTGCCTGTGGTATCGAGGCGGCTCTCGGTCAAGTCGACATATTCCGCGTCGAAGGAATAGCCGACCGAGAGTCCTTCCAATAAAGTGGATAGATGGTACCGGATTTCCGCGAGTATTTTTACGGATTCCGCAACGTCATTATCGTCATCCACCCCGTAGCGGTTCAAACTGAACCCCAGCGAGCCGCTGAAGTTATTTTTGCCCCGATATTTACCGATGAACGGGCTGTGCCCCCGGTAAACCCACCGGGCCTGCAAGCGGTCGGCGGTCCCCTGGTCCACGATGCCTTCCAGAAAATCCCAATACGGTTCCTGGTAGGCGCCTCTCAATTGCAGCACCCCCAGGGGCAATTGGCGTCTGTGCGAAAGACTCACGCCGGGTTCCCCTTCCTGACCGAGAAGGGAAAGACGTGTGAAAGCGAAACCGTGCGCTTTCTCTACAAAAGCGCCCCAGCGCCGGCGATCGCCTTCAAATACTCCAAGACTTCCATCAATCCGCGGCCGGACGGTATTATCATCGAGGGATCGATTTTCAAAATTGACACCCACCGTGTAACTGCGGCAGAACGTTTCCCGGGCCATGACGCTGGTGACACGCTGCACTTCTTCATTACTGGTATCGAGATAATATTGTTCCAATCGGATTTGTGGGCCGTATTGCCCATGCAAATAGCTTCGTGACCGAAGGATATCCTTGTCTCCGGGTTTCCGGCGCAAGGCACAGCTATAAAGGTCGATGGCTTCCCGCCAACGGTCCAATCGTTCCTCCACCTCGGCCAAGTCCACCATGATCTGCGGATCTTCAGGATTCTCCCGTAACAGCTCGGTGAGCCGGGCCTGGGCTTCAAATTTGTTGGTCTGCAACAGGAGGGAGGATTCCAGGTGGAGCAGTTCCGCGTCGATGGATTCACCGCTCTGCGCCTCCCGGGAAGCCGTTTGGGTAATCTGGACCACGAGCCGGTTGCCGATACTGAAAACCTGAAAGGAGGATGGACCGGGGGTATGGAACAAAAGGGAGTCAAACCCTTTCTGGATATATTCTATCCATTCGGGAACGATTCCCTGAAGAGAATCCAGCTGCGGCGCTTCCAGAGAACGCGAAAACCGCAACAAAAGATTTCGTCCCTTCATAAAACTTTCCCCATGGAGAGAGGTTTCCTTAAGTTTCTCTCCCTCCTTGAGAATTACCGGCACCAGGTTTTTATCATCCACCTCGGCAGTGAATTTCACGGGCCGAGGCCAGTCCAAAATGATTCGCAGGTGGTTTTCGTGAAATTCGTGACCGACCTCGACAGAATCCGCAAGACACCACGCCGGAAAGATAAGGAACTGAAGGAATATCAACAGGCCCGCCAGAGCCGGATTCACTGAAAAATTTTTAAGGACGGCTTTGCCCCCCGTATCTTCAACCATGAAGTCACACCCCGTAAATTTGCCCCTCCCCGCCCTATCCCCATGCCGAACAGGAAGGCATTTAAACCATTATTTTTAAATGGATTATCACATTCCCCCAAAAAGCAAATGGATGTCTCTACCCGGTCTTGAATCCGTTTTGGGGATCCATCCGGCCCGCTAAGAAGGCGCCGATTTCAAGACAGGTGGTTCATCCACCGGAGAGCTCCCTGCTCCCCAAAACCTGGAATCGCCCAATTTTGGCAATTTTTGGATGTCCTTTTTTAACAGATTATGGATTAATAATCAAAGGTTTTTCATGAGTTTTGAAAAGATAATTCAGAGCCGTGCATGGGGAGGGAAGCCGCAAGAGGTTCCAGCGGCGGGAGGTCAAAAAAATTAAAACGGGGATAGGATGTTCGAGGCTGCGCGGTTATTTACGGATTAACAATTTTTCCGCGCGATTATATTGCCCCAAATCCATGAGGGCGGAAACAAATTTCACCCGGATTTCTTTGTTGCCGGGATGTTGCTCCATCAGTTTTTCATAGGCGGAAATCGCTTCCTCATCTTTACTCAATCGGTGCAGAATGTTGGCCCGGGCCATGAGCTGGGGAAAAGTGGCCCGTGGTCCACCATCGATTTTTTTCAAGGCGCGCTCGTAGTATTTTTGCGCATCGGATTTTCGATGCTCTAAAAAGTTGGCCTCGGCAAAATAATAGTTGACCTGCCAGTCTCCATCCTTCTTGCTCAAATAGCGTTCAAAATAAACGCGGGCCTTTTTCTGATGGTTGGCATAGGAGGCAATCAAACCCAGGGTCCGGAGCGACTCCACATCCTTGGGACGCAGGGTCAAAAGCTTTTCATAAGCTACCTGCGCCACTTCGTATTGCTCCAGATCGGCCGCGAGTTTGCCGTAGCGCGACAAACGATCCGGATCGTTCTCGGTTTTCACGCGGCCGCGAACCGCAGCGGCAAAGGCCGGGCCGTCCCGAAGCTCTTCCAACGCCTTGAGATAGGCATAAAACACTTTATCGCCGGTTTCACCGGAGAACCCCGTCTTTTGCACGATGCGGACCGCCTCTTTCGCCCCCCCGGAAAGAATCAGGTGCTTCAACCAGGCGGCGCGTTCGGCTCCGGTGGACGCTTCACACCGGGAGGCGATCCACTTCAGGGCCCCGGGTCCCGGACGCGGTCCCCAAAGATAAAGTAACTCCTTGACGTCCTCGCTCCCGGCGGAGGCCGATTGGGCCAACTCCTGAAACACCGCCACCGCGATGGACTTGCGATTCGCTTCCAGAAGCTGGTAGGCCAGGCCCCGTCTCCTCTCGGCGGAAAGGTCGGGCTGTTTCACCCGGTTCACCCAAAATTTTACCATTTCCTCTTTTCTTCCCAGTTTCTTGAGACTGTCCTCATAGGTATCCGCCCAGTCGCCTCCCACAAAGTTCGCGAGCGTCCGCAAATACGGTAAAACGGCTGCGTAGGCTTTCAAATTCAGGAGAGAGTAAACCAGTTCCTCCCTGCGGGCCTGGGGAAGGTTCGGCGACTCCAGTTCCCGGAGGATATGCCCTAGCAGTTTCTTTTTTTCCAGCCATCCTTCCATCTTGGCCGTCTTTCCCAACTGGCCGTAAAGCCCCAGGAGATCGACCTGCTGATCCAGAGTTAAATTCGTCCGCCGGGAAGCAGCATGGATCCACCGAAGGGCGTCGGACTCCTTTTTCAAGGCCAGCATCAATCGAGCGGCCAAAATGGGTTCCGTGGATAAAAAATCCTCCCCATACTTTTTCAGAATGTCATTCACCAACTGGGGACGCTTGGAAGCCAACGCCGATTCGGCGAACTTGATCAGCAATGAGGTTTCCACCGAAACATTTTTCTCTTTTTTCGACCCGAAGGATTTGGTGATTTCAAGGATGACCTTATTCCGGTCGGTGAATACACCGAAAGAAGAGGGTTCCTGGACGCGGATCAACACCGTATCATAACCGTTGCGGACGGATTCGATCCAATTCCCGGTTTTCTTGCGCAGGGATTCCAGGTCCGGATTTTGGAGTCCCCGCCCGAATTGGATGTACAATTCCCGTCCCCAGAGGGAAGCGTTCTTCAGGGAGGAAACGCCAACGGTCCGGCCCTTTTTCATGGCAACGGAAACCAGGGGTTTATCATCCACTGCGGCTTTCAAGGGGACCGGTTTGGCCCATTCAAAAACAACCCGCAAACGGTTCGGCTCCACCGTGTGACCGATCTTGACGGTGTCCGCATTCGCGTGCGTGGTGGGTGCCATAATGAGGCCTGCCAGCAGCCAGACGGGAAACCGGTTCGATTTCGTTACCGCTCCCACAGCCTTGGAAAATAATCGTCGAATCATAGAGCAAACATTCTTTAAAGGTTGCTATAAAAAATTCAATAAAGGAACAAACGATCCTGCCCCTATAACTTTGATTGCATGTTCGAAGACGGCCGCTGGGAGGAAGAAATCCCCTGTGATGAAAGCAACAACCTTTGCGCTTTTTCCAGATCGCCCCATTCCATGAGGGCGTACAGGAATTGGCCCCGGATTTCCGGATGGCCGGGATATTTTTTCATGAGGTTTTCATAAGACGCGGCCGCTTCCCTTTTCCGGCCCAACCGGGTGAGAATGTTTGCCCGGGCGATTTGCATGGGTTGAGTGGGTTTGGGATTTTTTTCGATCTGGTCCAGGGCCCGCTGATAAAAGGTTTCCGCCCGGGCCTCCCCTTCTTCCTTTAAAAGGGATTCGGCATAATTGTAATTGGCTTGCCAGTCGTGCTCTTTCCGCTTCAAATACTGTTCGAAATAGACCCGGGCCTCTTGCCGGCGGTTGGCATTAAATGCCATGATTCCCATTTCCCGGAGCACCTTCACATCCTTGGGGCGCATTTTGATGTATTTTTGGTAGGCGGCGCGAGCCACTTCGTATTGCTCCAAGTCCACCGCGAGTTTCGCGTAACGCGACAAACGATCCGGATCGTTTTCGGTTTTCACCCGCTCCCGAACGGCGTTGGCAAAGGCCGGACCGTCCCGAAGTTCCTCCCAGGCCAGAAGGTAAGTCTGGAAGACCGAATCACCAGGCGGAGAGGAAAGTTCCGCCTTCCCCATGATGTCGATCGCCTGCCTCGCCCCGCCCGCCAGAATCAAATGTTGCAACCAGGCGGCGCGTGCGTCTCCAACGGAGGATTCACACCGGGATACCAACCATTTAAGAACCTCCGGACCCGGCCGCGGACCCCAAAGATACATCAATTGCTTAACATCCGGACTCTCCGGTGGGGCGGTTTGGGCCAGTTTTTTAAACACCGCCACCGCGGCGGATTTGTGATGGGTCTCAAGAATCTGATACGCCAGTTCACGTTTGCTGTCCACGGGAAGGTCCGCGCGGTTCACCCGCTCCACCCAGAATTTTACCAATTCCCGCTGGCGTCCCAATTTTTGCAGACTTTCCTCATAGGCGGCCACCCAATCCCCGCCCCGGTTATTGGCCAGGGTCCGCAAATGGGGAAGCGCCGATTTATAGGCTTTCAAATCCAGCAGGGCATAAACCAACTCTTCCCGGCGGGACCCCGGAAGGCCGGGCGATTTCAGTTCCGCGAGAATTTGGTCTTTCAGTTTATTGTCGATGGATAACGCCCCCTTCCCCCTGGAATGAGGCAACCGAGAATACAGGGCCACGAGATCCACCCGCTGTTCCAGCGTGAGATCATTTCGGGCGGAAGCGATTTTGATCCAGCGCACCGCCGCGGGTTCATTGTTGAGCCGGACCATGATCTCGGCGGCGAGCAAGGGACGCCCGGAAAAAATTTGATCCCCAAATTTTTCCAGAAGCTTTTTGATCAATGTTGTTTCGGCTTTCGAGTTTCCCAGCCCCGGCGCCGTGGAATCGCCGCTTCCTTCCATGGCCAGTTCAAGAAAGTTGATGAAAAATGACACGGGCAACTCCCCATCCAGCGAAAAAAGTTTGTCCATTCTTGCAAGCACTTCTTCCCGTTCACCGTTTTTAATTTGTATTTCCATAAGAAGCTGCAGGAGCTTGGGATCTTTTTCCACCTCGGACTCAAAATCCTCCAATAGCTCGAGGCCCAGCAAATCCTTTCCCTTGAACCGAAGCAATTGGACAAATCGCCGCAAGGCAAGGGGATCAAACTTGTGGGTCAGCCATTTGGTGGCCCTTGTGACGGCATCTTCATCCCGTTCCAGGTCGATCAACAAACTGAGATGCAAATCCTCGGTGTCCATGGAAACCGAACGGGAATGGTGAACTTCCAGGGTTTCCAGTGTTTTTACGGCCTTTTCATATTCTCCCGCGTTGGCTTGCAGTTGGGCCAGTGTCACGAAGTCCGCAGCCTTGCCGGGGTAGGAATTCAGGAGAGTTTCAAGCGTTTTTAACTGCTTTTGGGGGTTTGATTTTTTTTCATACTCTTGAGCCAGTTCCCGGAGATGATTTTCCGTGGGTTCCCGGGCGCTTACCGCATCGAGGGCGGCCAGGTAATCATCCATCATCAGGTTATCCTGGTATAACTTCGCCAGCATTTTGAGCGCCTCTGTGTCTTTCGGATATTTTTTGACGAACCGCTTCATCAGGGAAACGGCTTGATCGATTTCCCCGAAATACAGATACAACTGGGTCAACGGAGCGCTGACGGCAACCGTGAGGTCTCCCCGGGCGGCCAGCTTTTCAAATTCCCGTTTTGCCAAATCGTATTTTTGCCCCTTCATGTAAATCAAGGGCAGTTCGGTTTGACGGGGAATCAAAACCAATCCCAAAGCCAGGGCCAAGGTAAGAATCAGTCCAAACATCCAATATTGTTGTTGTTTCATAACACGTCATCCGTCCACTGGAGAGTGATCCGCACCGGCTTCCGCGCCTGGGGAGGGAATTTGAATTCCAGGACCCCGTCCTCGCCCGCAACGGCACTGACGGTTTTCCGGATTTCCTTATCGTCTGAGAGTTCGACCCGGTACGATCCCGGCACGGAGACTTTCCAGGCCATGGTTCCTTCTCCAAATCCTTGCGTGGTGAAACTCGCACGGGTCCGGGCTGGGACCTCCAATTTCCACACCCGCCAGCGGCTTTGGATCAGGTAAGGCCGATCGGCTGGCGGATTCGGGCCCGGGTTTGGCGGATCCTTTAATACGATGACCGGGGAAAGCTCCGCCGCGTCCAGCGCCACATACAAACTTCCCTGATAATGCCGCAGCCCGATCACTCCCCTGGATTTTTTCAAATCCACGGCCAGGGCAGCCGCCTTGTCGAAGCGAATGGTTTGCAGGGCTCCGCGTCCCTCGACCCGCCATGCCCGTGGACCGGTGCGCACGAAGCGGGTCGAAAAAAATCCTTCGGCGATGCCCGCATAATGGCTGGTGGTGACGGGTGCGAGTTCCTGTTCGCGGGCCAAATGCAAATTGGCCAACAGGGCGTTCAGGCTGGCCTTCTTTTCCCCGGAATACATGTGGTAATAAATATTGAAGGGTTTCAAGCGCCGGGGCGATTCGGTATTGCGAAGGGTCCAGACCAGGTGTTTGAAACCAAAATAACGGCCCTCCCACAAATCGGTATAAGTATTTTCATTGCTGGTGGAGGCGTAAACCTGGAGCTGTCCGCCCACCTGGATCCCCACGGGAGGAACCCAGGCATGGGAAGGATACTGGGGATCGAACCGGGAATCCCCACCATTGAGATTCCGTAACCCGAGTTCATGGGTTTTTTCCAAGGCCGCTGGGAAGGGCGAGGTATCTCCCGACCATTGCACTATCTCCACCTTCTTGCCGGGCGGTAAAAGTTCATTGATGAAATCGACCGATCCCTTGATTTCCTTATCCAGGTCAAAGGGGAAATCGAGATAGGCCCGGGGAATTTCATAAATACCGGGGATGATCTTTTTGTTGGGGGTTTCATCAGCGGCCGGGCCGGGTCCTCCTTTTGCCGCCGGAAGAGGTAAATAGCGGGCGTACCGTTGGTGAACCATCTTGTTATCTTTTTTCTCCCTTTGAACAAACTCCCGCCACTCCTTTTCAGGACGATAGTGCTCATAATATTTCCAGAAATAAGGATGGCTGTAGGTGTGACTGCCCGCCTCCACCTGCGGGAGGGCAAAAATTTCCTGGGCCACCCGTCTCGATTCCTCCGTTCCAAACCAGTCTTCATCGATGTCGGCGGCAATGGGGGCCACGGTCACGGGAAGGTCCGGAAACGGCTCCAGCGCTTCCTTGAGAACGACCTCCGCGGACAGGGCATGATCGATTTTATATTTTTCGATCTCGGAAATGTTCCGCCACCCGTCCCCGTCGATATGACTGTAGTAGATCCGCCGGCCCGATAGGGTGTTGGGATCGGGTTTGGGCAGGCCGCCGGTGTCGAAGGCCCGGCGGAAAAATTCAAACGGGTTGAGATACCATTGCAGAAAATCCCCCGTTTCAAAAAACGAGTA
The DNA here is from genome assembly GCA_046754465.1 of Nitrospinaceae bacterium. GTDB lineage: Bacteria > Nitrospinota > Nitrospinia > Nitrospinales > VA-1 > JBHHVU01. Next base: position 18,184 of record JBHHVU010000024.1, on the reverse strand, counting down.
TCCCGGCGCGGTGTAAGCTCCCCGGGGCCCGATCACCACGAGATCGCTTCGGTTCTCCAGATCCTTTCCCCAACCGGCAACCAGGTAAGAAGTGGTGGTTTCATCCAACCTCCAGATTTGGGAAAAGGGAGGCAACACGCCCTTGTAGGGGCGTTCAAACTCGACCATTCCCGGGTCTTTCCGAATCAAACGAACATCGTAGGTGATCTGCTTCCAATTGTCCTCCGTCCGCAATCCCAATCTTCCCAGGAACCGATTGATTTCGGAGAGCGGCGTTTCCCGGTTCTTCCGATCCCGGTTGACACCCAGATTGCCCATGAAGACAAACCGCCTGCCATGGCCGATCATGCGTTCGCCCCAACGCATGAACTTCAGGGGATCGGGCATTTTGTCCGTGAGGAACCAGGTCAAAATTCCTCGCACGCCTTCCATCTCTTCATCCGCCGGCAGAGGTTGCTGGATATCCCGGTATTTCACCACCAGACCCAGGTGGTTCAGGGGCATCTCCGCCAGACGGTGAATTCGGGTCGCTCGGACATCGCCCTCTTCCTGGCTGTTATAAAAGGCAAGAATCGTGCGGGCCACGGGACGGCCCTCGCTGGCAAAGCCCGAATGGACTAGACACGAAATCAGAAAAACGGCGAGTGCGAGTGTCCGGAAAATTAAAAACATCATGATGCGGTTCTCCTCCTACCACTTTCATCACACAGGAATTTTTTCAAGGAAGGATGGTGCATTCTGACGAACCGGATGACATCATCCCCCTTCGACCTGAATTAAATTTATAAATTCCAAACAGAGTCAAAACCTATTCTCAAAAACCCACACCAATGGCAGAATAAAGGTATGGGTGCCGGCAAAAAAGGGGATGCGGCAAACCGCCCCGAAACTTGCTATAATCTATTGATTTTAAACAACGTATACCAAATCATTATAGTCCAAAACGGAGCAAAAAGTAAGTATTCTCAAAAGAAGGATGGAACATCAACTCGAAATCAGGGATTTACAAGAATTTTCAATATTTCCAAGTGGAGTGAACCTGTCAGTTTTCGGCTGTCTGAAAAGGATGGCCGGGACACCTGGGGTCCGGGGAAAAACGGGACACGGCAAGCCTTGTCCCTGCGCTCACAGGGGTTATGCCACGGTGGCTTTGTGAAGACGCGGTGTCCCCGGCAAACTGAGAAAATGGAATAGTTTCCGCTTTATAATGAAATGAAATCGGAAGGGTCCTCGGCGGGAAACCTTTCCCTTTCGGCAACCTTTTTCTTCGGTCCGCCTCCCCTTGCTGCATCGGGTGACGGCCCACACTTTCATCCGGCCATGAAAAATAAAAAATTAATCGTGATGACGGGAACGGATTTGCGGCATGCCTACTTCCTCAACCACCTGAAGTCCCAATTTACTGTCCTGGCGGTCTTTGAGGAATCCGTCCTCTACCCGGAACCGTCCTTTGCCAACGAGGAGGAACGCCGCGCCTGGGATTGGTTTTTTTCCCGGCGCAGGGACTATGAAAACCGGGTTCTGGGAAGTTCCAGGGACCTGCCCCTCGTGAATCAACCGGAAGTCATCCCCATGGCGCCGGGAACCCTGAATTCACCCGGCACCCTGGCCCGGATAAAAAATTTTCAACCCGATGGCCTGGCCATTTTTGGGACCAGTTTGCTGGAACCGGAGGTCCTTCGTTGCCTTGCCGGAAGGATTTTTAATCTTCATGTTGGGTTATCGGGTTATTGCCGAGGGTCCTTCTGTAATTTCTGGCCGGTTCACAATTTGGAACTGGAGTCCCTCGGCGCCACGGTCCACCGGGTGGAACCGGGCATCGATACAGGGGACATCGCGGCCCAGGAATCCATCGGCCTGGATTCCGAGGACGATGAACAGACCCTGGCGGGAAAAACACTTATCCTGGGAACCCGTTTGATGATCGCCACCCTTCACAACTGGCAACAAGGCACACTGATAACGCGCCCCCAACAAAAAACAGGCAGGCTTTACCTGAAGAGGGATCTGACCGCGGGGGCGATCTTAAGGGTCAAACGGATGGTGGAATCGGGAGAACTGAGAAACCGGATAGCGGAAAAAATCGAGGGGGGAATGGGGAAGCGGAGAGGAGCCCAGGGGAGGGAGAAATAAAAATCAATTGCGGACCAACCTCACGCTAAACGTGGCGTGGCTGATTTCCTTATTTTCCGTTTTTCCGTATCCCCCGACAAAAAAGAAATAGCGGGCCGAGTTTTGGCCCACCTCCTCACGGGACCAATAGCCGTACCCCCCGCCGTCCTCAAAAGCCGCGGCATAGCCCACGGGAAATTTCCGATTGCGGTCAAAACCCAACCGCTTCGCCTGTGAATCGAACGTGGTTTGATATTCCGTAATCGTCGGGACGCGCCAATCGGTGAATCCCCCGTAGTGCCGCTGGTTCATTTTTTCCGCCCAGGCCATGGCTTCCTTCCAGTTGCCTGGCGCCCGCTTTTCCAGATTTCGAAAATCCCGGGTCATCCATATCAAACCCGTCTTGGAATTCATCGCGGTGCCATTGGTATATTTCACCCAATGACCGATTTTTTGGCTGGTGGTTTCCATCCCCCTTTTATCCAACCAGACCCGGGAAACCTCAAAAATGCCGAAACCGACGGCCATCAACATCAAGGCGAAGATCAATTTCTTTTTGATTTGCGCCAGGCTGGATACTTTTTCCTTTAATTTGAGGGATTGATTTTCGAGTTGTGATTTTTCATTGTTGAGTTTGCTGCATTCCAACCCCAGGTTTTTCACTTCAAGATTTCTTTCGTATTGATGAATCCCCGCTTCGATGGTCTTTTGAACGGTCTTGAAGTCCAGGGGTTTTTTGAGATAACGATATGCCTCGCCGGTATTGACCACGTCCTCTATCAATTGGGCGTCGTAATAAGCGGTCATCAGAATTCTGACGGTTTCGGGACACAGAGTTTTTATTCTTTTGAAAAACTCCGTTCCCCGCATCGAGGGCATCCGATTGTCCGACACGACCACGGCAATGGGCCCTTTATCTTCCAAAATTCCCAAGGCTTCTTCCGCGTCGACGGAGGTCAACAATTCATACCCCTCACGCGACAGCAGTTTTTTGGCCACCGAGAGAATTTTTTTTTCGTCATCCACGATGAGGACTTTTGGTTTCTGAGATCCCACGGGTCCAACCACCGGCAAGTCTGGTAAATTTAGGTCAATTAATAGAAATTTTATGTAATTGTTAATATAGTACCTTCTTACACGGTTATTGTAAAGCCAAATAGGGCGAAAAACAAGAGAACCCTTGAATTTCCGCCTTCCTGGATATTATTTTAACTGTTAGGGTAATAATAAAATTCTTCGCCGGGAAGGCAGCGGGGGGAACGGCGTGTTACGAGTTCCCGGGGGCGGGGTAGAGGAGGGAATCACTCTCATCTCCTCTGCCATTCGGGAGAATTGTAATTAGAGGAATTTAGAGCGCTTGATCGTTTTGAGTTTGCCCCATCAGTTGGTGGATTTCCTTGAGGAGTTCGGTCCGGGTGTAGTCCCCTTTTTGAAAAACGCGGTCCACTTCCTTACCCAACCGTTCTTTTTCCTTACGGGTAAGTTCTTTAGCGGAGATCACTATAACCGGGATGGACCGGAATCGTATGTTCTTGCGCAATTGGGAAAGAAAATCGAACCCGTTAATTTCCGGAAGCACGAGGTCCAGAAGTATCAGCCCCGGTGTTTCTTCATCGAGGATTTTGAGGGCGGACTTTCCATCGACGGCCTCGGTCACCCTCCATCCTTCCCGGGTGAGGACACGGCACAGGGCGCCCCGGTTGGTCATGTCATCTTCCACCACAAGAATTGGAATGGTTCCCCCGGGCGCGTCCCGATACTTCTTGACCACCTCAACGAACTGATCCCAATCCACCGGTTTGGTGAGAAAATCCGCCACACCGGCCTGGAGGGCTCTCCCCTTCTCGTCCACCGGGCTGAGCATGATGACGGGAATCCGGGACAATTCAGGAATTTCCTTCAACCGCGACAGGACCGTCCAACCGTCCATCCCCGGCATCATCGCGTCCAGCGAGATGATGTCAGGATGAAGCCTTTTGGCCCGCTCAATTCCATCGGGTCCGTTAGCGGCGATTTCCACCCGGAATCCTTCCCGGTCCAGAAACCGCCGAATGAGGTCCCGCGAGATGGGATCGCTATCGATCACCAGGACGGTCACCGGTTTATCGGGTGAGGGCGCGGGGCGGGGTTTATCCGTGGGGGCCCATTTCCCATCGCTGGAGGCCACCGGCGTTTCCGGGGGCGGGGGCATGGGGCTCACCGGTTTTTCACTCACCCCCGATGCCATCGCCGTGGCATCCGCGGGGAGGTCGACGGTAAAAATCGTCCCCTCACCCAATTCGCTGGTGACGGTGATTTCCCCCCCCAGCAAATGGCACAACCGCCGACTGATGGCCAGGCCCAGGCCCGTGCCGCCATGGGTTCGCTTGGTGGGAGATTCCGTTTGCGTGAACTCCTCAAACACTTTGGGAATCATTTCGTCACTGATACCGATGCCCGTATCGCTGACCGAAAACGTGATCCATTCCGAACCTTCCTTGGTGTGGCCCGCCACCTTCAGGGTGACGGTCCCGTCCTGTGTGAACTTACAGGCGTTGTTCAGGAGATTGATCAGGATCTGCCGCACGCGGTGGGGATCGGAGACCATGGTATCGGCGAACCCTTCATACGTCACCGAAAGGGTATTGCGGTTTTTTCTGGCCAAGGGGCGGATAGTTCCCATCACCTCCTCCACCAGGAGGGTCACCTTGAACGATTGCAGGTCCAGTTCCATTTTCCCCGCCTGGATTTTGGAAAAATCCAGAATATCATTGAGGAGTCCCAGCAAATGCCTGCCGGCGGTTTCGATCGCCTTCAAGTCATTGGTCAAATCCGGGCGGTTCATTTTTCGGGACTCATATTGCAGGACTTCGCAATAGCCCAAAATAGCGTTTAATGGGGTGCGAAACTCATGGCTGATGTTGGCGATGAAATCGCTTTTGGCGCGGCCGGCGGACTCGGCTTCTTCTTTCGCGAGCAGGAGGGATTCCTCGGCCAAACGCCGTTGGACGATCTCCTGCTTGAGTTCCTGGGTTTGTTCTTCCAAGGCCTGGGTGCGTTTCCAGACGATCTGCTCCAGGCTTTTGTTCTGATCGGAGATCTGTTGATAAAGGGCAGCGCTTTCCAGGGCGTTGGCGGTATTCTGCAATATGATGGAGGCGGGATACAGCGTGGCTTCATTGATCCTTTTATCCTCCCTCAGGACGCCGGCAAACATGCCCCTCACCCGCGATTTGGTGGCGAGCACGTGGAGGATGAGGGATTTGCCGTATCGGTTGGATTTGACCACCACCGGGCGATTCTGGTTCAGCGACCAGGCAAACCCGCCGTTTTCGATCTGGTCCTCGATTTCCTTTTCGATCCGGGCGCGTTCGCTTTCCGGGTCCACGTCGGTCAAAACAAAATTGGAATCCTCCTCCCGCACCATGAAAAAGGCCATGACCTGAAAATCCAGCAGGCGCTGCAGGTGGTCGGCGGAAAGATTCAGTATTCTGGAGGTGTCGCGGGCCAGGGTGGCGTCGTGCTGCAACTCACCGAGGGAGGCCAAAAGATTCAGGCCATATAGATTGGATTGTGCGAGTTTTTCCAGGTACTCGATCCGAATCTCCTTCTTGCGGTTGGGTTCCATAGTTTCCCTGTTTTTTGTCATATCGCCATCTAGAGAAACATTTGAACCGTATTGGCGGATTGCTGATCCACCTGGTTGAGAATGGCCGGCAACAAGTGGGAGGGCAAACCGATTTTTTCCCAGGCTTGGGAATCCAGGGGTGGAACATAGCGTTCCCCGCTGCTACCCAGTTGCAGGGAATGGGCGATGATATCCGCCAAATGGGTGATCGCCGGCTCGACCGATTCCTCCGGCGCCTCTGAAGGCTGATGATGCAATCGCACCGCGTCGGCCAGGTGGCTGGGCAGCTTCCATTTTTTCAGCAGAGCGCCGCCGACTTCCGCGTGGTCCAATCCCAGCACGTCCCGTTCCGCTTCAAATAGCAATTGCCCCCCGCCCAGGTATTTCTCCAGCGTCCGCTTCATATCCTCGGGAATCGCCATGAACAAAAGCAGGCGGCCCAGATCGTGAAGCAATCCGCAAACATAAAAACGTTCCGGATTGGGTTCCTTACGGTAGATGGCGATCACCCGGGCGGCCAATCCCGAAGCGATACTGTGCCGCCAAAAGGACTCCATATTAACCACATTTTTCGGCAAACCACGAAAGTATCCAATGATGGTGGTCGCCAGAACGAGATCACGCAACTGCAACATGCCGACAATTGTCACCGCGTGCGTGATCGTCTCCACCTTCGAGGAAAAACCGAAAAACGAACTGTTTACGATGCGTAGCAAACGGGCGGTCAATGCCGAATCCTGACTGATGATATCTCCGATTTCCATGAAAGAGGTTTCGGGATCCTCCACTGCTTCGCTGACCTGGTAATATAGCATCGGCAAGGACGCCAGAGGAACGGCCCCTTCGACCAGCCTTTCCGCTTCAAGCACCATTGTCCGGTTCCTTCTCCTTTTGGGATTCCATTTTTCTCAAGGTGCACAAATCCACCAACTCCGCCATGGCGGGGTGGCTTTTGTCGGTAAAACGAAACAGATTCTCAATCTCTTCCTTCACTTTTTCGGGAACCGGGGGGGCGGGAACATCCCGATCCGCGGAAATCTCACCGGAATCCTCGCTGGAGGGGGTTTCCACTTCCACGTCCGTGACACCCCAGGCTTTGAACGTGCGTATATGCCTGGCGGTGATTACCTGACCCGAAGCGAGAATCAACCGTCCGCTCCGGTCTCGCACGTCCTTTTCCGGAACCATGCCCTCTTTTAAATCCCTGGTTCGCACTCTTTTCATTAAAAAGAAATTAAATCCGTCCCGGCATATGATCCGTCATTAATAATAACTCCTTGATTATCAATTAAATCAGGAGAACACACCTTGATGATCCTGGCGTCATTATACAATTTTGCGGGAATGAATGATAAAATTTCCTCCCGTTTCTCCCTCCCGGGATTCCTTGAAAAAAAGGAATCCTTCCAAAAAAATATCTTTCCGTCCCGGCAAATCATGGGTTGCTAAAACTTATATTAACAGTTAAAGTTATGGCTGCTTCCACCCCTGTGGAGGGCAAAAAATGAACCTGGACCCCGTTTTCCTCTATACAAGAGAGCCATGAGGATTTTTTGTTTTTTAACATTTTCGGTTCTCATTTGGTTCGGATCCTGGGGATGCTCCCAGAGGCATACCGTAACCATTGATCCCGCCTTACCGGTCAGCCGTTCCGACCTCGGCCGGTCGCGGACCATTGGCCTGGAAGTGGCCGATGCCCGCCCCAGCAATTTGATCGCCAAGTGGAAAGGTACATTTAATTTTCGCCGTTTCACGATCAACCCCGATCCCAATCTGGTGGAAACCATTTACCAAAAAATCAGCAAGGGGTTGCGGATCGTGGATTACAATCCCAAACGATTGACCATGAACATGAATCGGACGCTGAAGGTTGAAATTCAGCAAATCAAAAGCATTTACCATAAAAGAGGTCCCCAGATGGGGGTCAAGGTCCACGTCCAGTTTCGGGCCACCTGCGAAAACAAGAATTCGACTCCTCCAAGCGTCTACAAAAAGTCATTTAGCGGAAACCGGAACCGTGATCCTATCCCCCCCACATCCTTTCCCAACGAAAAAATGGTGAACGACACGATATCCGGGGTATTGGGCAAACTGTTCGCAGACAGGAAGTTGCTCCATTGCCTAGCCCAATAACCCCTTCCCTGGGGAAAAAAACGTCCAGAAAAATTACCGGCCGTTCCCGGGAAGCGTTCATCCGGGGAAATCATGGTTTTCCCCTCAAGAGCATCGTTTTTTACAGTTTCCCATTTAAGTCCGGCAGCTCCGGAACCTCGGAAGAATCCAGGAAAAAACACCCCCTCCATTGGGGAAAGTCCGGTTTTTCTGTAAAATTCAAGTCTAACACATAAAGTCCGGGAATGGAATATTCTCTTTATTTTTAATCAGTTATGGTAATATATCACCAGGTTCACGGGGTATTTCCGATCGGGTTTCATGTCCTGAGGGACACCTTTTCCCCGGCAGACCTGTTGTCTCATCATCGGACGGCGCCCGCCAAGGTAAGATTCCTCCTCCCCCAAAAAAGGGGAGAATGGGAGAAAAATAAAAATTTTCACAGTTTTTTGCCGTTCCCGGCGGATGATCCATTAAAATAAGGCCGCTTTAGGGAGGAAAACAGCAGAATTCCCCCAAAAAAATTCACGCAGTGCCAATGGGTTCAGAAGTTGAACCAAAATTCCGTTAAAACCCTGGGAGGAGGAGACAATGGAAAAGGACATAATATCTCTAGGAAACAGCGGCGATGTCCTGTTCATGATGCTGGGAGCCGTGATGGTTTTTGCCATGCACGGGGGATTTGCTTTTCTCGAAGTCGGTACAGTGCGAAGAAAAAACCAGGTCAATGCCCTGGTGAAGATCATTTCGGATTTTTCCATTTCCACGGTTGTTTATTTCCTGATCGGTTATTCCCTGGCCTATGGGGTTTATTTTTTCCAATCGGCTTCCGACTTGGTGGCCGACAACCAGGGTTATGAACTGGTGCATTTTTTCTTCCTGTTGACCTTTGCCGCAGCGGTTCCCGCCATCATTTCCGGCGGCATCGCCGAGCGGAGCAAGTTCTGGACACAGGCCCTGGCGGCGGGCATTTTCGTGGCGTTCGCCTATCCCCTCTTCGAGGGCATGGTATGGGGCAGAATCAGTTTTTTGGGACAGGAAGGGTCCTGGCTGGCCGATATCAGCGGGGGCATTCCTTTCCATGATTACGCGGGATCCGTGGTCGTCCATTCCGTGGGGGGATGGATCGCCCTGGCGGGAGTGATGATTTTAGGGCCCCGTATCGGGCGTTGGGACGCCGAGGGGAATAGTCGGCCCATCCCCATCAGCAATGTCCCTTTCCTGGCGCTGGGCAGTTGGATGCTCTGCATCGGTTGGTTTGGATTCAACGTAATGTCGGCGGCAACGATTCAGGGAATTACCGGCCTGGTGGCGATGAATTCACTTTTCGCCATGGTGGGGGGCATTCTGTTCGCCCTGGTCATTTCCAAAAACGACCCCGGTTTCATTCACAACGGCGCGCTGGCGGGATTGGTCGCCATTTGCGCCGGGTCCGACAAGGTTCACCCCATTGGAGCGTTTTTCATCGGCGGCATCGCGGCCATTATTTTCGTCAAGGGATTCACCTGGGAACAGGAAAAACTCAAAATCGACGATGTCCTGGGCGTTTGGCCGCTGCATGGAATTTCCGGAACCTGGGGAGGTATCGCCTGTGGAATCTTTGGCCAGGAAGCTTTGGGAGGACTCGGGGGCGTCAGTTTGGTCGCCCAGACAGTAGGATCCCTGGCAGCCATCGCCATTTCCCTGGTCTTCGGGTTCACGGTTTACAAGGTGCTGGACTCGCTTTTTGGAATGCGGCTCTCCCGGGAAGAGGAAATGAAAGGATCCGATCTCACGATTCACAAACTGGAATCCAATCCGGAAGAGATCACCACTCGGTTCTTGTGATCGCTGGAATAAGGTCATTCATGAAACACGCCGCCGCGGCCGTTCTCGCCCTGGGTTTACTGATTTCCGTGCAAACGGTTTTCAGCGAATCCTTCGGGGACAAAATCCAGGGGTACAAAAAGGCGATCGAGGCCGATCCCAAGGATTATTCGCCGCATTTTGGCCTGGGCCGCGTCTACCAGGTCCTGGGCCTCTATGAAGACGCCATTCGGGAATTCAAGGAAACCCTTCGCCTGGAACCCTTGTTCGCCGCGGCTTACCATGGCCTGGGGGGGAGTTATGGGGAACTGGGGCGGTACAAAAAATCCGCCGCCGCCTATCTGGAAGCCACCCGTCTGGACCCCAATTATGCCGAAGGTCAATACGGTCTCGGCTGGGCCACCAGCAAACAGAAAAAGTGGCGCCAGGCGGTGAAACCCCTCCAAATCGCCCTCCGGTTGCAGCCGGACATGGCGGCCGCCCACTTCACCCTGGGCCAGTGCTACCAGGCCCTGAAGAAACACGAAAAAGCGATCAGGGAGTTCCGGGAAACCCTGCAACTGACCCCGATCTTCCCCGAAGCCTCCTACGCCCTGGGACAAAGCTATCTGCGGATGGGGCAACCCCGGGAGGCCATCGCCGTCTTTAAAGACACCATCGACCTCAACCCTAATTTTTACGAGGCGTTTACAGGGATCGGACGCGCTCATCTCCAGGCCGGGCACTATAAGGACGCGTCCGAACCCTTCAAAACCGCGCTCTTGATCAATCCCAGGGCCGACGAGGCTTACGACGGCCTGGGGACCGCCTACCAGAAACAGGGTCTACACCAAAAAGCCCTTAAGGCGTTTCAGAACCTGGCCCGTCTCCGGTTCAGGGATCCCCTCGCTCATTTCAAACTGGGGCGGGCTTACGCCAACCTGGGACGGGTCGCGGAAGCGATCGCGGTCTACAAGGACGCGGTCCGTCTCGATCCCGATTACGCTCCAGCATATTTCAATATGGCGCTCCTGTTTGAAAAGAAGAAGCAGTTTCCCAAAGCACTGGACAATTACCAGCAAGTCATACGAATCCAGCCGAAAAACTGGCGGGCTTATTTCAATATGGGAAAAATCCACGAAGGGTTGAAACGGCTCAACCTCGCGGCGGACGCTTATCAACAAGTGACGCGGATTCAACCGAAAAACGGTATGGCCCGTGCCCGGCTGGGCGAGGTATACTTGCGCCTCAAATGGAATGAAAAAGCCCGGGAAGAATTCCAACTGGCATTGGCGGTTCTCCCCAAATCCGCCCAAACTCATTTCGATCTGGGATTAACCTTTATCGAACTGGAACGATATCCCGAGGCTATTGAATCCTTAAAGAGGGCCATCGAGCTCGACCCCAACCACCTTCCCGCTTACCAGGAGCTGGGCAACGCCTATATCCTTCAATCCAGGTTCGAGGAGGCCCTTTCCCCCCTGAATAAAGTGGTGAAGGCCGAAGCCGATAACGTTTTGGTCCGGTTCAATCTGGGTCTGGCCTACAGCGAGCTGGGCCGGTTTGAGGAGGCGCTTCCCCATTTGCGGGAATCCATCCGCATCGCCCCCAAACTGCCCAGGGCGCATTATTTTCTCGGACTGGGTTACGAGAAAATGCGGCGTTACACCGAAGCCGCCGAATCCTTCAGGGAAACCATCCGTCTGGCCGCCGGTTTCACCGACGCCTACAACCATCTGGGGACGGTATACTGGCAGTTGGGCCAATATCCGGAAGCCATCGAGGCGTACCAAAAAGCGGTCAAGCTCAACCCGGATTTCCTTGAAGTTTACATCAACCTCGGGTCCCTGCTCACCGTCCTGGAAAAGCATGAAGAGGCTATCCGTTATTTTAAGGAAGTGATCCGGATCGACCCGAATCACGTCCCGGCCCATTACAACCTTGGTCTGATTTACGACGTTCTCGGCAGGTACGGCGAGGCGGCGGAGCAATACAAAATGGTCATCCAGATAGAACCCGGCAACGCCCGGGCCTGGTCCAGCCTGGGATGGGTGCACATCGAAATGAACCGTTACCTGGAAGCGGTCGAACCGTTAAAGCAGTCCATTCGCCTAAACCCCACCGACGCCGACGCCTTTTTCAACCTCGGCTGGGTCTACGGGGAAATGAACCGTTATCGGGAGGCGATCCCTCAATACCGGCAGGCCATCCAGCTCAATCCAGATCACCGCGGCGCGCGGGAAAAATTGCGGATCACCCAAAGGCTGCTGCAAAATAATCCCAACGTGAAAGTGGAGGCGGCCCCCGGTTCCTATGAGGAATCGAGCCCGGTCATTATCATCACTCCCTGAAACATCTCCGTCAAGGCGGCCCGGATCCTGCAACATCCCGTTGACCGGAAAAACGTAAATCCCGTGACATGGGGGAGACGGGGAACCCGCCGAGGTTTCTGGATCGCGCCGGCTTGGACCCCGTTCGGCAATCCTCCCGTCCTCCCCCCGGCAATATGAAATAGAACCTTTAAACAAAGGGGTTTCCCCGTTTCCAGGGAGCAATAATTAAGTTGACAGTAAAACAATCTAGCTTATATACTTCCCCTTCGATCCGGATTGAAAAGAACGTACCGGCAGGAAAATCATCGTAACCGATCGGGCCCAAAAGGAAATATCGATTCAAACCCATAAACCCTGTTTAAAAATTTCCTTATAATCACCAAGGAACGACCCATGTCCCTGGACTTGGGTAATTACCTTTAAAGAGCCGCTTATGGAAACCAACGATACTCCGGTCATCCCCCCGGAAGACATCGCTCAAGAGGAAGAAAAGCCGATCGATCTGGCGCCCACCCGGGAAATACTGGACCAATTGCCGCGGAGCCAAAATATCCGCCGCTATCTGATACCCACCCTGCAGAAGATTCAGGCGGTCTATCGATACCTGCCCGACCCCGCGATGCGGCTGCTCATGGAAAAGATGAAAATCACCCGCGCGGAAATCTACGGGGTCATCACGTTTTATCCGCAACTGCGGGTCACCGAGCCGGGGAAATACATCATCAAGCTGTGTTACGGGACCGCCTGTTTTGTCAAAGGCGCCCCGATCATCGGCGAAAAAATTCATGAAGCGTATCATATCCGGCCGGGGGAAACGGACAAGGACAAATTATTCACCTTGCAAACCGCCTCTTGCCTGGGGAACTGCGGGGCCGCGCCCATGGCCATCATAGGTGAAGATACCCACGGAACGATCGACCCGGAATGTACGCTGGAACTGCTCGCCAGTTATCGGGATAAAAAAGACGAACCCGCCGCGGAGGAGGAGAAAAAATCTGAATGAGTACCGTCGTCAAAAAAACCATTCAATTTAAAATAAATGGAAAAGAGGTCTCGGCGCCTGAAGGGACGGTGATCCTGGAAGCGGCCAAGCAACACGGTTTTGAAATCACCAACCTCTGTTATAACCGGAAACTCAAACCGTTCGCCGCCTGCCGGACCTGCATGGTGGAAACCCGCACCAACGGCGAAAAGGACTTGGTGTACTCCTGCACCCAGCCCGTGGCCGAGGGCATGGAAGTGCGTATCAATACCGAGGAAACGGACCGATACAACCGGGCCTGCCTCGAAATGCTGCTGGTGGAGCATCCCCTGGATTGCCCGATTTGTGACAAATCCGGCGTGTGTCCGCTTCAGGACAACACCGATGCCATGCAGCTGTACAACGGCCGTTTCGAGATTAACCGCCGCAACGAACCCAGTATCAAGACCAATCCCATCATCGAATTTTATTTGAACCGTTGCATCATGTGCGGATTGTGCGTCCGCGCCTGCGACGAGATTCAGGGAGTGCAGGCCCTGGACTTTCACAAACGGGGGATGAAAGTCGCCATTGGCACCGCCAATGAAGAACCTCTCGATTGCGAGTTCTGCGGACAGTGCATCACCGTTTGCCCCACCGGCGCGCTCATGGACATGACCTCCGGAGCCCGGGGGCTTGCCGCCCTCTTCACCAATACCCACTCCACCTGCAATTACTGCTCGTGGGGATGCACGATTAGCCTGGAAACCAAAAAGGGTCAGGTTCTGCGCATCGAGGCCGACGAAAATTATAACGTGGGAATCAATGAAGGCAATCTTTGCGCCAAGGGCCGGTTCGGACACGGCATCATCCACCATCCGGAAAGAATCCAGTTTCCCATGATGAATTACGGGGGAAAATTCAAGGAGATCCCCTGGGATGAGGCGATGAAAATCATCGCGGAACGGTTCCAGACCACGGTCAACCGAAGCGGACCCGAAAGCATCGCCGGTATCGGTTCCGAAAAAATGACGAACGAAGAGGCCTATTTGTTCCAAAAATTATTCCGGGGTCACTTTGGCTCCAACCAAGTCACCAACCTGGCGAATCTCCGGGCGCCCTACGTCAACCGCTTCATGCTGGACTGCTTTCAAAACGGCATCGAATCCAAACCGGTCACCGAATTGCAAAACGCCGACGTGGTCCTGGTCTTCAATTCGGACCTGCCTTCCGAGTATCCGGTGGGCGGGAACTCGATTCGTAAGGGAGCGGTTTTCAACGGAACCGAACTCATCATCGCCAACCCGCGGGATGTCGTTTTCAATAACGAGGCCGGCAGAGACATCCGCCTGACCTACACCCACGGAGCGGATCTGGCCGTGGTCAACCGGCTCGCCCGAATCATCCTGGATGGTGGTCTGGTGGATACCGCACGCGTGAAGTCCTCCGTTCCAAATTACGACGAGTTCGTCCGCTCCCTGGAACCCTGCACCGCCCCGGAAGCGCAAAAATTGACCGGTCTGCCAGACGAGGTTTTGACCCGCGCCGCCGAACGCTTCGCCCGGAAAGCGGACCGGGTCATCCTGATCGGAAACGATATCCTGGACACCGGCCAGGGAGAAGACATTCTCAATGCCCTTCTCAACCTTTCCACCTTGGTCCATTTCGGGGGACAGGGGAGCGTCAGTATCTATCCCCCCCGGGAGCATTGCAATTCCCAAGGGGTCAATGACATGGGTGTGACGCCGGATTTCCTCCCGGGCTACCGGAGCCCCCAGGATTCGGAAGCCCTGGACGCCCTCGCCAGGGAATGGGGAACCGATTCTCTAAAATTCGGCGAGGCCAATCTCGCCCACCAGCTTTTCGAAAATTGTGCCAATGGAAAAATCAAGCTGCTTTATGTTTGCGGCGAAGACCCGATTCATTCCTATTACAAGGGGGCCTTGGCCAATGAAGCGCTGCGGACGGTCCCCTTCCTGGTGGTGCAGGATGTTTTCATGACCGGGACCGCGAAAATGGCTGACATCATCCTCCCGGCCTCAACCTTCGCGGAAAAGGAAGGGACCTACACCAATATGACCCGTCACGTGCAACGAGTGGCTCCGGCCACCCTCCCCCAGGGCGGCTCCAAACCCGATTTCGATATCTTATGCGACCTGGCCGATGTCTTGGAAAAACCCTTCCGGTTCACCGGTATCCAGGAGGTCCAGGAAGAAATTGAACGAACGGTTTCCGACTACCGGGGGACAATGCCCGGAACCGATTCCAAACAATGGGCTCCTGGAAAAACCGGGGTAAACCCCCGGTTCCATATCCGCCAAGGCCGCAAGGGCTCTTTGGAGAAAGAGGGATACCCCTTCCGTTTGCAGACGAACAACCATATGTTCCATATAGGAAGTTACACCCAACACGCCAAGGCGCTTGTGGATATCGGGCCGGAATGCATCGCCGAGATACATCCCCAGGACGCCGAAAGTCTGAATATTCAATCCGGCGACCGCATTATCGTTGAATCGGAAACCGCCAAGGTGGAAGTTCCAGTCAAAACCAGTTATGTGACCACCCGGGGAATGGTCTACATTCCCAAAAACTGGGTGAACGTGCCTGTCAATCAGTTAAGAAACGGAGAAGAAGGTTTGATCGCCATCAAGGTCTCCAAAGCGGGTTAACCACCCACTTCCCGGGCCGGGACCTTGCCACCACCCATTTCTCGGAATCGATGAATCGCTCATGACGGACTTAACGGAAAAACTGCATACAGATCACATGGTCCTGAATATGGGACCCTCCCATCCCGCCACTCACGGCACGGTAAAGTTCCTGCTGACCCTCGATGGTGAAACCGTCGTCGACATGGTCGTGGAAATCGGTTACTTGCATCGCGGTTTTGAAAAGATGTGTGAAAGCGTGACCTATTCCAACGTTTTCCCTTATACGGACCGATTGAATTATTGTTCCGCGATCATGAATAACATCGGGTTCGCCCTGGCGGTCGAGAAATTGTGCGGGATCGAGGCCACAGATCGTTGCAATTACATTCGGGTGGTCACCAACGAACTGGCCCGCATTTCGGACCACTACACCAATATCGCCGCCGCCGCCCTGGAGTTGGGTGCCCTGACCGCGTTCATTTATTTCGTGGAAGCCCGTGAAATCGTCTGGGACCTCCTGGAAAAGGTCTGCGGTGCCCGGCTGACCTCCAATTACATCCGCATCGGGGGTTTGATGTGCGACCTCCCCCCCGGGTTCGACGAAGATATACAGGCCTCGTATAAAAAACTGGATTCCCTGTTCGACGACGTGGACAAGCTGCTCACCAAGAACCGCATCTTCTTGGACAGGATGAGGGATACCGGGGCTATTTCGGCAAAAGATGCCATATCCTGGGGTTTCACCGGACCCTGCCTGCGCGCCTGCGGAGTCGATTATGACATCCGGAAAAAACATCCTTACCTGGTGTACGATCGAATGGATTTTGATATCCCCCTCGGAACCACCGGGGATAATTTTGACCGCTACCTGGTCCGGATGGAAGAAATCAAACAGAGTCTCAAGATCATCAAACAGGCGATGAAGGAAATGCCCGACGGTCCGATCAATGTCAACAATCCTTACATGCGGGCTCCCTCGAAACCGGATGTCTATACTCGCATGGAAGAGATGATCGCCCATTTCAAGATGGTGATCGACGGCTTGAAACCGCCGGTGGGCGAGGTGTACATGCCGACGGAAGCGGCCAACGGGGAGTTGGGATTCTACCTTGTCAGCGATGGAACCGGAAAGCCCTACAAATGCAGAGTGCGTCCCCCCAGTTTCACCATGACAGCGGCGATGGAGCAGATTTGCAAAGGCGGAATGCTCGCGGATATCATCCCCACCTTCGATATGATCAACATGATCGGCGGCGAATGCGACCGGTGATCCCTCACCGCGCCGATTGACCCCCACAGCTTTTCTTAACGGGCCTGAGCCTCCGCAATTGGGATGTCACTGGACCATATCCCCCGGCCAGGGGATCACCGTACCGGGGACGCTGCGGAGCCTATCTTAATTAAGGGTTCCGTCCGGACTCTAAAAAATATCCCGGGTGACACCGCGGCTGCGGCTTCTGCCGCCGGGAACTTTATTAAGCGATTCGGTGAAAACATCCCGCTGCTGAACCAGTCCATCGTGGGGAGTTTTAATCGTACCGATGCGATTTTTTTCAATCTCCAAGGCGGCCTCGTCAATAATTTCTTCTTCCTTCTTCTTGGCCGCCTCATTCGTTGTTGGGGCTGCCTGGGCTTCTGCCCCCTCCGTGGAAACCGCGGCTGCATCTCCAGAAACTTCCTTGGAGGAATCATCGACTGAAACTTCTTCCGCCTCTTTCATGGACTGTTTGAAATTCTTGATGCTTTTTCCAAAAGCATTCCCAATGTCGGGAAGTTTTCCGGCGCCAAAAATAATCATGATAATGACCAGAATAATCATCAATTCAGGGAAACCGATGCCCATCATAACTCAACTCTCCTATGGCCGTTAAAGTTGGATTCGAGCATCAGTTTACCAGAAGTAAAGGCAAAAAACACCGATAATCCCCTACCTTTCACCGATTTTCGGGCCTCATGAAAAAAGCTCTTTTTTAAAAGTTTGCGATAGCAGGACCAAACATGCCGGAAGGGCTGTCGTAAAACGCCTCGTTCCCGTTGACTCCGTCCTCGGAAACATCCTTGTAAATCAAATCCCATTGTCCATCCTCATTCACGTCGATGGCATAAAACAGAGGGTTCCTGTCCACGATGTAGAAAAAACCCGCCACATCGTGGTTAACGTAGAAAACAAGGTTTCCGGGAAAGTTTTTCGCGATCTCCAGCACGGTCGCCCTGGAGTAAAAGGACCGGAAAACGATGTGCAACGTATGGAAATCCGCCTTACCATTATGATCGGTATCGTAGCTCACATACAACATTCCATTGGCGGCGACATCCCAGTTCACAGAAGTAGAAAGAGACGGTTCGCTTTTAAGATAGGGTTGCGCCCCAACCATGGGGGACAGCCCAAAATAGAGAGAAGACAAATGCGATTAAAAGGATTCTTTTGAAGAAGCGTTTCATATCAAGCACCTCCATTTCCAGTTAGGGCGGCACATGATCTTCCGGAACATGTACAGCCGGGTTCAATTTATATTTTCCTAAAATCAGCAGAGATTCATTCAGATACCCTTGTGGCATGGCCCCCACCTTCTTTCTTTTCCGGCTCTGCCGAACCGGAGGAAATAAAAAAGCCCATCTTTCA
>JBHHVU010000023.1:0-45790 GCA_046754465.1 Nitrospinaceae bacterium | reverse complement strand
TTAATTGATCTCCATCACAAGGAAGGTCACGTCGTCGTGTTTAAAAGAACCCCTGGTAAAATCATAAAGAGAATCGAGGATTTTCTGTTTCAAAAGAACGAGGCGGCTGGCGGCATTTTGGTTCAATACCTTTAAAAGTCCGTCCATGCCAAATAATTGGCCGGGGGCGCGGGGAGCCTCGATCACCCCATCCGTGTACGAAAACAGCCGGTCACCGGGTCCCAGTTCCAGGCTCTGTTCATCATAGGGGGTGTCATTGAGTACCCCGAGGGGCAAATTGCCTGACGGGGAATCCTTGGGCAAGGGGATCGGTCGCCAGATCTTTTCTCCCTTCCGGCAAATCAGAATGGGAGGATGTCCCGCGTAAGAGTAATACATCCTGGAATCCTCTGCATTGTATGTCAGGATAACCGCCGTGGTGATCGCCCCATGGCCGTTTTTTCCGGCCAATTTATTCAGGCGCTGAAGAATTTGGCTTCCATCCAACCCGTTCATGAACTTTGCGAGGCTGTCATACAGCCGTTGGCTCATTTTGCTCACCGCCTCGCCGTGGCCCACCACATCCGCCACCGCGACGCGGGTCAAGCGGTCCTTTCCGCAGACGCTGAAATAGTAGATATCCCCGCCCTTTCCTCCACCCACGACGCTAGAGAACAGGCTGGCCGTCAGGGAAGCGGAGCACACATCGGTATCCACCCTCTGATTCCCCCCCCAAATTTCCGAGCAGTTGATTTTTTTCAATTTGAATCCTTTCTGAATTTATCTTTTGGCCTTCGAAGGGCAGACAGCGCGTGTGGGGAAAACCACGGATCCTATTTATATAGAGTCGGGCAATTTGCCGAAACCCTACAAATTTTCAACTCAAAAGACAATTTTTAAAAATACCGGACAGAAAAGAGTGAATTCCCGGCGGGCGCGCCCCACCGGGTCAGCGGTTTTTATCCGGGTGGTTTTTCACATCATCCCTCCCCCCGGCCGGGGAGAATATTAGAGGGATTCACGGAGCGTATTCGCGGCAGGCAACCGGGGCAACCCTTAATTTTTCCGTGAATCGGTAAAAAATGTTCCGAGGCGGATCTGCATGGGTTTTTCATAGATCCCTTCCCGCCAGTGGGAAGCCGATTTGACCTGATCGGTTGTCAGATCCGTCACCTCGAAGAAAACGGTATTGGAAATATCCGCATTGGCCAAATCGGCATCGGTGAATTTGACGCCGGTCAAATTGGCCCCGGTCAGCCGCGCCTCCCGGAGGTCGGCCCCGGTCAGGTCGGCATTGGTCAAATCGGCGTTGGCCAAGTCAGCGAACCGGAGGTCCGCGCCCGTGAGATCGGCCCCGGTCAAAATCGCCGCCTGCAGCTGCGATTGGTACAGGTTGGCGCCCACAAGCGAGGCGCGGGAAAGCTTTGCGTTCGTTAAAAAGGCGACCCGGGCATGGGCATAATTCAGGTTGGCGTTATTGAGTGGCGCCCCTCTCACCCACTTGAGGTGATCGGGGTTGTCTGGATCGTAATTATCGGGTTTGAACGATACATTCTGCTCCGAAAAATTCGCCGTCAGCCAATGGGTGATTCTCTGGTCCAGACGGTCATGAGTGGGCAGTTCCACCAGGGAATTCAGTTGGAGCGCCTTGATCTCCCAGGGAACAAACCGGATTTCCAGGTAGCTCTTCCGGAGATCCCCCTGGATGGCTTTAAAGGAAAAGCTGGATGAAAATGTCAAAATCGGGACCACCACCAGGGCGGAGAGGAAGGTGACCCTGAAAAAGGGCATGGGTTTGTTGCGCAGGGTTTGACGCGCGAAAAAATGAAGTAAGATCGCGGCAAGGAAGGCAAGGGCCATCAGAATAATCTGAAGCCGGGTACCAAGCCAGTCGTGCCGGCTCAAATAACGGGCCCAGATAGCAGTCATCAAAACAGGCGTGGCGTACCAGGCCATGGCCACCACGAGAAGGTTTTTAACTAAATGAAGAGCCTTCTCCATGCTGAACACGTTCTTCACCCAGGCGCTCCACCCGCTCCGGGTTTTCCGGCGGGAAAGGTTTCGCACCCAGGTGTTGAGCAGCCACGGAAAGATTTTCTCGTCCAGCGGCGTTCCGTCCGGGAAAACCGAGGGAAGTTTGGAAATGAGCCGCCATTGATGCTGCAATTGCAGATGGAAATAAATAAATATCGCGAACAACACAACCGGGGCAACGAAATAAAATCCGGCGATGGGAAAGGGGGTTTGAATCACCGGCAGGGGAGAGGTGGTGGCGTTGGTCAACAGTTGGATGTCGTGGGTAGAGGCTATGGTCAGACCGGAAAAGGCCAGCGCGGCCAACAACCAGCCATACAGTTTGCGGCCAATGGCGGAAGCGTCCGTGATGTTCTGGAGCCCGTCGAATCGTTTGATCTCCTCGGGCAGTTCCGCGTTGGTGACATCCGTCCCGCCCAGGTTCATACCCGCCGTGATCGTTCCGCTCAAATTCGTCCGGATCATAGTAGCGTTCTGGAAGTTCGCCTGCGTCAGGTCGGCCCCTGTCAGATTGGCCCCGGTGAGAACGGCATCGGTCAGGTCGGCCTTTTTGAACCGGATTTGACCCTGGGCGCGGGGGTCCGACTGGGCCCGGGAAAGATCCCCCTCCACCAACCGGCAGCGGGTAAAGTTCGCGGCATCCAGCCTGCAATCGGCGAGGGAGGCCCCTGTCAGGTCGGCTTCAAGAAAATCCGCCGCGGTCAAACCGGCGCCCTGCAAACGGGAATAGTTCAGTTTGGCCTTCTTCAAACTGGCGAATCCGAGATCGGCCCGCGTGAGGTCGGCTCCCGAAAGAATGGCATCCTGGAAATCCGCGTGTTGGAGGACGGTTTTGGTGAGTTTCGCTTCCTGCAAATTCGCGCGGACCAGTTTGCATTGCGTTAAATTGGCGTGGTCGAGGTTAGCCCGGGACAGGTTGGCTTCCGTCAAATCGGCATTATCGACGCGGGCCCTGAGGAGCGTGGCCCCTGCCAGATCGGATTGGATGAGTTTGGCGCCCTGAAGGTTGGCCTCTTCCATAACCGCCTTGGAAAGATGGATGCCAGAAAGATCAGCAAATTCAAGATGGGCCCGTGTCAAATTCGCCCTTGAAAACCGGACCCCCTCAAAACCGGTTTTCCCAAAAACAGCCCCTTCCAGATTCGCATCCGAGAAATCGGCATCTTTCAAAACGGCCCCGGTGAGATCGGCTCCCTTGAGGCTCGCCCCCTTGAAACCGGCTCCCGTGAGATCGGTGTGGGTGAGATTGGCTCCGGACAAATCCGCACCGGCAAAACGGGTCCCGTAAAAATTCTGACCGGAAAGGTCCGCGTCCCGGAGATCGTAATTGCTGAAATCGGGTTTTTTAGCGGATTGCGGATTGAGTTGCCAATCCCGATTGGCCTGGAGTATTTCTTCCCATTCCAGGGGAGACACCTTAACTTTCTTTTCCTCTTTTTCTTTCGTTTCACTCATGGCGCGTGATTCTCTGGGAGTATTGGCATGGGGATAAGGAATTCTAACAAAAAAAATGCCTTTGGGGCGGAGAATTCCTTTCCCCCTCCCCGGCGGGCCGGTGGCTGGGTCCGTCCTCCTCAAGGGTCACCAGGGTTTTTCTCCCGCTCTATTGAAAACAGGCCCGCAAACATTCAATGTTTTTCTTGTCTGGCCCTTCCCCGTCAAAGCCGGGCACTTCCAGAATCCAGGGGACCCGGTTCACCCGCTTTTCCCGGGCCAGGTTTTTGAAGCCCGGCAATCCGATATAGCCCATCCCGATATTTTCGTGCCGGTCGTGGTGCGAATTGAAGGGTGTCTTCGAATCATTGGCATGCACCAGCACCAGATGTTCCGTTCCCACCTCTTCGTCCAACCGATCGAAGAAGGCTTTTATGGGGTCCGGCTGGTAAGTCTCGATCCACCCCGCCTCGAAGGCATGCGCAGTATCGAAACAGATTTTGAGCCGTTTAGATTTCACCCGCTTGAGAATCGCGCTCCAGTCTTCCGGACGGGAGCCGATTTTATTCACACCGGCGGCGTTTTCGATGACCAACCGCGTGGTTCCCGGGACATTCCGGAACACCTTTTTGATCCCCAGAACCACCTTCGAAATCGCGGAATCCCGGGGCATCCCTTTTCCGGAACCGACATGGACCACGAGTCCATCCACTCCCAGCAACCTTGTGATATTCAAATGCAGGGTCAGATTATGGACCGACTTTTCCCAGAGCACCGGGTCGGCACTTGCCAGATTGATCAGATAGGGGGCATGGAGGAATACGGGCCCGATGCCGCTTTTTTTGAGCGCAGTTTTGAACTGGTCCACCGCGGCGGGTGCGGGAAATTTGGGTTCCCAGGTGCGCGCGGAAGCGCCGAAAATCTGAAAAGTTTCCGCGCGGATCGCTTCCGCGTTTTCTATACTTTTATACAACCCTCCGGAAATGGATACATGGGCTCCGATCCTGGGCGGAATATTCATGGTCCCCCTTTCGCGGTTTCCCGGTATAATGATCATCGACATTTAAGATTCAAAGTGGTATGTTTCCAATATACAATAGTTTTGCGAAACCGAATATTCATTCGTTTCATTCGTTTCATTCGTTTCATTCGTTTCATTCGTTTCATTCGGTACATAACGGTTTACATCGGCAAACCACGGTTTGGGTCCGTTTCCCTTGGCGTGTCAGGTCCAGGACCCATCCGGTTGGGGTTTTTATGATATAAAATATAACGTCCCTTTTTCTCAAAAGCCACCATGGGCGAACAGGTGATAAAAGGCGATTCATCCCATGGCGTTATCGAGCATCCAGCCGATAAATTGTCCCGCTGTCTTCAGAAGCTGGTTGAAGGGACAAGCGTACCCTGCGAATTCATTTTGCCCTCGCGCGCGGTCCTGCATTTTGGCAACGGCAGCCCCTCCTTCCGCGTCACTTTCCACAACCCCGCCCAGCAAAACCGGATTCTTGATGATTACTCATTTTGCCGGGGATATATCAAACGGGAAATCGATATCGAAGGCGACTTTCCCCGGCTGTTGGACCTCCGGTTCCGGCTCCAGAAGAGCCGCCTCGCGGAATGGATCCTCTTCTGGAAATCGTTGCTGAGTTGGAACCCCATGCGATCCAACCGTAAAATTATCGAGAGCCATTATGGCCATGGAACGGAATTTTATCTGACCTTCCTGGATTCCCGTTACCATCTTTATTCCCACGCCCTGTTTCCGTCCGATTCCGCCAGCCTGGAACAGGCCAGCGAAAACAAAATGCGGTATGCGTATGAATCCCTAAGGCTGGAGCCCGGGCAACATCTGCTGGACATTGGCGCGGGTTGGGGCGGAATCGTCGACTATGCCGGGAGCCGGGGCGTCCGGGTGACGGCATTGACCCTCTCCAAGGATTCCCACGATTATATCCACAATCTGATCCAAAAGAAGAACCTGCCCTGCGAGGTCCACTTGGAGGATTTCCTGGTCCACCAACCGGAGAAACCCTATGACGCGATCATCAATTTCGGGGTGATCGAGCACATTCCCCAATACCAGCTTTTTTTTCAAAAGGTGTGGGATTGCCTGAAGCCCGGGGGAAGGTTTTACCTGGATGGCTCGGCGACCAAGGAAAAATACGACAAATCCCTGTTCATTGCCCAATATATCTGGCCGGGAGTTCATACCTTCATGTGCCTCCAGAACCTCATCCAGGAACTGCTGTTCCACGGAATGGATCTGCTCGAGGTCCGGAACGAAAGTCATGATTATGAACGGACCATGTGGCATTGGGCACGGAACCTGGACGCACACAAGGACCGGGTGGTGGAACGATGGGGGGAAGAGTTTTACCGCGGCTTCCGGATTTTTCTTTGGGGAGGGTACCACTCGTTTTTAAGGGACGAACTGCAAGCCTACCACGTTCTGGCCCGGCGCGGCCCGGGAAAAGGGCAACGGCCGGGTTTGGGGCGCCGGGTCCTCAACTTCCTGAAGGAGTTGACCTAACCTTCTGTCCAGCGATTCCGCCCTCGAACGAATCCCCGCATCCCTTCCTGCGGTTTTTTCTCAAACTTTCCATCCCTTGATGGTCGATAGCTTCAATATGGCGGGAAGGAAGGTGACGGAAGCCACCAGGCAACTGCCGACACCCACGGTCAAAACCAGCCCGAGACTGTATATGCCCTGATGATCGGCAATCATCATGCTTCCGAAACCGATCATGGTGGTCAGGGAACTGAGGATCACGGCTTTCCCGGTGCTCTTGGAAAGCACGGTGGTTTTTTTATCCGTCTCCTCGCGGTACCGGTGGATGATGTGGATACCGTTCACCACCCCGATACCGAGAATGAGAGGCAAAATAACGAGGTTGGCCAGATTGAAGCGGACCCCAAGCAGGTCCATGATCCCTATGGTCCAAATAGAACCCACGACCACGGGAAGAAAGATCAAGAAGACGGTTTTTAGGGTCTTAAAAGTCAAGAGAACAAAAATGACAATGGCCCCCAAGGCATAAATTCCGCCGTGGATATACCCTTCCAGCATCAACCGGCTCGATTCGAACATATGAACGGCGTTCCCGACGACATTGGGGTCGACCGTCCGCAATTGCCGCAGGAATTTTTCTCTCTGGTCGATATCCCAGATATCCACCCCGGGGAAAATGGTGATCAGGTAGCGCCCCTTTTTACTGATGAACCTCTTCCTGAGTTCCTCCGGCAGTTGGTTGACCTGAACCGACGTGGGGTCGGCGTTTTTTCTAAGATCGGCAATTTTTTCCCTGTAATCCACGAACAAGACCCGGGAAAAAACCGCCAGCCTTTGTTGCGCGGTGCCCGGTTCGATCCGCCGCGCTTCATCCAGAAACCGTTGCACCCAACGTCCGGCTTCCTGAACGGTATTGGTGGCGCCGTCTTTATTTTCCCGGCCCTGCAGTTTAAAACGGATCCTTTTCATGGTTTGGAGGAGCGGTTTCAAGACCACCGGCTCGTCTTCCGGAACCACCTGGAGGGTCTTCAGAAGGGGGGACAGGGTTCGGATATATTTTATTTTTTCTTCCTGATCACCGGGCATCACGGAAACGATACTTTCCACCTCGCCGACGGTGGACAAGGCCTCGGCCGCCCGCTGTTTTTTCCGGGCTTCCTCCACCGTATCCGCCACCATGTTGGCCGACCAGGCGGACCGTTTGGCGTCCTGGAGTATTTTCAGTTCGTATTTCACCGCTTCGGTATTCCTCGACTGCAGGTTGAGGAGGTTGTAATCGAACCGGACATGCCTGAGGGAGAACGCC
Source organism: Nitrospinaceae bacterium (assembly GCA_046754465.1). Lineage (GTDB taxonomy): Bacteria > Nitrospinota > Nitrospinia > Nitrospinales > VA-1 > JBHHVU01. The sequence continues at coordinate 38,528 of JBHHVU010000023.1, read as the reverse complement.
GCCAGAGCCACGAAGACCAGGGAAACCGCTATGAGGGTGTAATAGTGGCTGTACAAACGATCCGGCCAGTTTTTCCTTTCGGGAATTTTCAGCGAATGATTGTAATCCGTTCGACGCCATTTTTCCTCCACGGCGAGCAATGCTGGCAGCAAGAGGGTCATCGCGAACATGCAGAGCAGGATCCCGCCGGCGGCGATCCAGCCCAACTCGGCGATACCGACGAAGTCGGTAAACGTCATGGCGCCGAAGGCCATGGCGGTGGTGATCGCCCCGGCAAAATTTCCCCGGCCGGTTCCCTTGACGGTTTTCTGCAACGCGGAAAGTATATCCTTTCCCGCGATTCGCTCCTCCTTGTATCTCTCTAGAATGTGGATCCCGAAATCGATGCCCAACCCGATCAGGATGGTGGTAAATACCACGGATAGAATATTCAGGTTTCCCACGGTCAATGTGGTGAATCCCATCGACCAGCAAAGAGCCACCAGCAAACAGAACACCGCCATCAACGGTTTGATGATCCCCCGGAAGGCCAGGATGAACAGGAGGGAAACACCCGCCAGGGCGATTAGAGTGGCTTTCTGGATATCGCTTTGCGTCGTCACCATTTCGTCGGAGGCGATGACATCCTCCCCGGTGATCCCCACCCGGATGCCGGGAAACTCTACCTTGGTTTCTGCGACCAACTTGCGGGCGAATTGTACCGACTCCTTATACTTGGTGAAAACGGACTTGTCTTCCTTGGGGGTGACCAGAATAAACAACAAACCATTTTTCCCGGAAACGAGGTACCCCTCCTCGATCAGGGGACCGCGCCCTTGTTGAGAAAACATGGAACCCCAAGGGGAGACATAGTGCGGCCGTTCCCCCAGATAAAGGACCATTTGTTTCACCAGGGCAACCAGCAGACCCAGATCCGTTTCCTCATTATTATCCTCCTCCGACGTGCCCAGGAAATCCGTCAGGAGCGCATCTACCATCCCGGAACTGATCCTGGAATTGATACTTTTCATTAGCTGGTTCAATCCCGGCGAGGCATTGACCTGTTTCAGCAAATCCTGGTTTTCTTGGATTTTTTTCCCGAGATCGGCCAATTCCGTCTGGTCCAGGTAAAGCAAGGCCTTGTCCTTAAAATACGATGTGTCGATTTTGTAAAACACGTCGGAAAAGACTGCGGGATGGGATTTGATCCTCTGAACCAGGGACTCGACAAAATTTTTCTTCTGGACCGGGTCTTCGCCCTCGATCACAACGATCATTCCCTCGAAGTTTTCAAATTCCTCGCGGAATTTTTCATGCCGCTGGACATAGGGCAAGTCCTTGGAAACCAGATCTCCCCTGCCCGTTTTGAAGGTGAGCCGTTCCGCCGTGACCCAAATGGAAAGGAGCGCCAGCACCAGGGATATGGAGATAACAAAGAAGGAATAGGTATACGCGAAGCTCTCGATCTGGGAAAAAAACCGGTCCAGCAGGTTTTCCCGCTTCGCGTTATTTTGAGAGTTCTTTTTTGGGTATCGCCGTTCCATAAGCTCTTTTGCGGGGGACGGGCCATTCGAGCGAGGCCCGTCCGTGAAACCGGGATGCAGCCATCTTGTCCATTTGTACTGCTTCAACATTCTCCAACAGGGGTTTGCCCATCAATCTTCATCGTGGATTTGGGCCGTTATAAATGCCATATTGTAGAAAGCTCATTCGCTCCGGGTTCCCCACGGACCCTCCCCAGAATAATGGTGGGGCCGGTCGCGTGAATAATTCCTTCCCCATCCAGCAACCGGCCTTGAATTACTGAACTGCCGTATGTATCCCTCAGATCCGCGGTCAATAGGAAAAACTCAATCAATAAGGATGTGAAGGAAGTCTCGGGAGGATGACGCGTTACCCTGGCCCAAGTGGAGGGATAGCCTGCCGGATTTTACCACCTTCGCCAACAAATCCGTTGTCCATCAAGAATGGCTTGCAACACCAAGGACGTTTCCCTTGCCCAACCCCCGCGGCCTTCCCGGTATTCGGGAAACCCTCCATTTTTCTCTCCTCAACGGGGTTAGCGGATAGAGCATCTCAAGACTGTTCTCGATCTAATCCGTCTTCAAACGAGCGGTGAAACGACCTTAATTCTTCCCCTGGATGAAGGGAGGGCTTTTCATTAAACCCGGAACCCCGGATACACTTCGAATACTCATACGCCTTTCTCAATTTAGTCGGACAGGGTAAAAAAACATGACAATGGGCGGATTCTTATGATCGAACAAGGTTTGCCCCAAGAACCCGGGTTCGGCCATTCGATTGTTTTCTTGAGCTAAAAATTTCCGTAAAGAATATCAGGATGGCTGGAAATATCAACTATTGAAGTTCGCCGAAGGCCGGAGGGGTGTTCTTTTCCATCCGTCCGTGGAGGTTTGAGAATTTTACGGGAATCGGGCCGGCGAATCTACTCCCGCCCCGCGCTTGTGGGAAAGATTTGCACCTCCAACGAGGTTTCCAAGCGTCACGGGCAAGACCTGTTAGAAACGGAATCCCAAACTGATAACGTTTGCATTGAGACCGATATTGGGGAAATGGATCCCGGCATTGGAAATATGGAAGAAGCGATAATTGAGGGAAATAGAACCTTTTTTCAGAAAATATTCCAGGCCGGCCCCGGCGTTAAGGAGAAACTCGAATTCCGATCCCAACTCCCGTTCCGCCACATCCTTGAAATTGGTATAGGAGAATCCGGCGCCCAACAGCAAGTTAGGGGCCCATCTTCGTTTGGGGCTTAAAAACTTATATTGCACCATCAATGGAGAAAAGCCCAACAAATATTCCCCGCCGCGGTTCAGGAGAGAAGCGAACCCCGCCTCCACATGCCAGAACAAAGCGCCCCGATACAACGACTTTCCAATCACTCCCGTGAAATTGTATTGCCAGTTGGGAAAGAAAAACAGAAAACTCAGATCGCTGCGGTCGCGTCCGGGAGGAATATCGAGGGTATATCCAAACCCCGTCTGCACCCCAAAGTTGGAGGTGCCTTTGGCAAACCTTTGGGAAAATTTCTCGGCGTGGGCTCCCGTAACCAGGACCAGTATTAGCATCCCGGCCAGCCAGGGAATCCATCTGAGTGGCCGCTTCATATTATTAACCTATTCTAAAGGGTATCCGTCTCTCGAAAACCTGCGGGGGAATTTTATCACAGCCCGCGATATTTACCATAGAAATTCTTGATTTTTTGCCTTTTAATTAATTTGTGATCGAATTTATTAAGTGCTATAATTCGACCAATCCAATTGCCGTTTAACATTCAGAATTTTTAGAAAAGGGATTTTTACTATGATGGGGATCGGTTTTCCAGAATTAATGATTATATTGGTGATCATCATGATCATTTTTGGGGCGGGAAAACTCCCCGAAATCGGAAGCGCCTTTGGAAATAGTATTAGAAATTTCAAAAAATCCATGAAAGAGGCGGAAGAAATCAAGGATGAGATGGACATCCAGAAGGCCGTGAACGAGGGGGACACCGCGCCCACCGGCAAGGAAGAAGAAAAACCGGAGGAGTCCCAAACAGTGGAAAACCCTGTCCCTTCCGCGCAGGAACCACAGGCCAAATAACCCCGCGCCCCCCCCATCCGCCGTTTCGATTTTTGAAATTTGCAGGGCAGGATTCAACACCCTCATTTTTTTTCACCCGGTTCCAACTTCATTGAATCACTTTGATTTCAATGGCATCTAATTATATGAGGGAAACCCGGCATGCACTGTAAATTTCCGGGGCGCCAATTGGATCGGGGAAAAGAAAAAACCAGTCCAGCTGCCGAAAAGGGATTTACAGATCATGGCGTTTACACAAGATAAAGAAGGGAAAGAAGTCGAAGAAGCCTTGGTCCGGCAATTCCAGAAAGGAAACCTGGAAGCCTACGAGAAAATCGTAGAACGGTATCAAAAAAAAATCTACGTCCTCAGTTTCAACCTGACCCGGAACCCGATGGACGCGCAGGACGTGGTACAAGACGTCCTTCTCACCATCTTCAAGAAGATCGATACGTTTCAGGGAAAGTCCGCGTTCTCCAGTTGGGTTTACCGCGTCACTTTGAACGCGACCTACATGAAACTGAGAAGCAAAAAAAAGGAACCCAATATTTCCCTGGACGACCTGTTGCCCAACTACAACGGTTCGGGATATCAACAGGAAAAAATTCAGGACTGGTCGGAAAATACCGAGTCACTGTTATTCACCAATGAAACGAAGGAAGTCATTCAGAAAGCCGTTGACCAGTTGCCTGAAAAAGAAAAAGTGGTTTTCCTGCTTCGCGACGTGGAAGGGTTGTCGACCGAGAAAGTGAGTGAAATTCTTGAACTCACCGTTCCCGCCGTAAAGTCCAGGTTGCATCGGGCGCGCTTGTTTCTAAGGAAGAAGTTGTCCAACTATTTTGAAGAGTACCTTTCTCGCAGGGTAAAAAAATGATCTGCTGTAAAGAATGCCTGGATTTATTATCCGATTACCTGGATGGAGAGCTGAACCCAAAAACCAGCGCCGACCTGGAAGAACATTTTCAAGACTGCCCCCCATGCATCGCCTTTCTGAATACCCTGAGGTCGACCACCGACCTGGCACGGGACACTCTCGGGAAAATCGAGATTCCCGAAATGGTGCGTACCAAACTCAAGGAATTCCTGGACAAAAATACCCGGGAAAAATAACACGTTTCCTCTGAAAACCCCCGGGTCCGCCCAATTTTCAACCCCTCGCCGAAAATCAGTTCGCCATACAGTCATTGACAAACCTGAATTGTTTAACTATAGTTTTTAGATAGGTTAATTAAAAAAATCCCGTCTTGAGAAGAAGCAATTAATTTGAAAAAAGTACTTTTCCACCCAGCAGAAGCCATTTTTCCAGGGGAATCCCGTCATGGTTGAAATGAAGGTGGAAGGATTGACCCTCGATCCTTTGACCAACATGCCTATAATCATTTTAAAAGATTCCACGGGGTCCAAGGCGCTCCCGATCTGGGTAGGGTATTTCGAGGCGAATGCCATCGCCCTGGAAATTGAAAAAATCACCACCCCCCGGCCCATGACCCATGACTTGATCCGGAATCTGATCCATACCATGAAGGCGAAGATCAACCACATTCTGGTGAACGAACTCAAGGACAATACCTTTTATGCCGTGATCTCCCTGGTCTTTGGGGGCAACACGCTGACGATCGATTCCCGTCCCAGCGACGCGATTGCCCTGGCCCTGCGGACCAAGTCTCCCATCTATGTGGAAGAAAAGGTGATTGAGGCGGCCAAAAGCCTGGATCTGCCCGAACCCGATAAAACCAAAAAAGACGAAAAGCAACAATGGAAGGATTGGCTGCAAAATATTAAGCCCCAGGATTTCGGTAAACTTTAATCGGCTTCCGGTTCACAGATTTTTTTGCCCCCCCAGAAAATTTCTCTTATATACTGCAACCAACAAATAGCGGAGCCGGGCCCCTTTCGTTTCGCCGTGGCTGGAAACGAGCCGCTGGATCCGCTTTTCAATCTTGTTGGTTAATTCAATCCGGCTGATCCATCCAACCTAACCGGGGACCCAAGTGAAAAATATCGGGGTTTTTTGCAAACAAAAACCGTCCGTAGACCAGGAAGTATTGAGGGAACTGACCCATTGGCTACGCAAGAACAACCGCCAGGTTTTCATGGACAGGGACACGGCCAAAATCATCCATGAACCCTCGGAATGGGATAAATCGGACATCCCCTCCCTCGTCGACCTCATCATCGTCCTGGGCGGCGACGGAACCCTGCTGAGCCTGGTTCGGATCGTTCATGCTCACAACGTCCCCATTCTCCCGGTCAACCTGGGCAGCCTTGGATTCCTGACGGAAATCGCCCTCCCGGACCTTTACCCCACCCTGCGGAAAATGCTGGACCATCAGTATCGCCTGGAACAGCGAATGCTTTTGAACGCTTCGTTATGGCGAGGGGATAAAAAGGTGGGGGATTATCACGTTCTAAACGACGTGGTCATCAACAAGGGGGCGCTTGCCAGAATCGTTCATCTTCATGTCCGGGTCGACAACCAGTACATGACCTCCTACCGGGCCGACGGACTGATCATCGCGACACCCACCGGCTCCACCGCCTATTCGCTTTCCGCCGGCGGGCCCATCATCCACCCCAGCATGCACGCCCTGGTGCTCAGCCCGATTTGTCCTTTCACCCTGACCAACCGGCCCATCGTGATACCGGACCGGTCCCATATCCAGGTGGAACTCACCACCCAAAAGGAAGACGTCCGCGTAACCCTGGACGGCCAGGAAGGATGCGACATGTTCACCGGAGACATCCTGAAAATCAAGAAAGCCCGAACCTCCCTGAAACTGGTCCAGGCGACGGGAAAAAACTATTACCAGATTCTCCGCAAAAAACTGCACTGGGGAACCAACAATAACGGCAGCCAAACCACCCGGAACTAAAATCCTGAAGGAAAAGCATTGAACCCCTCCCGGCAAGATCCCCCCTCTATGAACCAAAGCATCATCGCCTGCGGCTTCCGAGTGGATATTGGAACCCGGGTGGTTTTGTGGGACGAGGAAGGGGGCCTCGTTTGCCCCAATAAAAGAGGCCGGAAGGATTGCACCCACCACGATCCCGTATTGAATGACCAGCCCACCCGGCCACACGGGACGTACCAGATTCAAAATCCCCCCACAGCTTACGAGGAACTGAAAAAACGCGTGTATCAGCTCATCCTCCATTACGATGTCTGTTATTGCTCCTACCAATGCCACCAGCTCATGCGGGACAGCACCTTCAAGGGAAGCCAGATTTATCTCGACATTGACGGAACCATTTACCAGACCTGCGATTTGTACTGGAAAACCAATACCGGCCCCGCGGACGACCGCGTCGGCAACGAACGGTCGGTCCATGTGGAAATGGCCAACCTCTCATGGGAAGCTTTAACGAACGAGTCGGAATTGTATCGAGTGAAGCGGGACCAGTATCGGCAAATCAACGGCCGCTGGGAACTCACACTTCCAAGGGCCTACCGGGACAAATTGAGGACCCCCAACTTCCGGGCGGTCCCTTCCCGCGCCTACGGCGAACGGGGATACTTCAGCAGGCGCGTCAACGGGACCATGGTGCGGATGTGGGATTTTACCGAAGAACAGTACCAGGCCCTGATCCGGCTGTGCATCGGCATCCACAAGCTGCTTCCCCGAATCAAGCTCCGGGTCCCTTACGATCCGGAAACTCGCCAGGTGCCTCTTGACCGGATCAAGAACTTTTCCCGATTCGCCGGAATTCTCGGGCACGCCCACGTACAAAAAGGCGCGTCGCCGGACCTGCGGCCAAAATACGATCCGGGTTCCGCCTTCAACTGGTCCCGGCTGCGGAAAGAGTTTTTAAAAGAAGAAACCCGGCGGACCCGGGCATCCCGCCGCCGGCGGCGTTGATCTGGTGCTTTCATCCTCCGCCCGATCCATGGCGGTTCCAGGGAACTTTCCCACCCCTTCTCGGGAATTCCAAAGAATGGAAAAAGTTGTTGACCTTACCTCCCCTTTGAGGATAGCCTTTATTGTGAAAGAAACCCCAACCCTGTCGATATAATGTTCAAAACCCAAATCCGTAAAAGATTACGTATCCTTCTCCCGCTTTTTCTTTTTTTGCTGGGTGCGGCAGTGTTTGTGGACTCGCTTTCCGCTCAAACCCTGTATGTCAAGAAATCGGGGACCAAACTGCAGGCGACCGATTCCGCCAGATCGAAGGTCGTCGCCAAACTGAACAGGGGAACGGCGGTGAAGGTCCTGAAAAAATCCAAGAGGTTTTACCAGGTTTCCGCGCCGGGTGGGAAAAAGGGTTGGATTTTCAAATTCCGTTTGACCTCCAAAGCCCCTTCCCGGTCGGGAGGCGGAGACTTTCTGGGAGCCCTGGGAGGCCGGCAGCAAATCGCGGCCCGGGAATCCTCCTCGGGGTCCAGCATCCGCGGGCTGAGCCCGATTTCTGAACAACACGCGAAGAACAAGGGAATTTCAAAGGAAAATATCGAGGCCGTCAAACAGATGGAATCCTTCCGGGTGAGCCCGGAAGCAATGGACAATTTTCTTAAACAGGGAAGGTTGGGAGAATACGGGCAATAGGGCCGGAAAAATCATCCGCCTTCAATTCAGTCATACGGCAAATTCCATGAGATTTAAGAAAAGTTACCTCGCTTGGGCGCTCGCCGCGGTCAGTCTGGTCTGGACTCAAACGGCGCAGTCGTTCCGGTTGGATCAGTTTCTGGAACAACTGGAAAAACCCAAACAGGAACAACCCAAACAGGAACAACCCAGCGCAAAGCCCGCGGAGCCACCCCCTCAGCCCCCTCCCGAGCGGCCCCAGGCGGCTCCCCAGCAACCGGCTCCCAGTCAGCCCTCCAAACCCAAGGGAGGAGGCGGGTTGATCGGCCTCGGAGAATCCTTGGGCATTTTCGACAAGAAAACCTCGAAAATACTCAAGCAAAGCGTGACCACCCTGAAGGCTTTTCAACCCATCGGTTACGAGGAAGAAAAAGCCATCGGCGGCTCCCTCGCGGTGGAGGTTTTCAACCGATTCGGCGGGATGTACCTCAACCCCCGGCTGCAACGCTATATCACCCTGGTGGGGAAATCGGTGGCGGAAGTTTCCGGCCGGCCGGATATCGATTACTTTTTCGCCGTCCTCAATACCGAGCAGGCCAACGCCTTCGCCACTCCCGGCGGATATGTTTTCGTGAGCGTGGGATTGCTCCGTCTCCTGAAAAATGAAGCCCAGTTGGCGGGGGTCCTGGGACACGAGATCGCCCATATCACGCGAAAGCACGCGCTGCAAACCCTTCAGCGCGGCAAGGTTTTGCAAGGCTTGAGCTCCTTGACCCTCACGGCCATGAATAAAAACCCGGCGCTGTTCGACAAAGTGATCAATGAGGTTTCAGACATCCTTTTCACGCGCGGGCTGGATAAGAACCTGGAATTCGAGGCCGACAAGTATGGAACGGAATATGCCTACCGGCTGGGCTATTTCCCGGCCGGCCTGAAGGATTTTATCCGAATCCTGGGGAAAGCCCGATCGGGGCAAAAGTCCATTTTCCTCAGCACCCATCCCAGTCCCGGCGAACGATACACCCGGCTAACGCGCCTTTTGCCGCGTTACAAATCGGCTGCCCTGGCCCCTATCCTCGCGTCGCGGTACCGATCGACGGTGCAGGGTCAATTATGAAGCAAAATCGAATTTTCCGGGAAGAGCTTCCCGGAGAGAAGAAAAGCATAGTTACCCTCTTGATGACCGGCTACCTCGCCACCATTTCCTGCCTGGGATACGCGGCGTTCTATATCTATATCGAGATGGGCCAAGTCGATCGGATCGTACAGACCATTCAAACGCAGCATCAGACTCCGGAACAAATCGAACTGATCAAATCGCGGGTTTCCCGAAGCACCCATCAATTGCGCAATGAAATGCTGGGCTTGGCGGTGCTGGGCAGCCTGATGACCCTCATCGGAGGAATCTATACCTTCAACCTGGTGGTTCGGCCCTTACGGAAAATCATCGCTTTTACGGAAAAAAATGGGGGGACCGGCCTTCCGGAATTCAAGACCAACAACGAGATCAAACAACTCGCCACCGCCGTCACCGGGCTGGTCTCCCGCTTCAACGATTCCAGCCGGAAGGAAGACGCCGCGCCCCCACCCCAGAAAACCAACTACTGACCCCCCGTGTGAAAGAACCGCAAACCCGCCGCGCACCCGAAACCGGGGCTTCCGGAATAATAGGGTCTGCGGGTATGAGGTTAGGAGTGCGGTAAGAGAAGCCGTGAATCAGGAATCGGCGAAATCCCCGGTCATCCGCTGTAATTTCGAGGGAAAGGTGAGGACATCCTTGCGGGGAATCCCGATTTCATCCAGCAATTGGACAAAATAGAAATATTTCATTTTATTTTTCAGGTTCTCCAGGGAGGTTTCCACCACCTGTTCATCCTGGGAAATGGGAACCAGACGCTCACAGAGTTCCGGGACACTCAAGGAAGCCTTCCCGGGTTTGCTCATCAGGGGGGCCGTGCGGGAAAGGTTGCGTACATTCCCGCGGCGCCGGGCCGCCGCCTTCTCCCGTTCCAGGTATTTGATACACTTTTCCCGGAGCAGCAATCCCCTTTCCCAGGCCCCGGCTTTTTGCCAGCGCTGTGAAAGGTCTTTCCCCGTTTTTTCCTGATTGATTCTTATTATATCTTCCAACTGCCGGCGGTGCCGCTTGAACCGCGATTCCCTGGAACTCTCTCTCAGGGCCACCTGCTTGTCCCAATCATGCAGCCGGAAATCTTTATCCGACTCCCTTCTTTTTTTCCAGGTTTCGTAGCGCAGATAAAGGACTTCCTCATAGGTCATGTTTTCCAATTCCCGGAACAGTTTAATGGCCGTGGGAAAATGGAACGACTTGACTTCCTGAACCATGCTTTCGAATTTTTTGGGATCCTTGGGTTGGAGTTCGGCCAGAACGGGTCCGAATTCTATCCAGCCATAGGCGCCCGCCCCGATAAGGAGCAGAAAAACCAGGGCCAACATGACCTTTATCGTTCGGGGAATTTTCATGGTACGCGGGTCCCCGCCCTGTTTGGGGTGGGGGAGATCGCCCCATCGCATGGGCGGGGAAGGATGTTACCATCCTCCAATGGTAAAACGGGAGTGACGGGAAACCCGGCCTAATGTTTGAAATGCCGGATTCCCGTGAAAACCATGGCAATTTGATGCTCGTTCGCGGCCTGGATCACTTCTTCATCGCGGATGGAACCTCCGGGTTGTACGATGGCGGAGACTCCGCTTTGGGCCGCCGCGTCCACCGAATCCCGAAATGGGAAAAACGCATCCGATGCCATTATACACCCTTCAAGGGGTTTGCATGCCTTTTCGACGGCCAGTTTTGCCGAATCCACCCGGCTCATCTGACCCGCGCCGATTCCCACGGTTTCTCCATCCCGAGCGTAAATGATGGCGTTGGATTTGACGTGCTTGGCGACGATCCAGCCGAACCGCAAATCTTCCATTTCCTGCTCACTCGGTTGTTTTTGAGTAACGACCTTCAATCCGGCGGGGTCCCACGTGATCCCATCCAGGTCCTGCACCAGAAGTCCCCCACCGATCCGGTGGATATCCCTTTCTTTTCCGGGTGACGGGTTACGGGCCGTGGACATTTCCAACAGCCGGATATTTTTTTTCGAGGCAAACAGTTCCAAGGCGCTCGGATCGAATCCGGGAGCAATCACGGCCTCCACGAAATTTTTCAGAATTTCCCGGGCGGTGGATTCCGTGACGGCCCGATTGAAACCCAGAATCCCGCCGAAGGCGGAAAGCGGGTCGGTCTCCCGGGCTTTAACGAAGGTTTCCCGCTGGTCGTTTCCCAAGGCGGCGCCGCAGGAGTTGGTATGCTTGATGATCACCGCGGCGCCGGATTCAAACTCCGTCACCAGTTCCCAGGCCGCGTTCAAATCGATCAGGTTGTTGAAGGAAAGCTCCTTCCCCTGCAGTTGCCGCGCGGAAACGATGTCCGAGGGAAGCGGACGAGGACTCTCGTACAACGCAGCGGACTGGTGGGGGTTCTCTCCATAACGCAGGTCCTGCACTTTTTTATAGGGTGCCACGAACACCGGGGGAAACGCGCCGCCTTCCTCCAGCCGTTCCGTCAGATATCCCGCGATCAACGCATCGTATCGGGCGGTCAAGGCGAAAGCCTCACGGCTCAACTGTTGGCGGGTGGGCAGGGTCACCGCCCCCTGGTGTTTCTCCATTTCCCCGAGAACCGTTTCATAATCCCGGGGACGCACCACCACCGCCACATCGTTAAAGTTTTTCGCGGCGGAACGGATCATGGCGGGTCCGCCGATATCGATATTCTCGATCGCCTCCTCCAGGGGGCACCCTTGCCGGGCAATGGTCTCTTCAAACGGATACAAATTGATGACAACGAGGTCGATGGGGTGCATGCCGTGGTCCCGCATCGCCCGCATGTGGTCTTCATTATCCCGCCGCCCCAGGATGGCGCCATGCACCCTGGGGTGCAGCGTCTTGATCCGGCCATCCATCATTTCCGGGAAACCGGTATAATCGGAAACCGGGATCACCGGCACGCCATTTTTCTTCAACAGATCGGCGGTGCCCCCGGTGGACAATACCTCCACCCCCAGGGCATGAAGTTTTTGGGAAAACTCCACGATCCCTGTTTTGTCGGAAACGCTGATCAATGCTCTCGTGATTTTTTTCATCAAAGGCGAATTTTCTTCTTTTCCGGCGGGGTCTTGCTGATCAAGGAGCTGGGAGTGAGGGCATCGATTATCTTGAGCAACCAAACGGGAAACGATCCGATCGAATCAAACAGCCCGGGCTCGTTTTTCCGGGGTGGTTGGGGTGGAATGCTTTGGGGAGACTGGATTTTCTCGGTCATGACTTACCTCAACAAATTAAATGCACGTCCTTAATTCGTGGGGCGGGGTTTTCGCCCCCCCCTGGCAAAGGAGTTAAGGCTTCGAATGTTACACGGTTTTTTGTTTATTTTAAATAAAAAACCGCCCCCCACGGGGGAGGGGAATAGGTCAAAGCTGGATCGGCTTTCGACCCTGGTCAAGCATATAACACATTTTAAATTGGGAGCGGAGGCACTCCACCGGCGGCTCGCCGAGTTACTCGGCCCGGATGCAAAGCCCGCGGGTGAATTTCCATTCGATTTTCCCTTTCGGATTCAGCCTCCCGAAGTGGGATTCCAGATTGGCCACACACTCCTGGATCAGCCCCGCGAGGAAATGGCGGTCCTCCTCGGTCCAGGCCATTGCGGTTTGCAATAATCTTTGATGAAACGCCTGAATAATTTCTTCCCGGCACGTGCCGGCATTATCCTTATAGATTCGTTGCAGGAAGATCATCTCCAGAAAACTCCTTGCCGCGACCTCGGACAGGGGTTCGCAGGCAATCTCTTGAAACAGCGTAAAGCGCGCCAGGGCCATCGTCACCCAACCGAGCAAATTCACATCCTCCTTATTTTCGGGAAAATTGCATTCGTTCAGAAAGCGGTCAATTTTCGTTTCCGAAAGTTCCAACCCCTTTTTGGCAAACCTCAAATAAAAGGCCCAGCGCCGCAAATACGTTTCGATTTTTTGAACATCCCCGACCGATTCGAAATCACGCCATTGCAAAGGTTCCCCTGGCATCATGAATTCCCCCACCTGGGGGAAGCGCCCGATCAGGGCCACCAATTGGTCTTGATCGCCCTGGGCGGTGAGATATTTCAAAAGCGGGCCGGCATCATTGAGGAATGTTTCCGCCTTCCATTTTAATTTCATGACCTGGTGATACCCGGCCTGGAATAAAAACTGCAACCAGGTCCGTTGCAAAAGTTTCGCGCCCTTCAACACATCTCCCCCGGCACTCGTTTCCAATCCGATATTACAGTATCCCAGGACTTTTTTAACGATCCGGTTCCTATCCTCCAAGCTGGAGGGATCGAGCCGGTCGGCGACCAGCACCTTATTGAAAAGCACCGCCAGTTCCCACCGGATGGCGTCCATCCGGGTGGTGTCCTGTAATCGGGCCATGCACCGGCCAAAGAACGTTGAAGAATCGTAATGCGTCAGGGGATATTGCGGAGGGAGCCGCGATTCCCCTTTTTCCATAAAATCCTCCGGCGAAGGACCCCCTAGTTGGAGAGCAGAGGGGTCCACGCGGCTATATACCTCGAAGGCCTCTTCAAACTCGGGTATGCCCCGGGCGGACGTCCGAACGAGCCGCCACCTCCAGGCCTTTTCCACGGTCTGTGTCAAGGGATACCAGATCACCGCCTCCATCAAGGACATAAACAGGGAAGGGTCTTCCGAATGCAGAAGCAAAAGGATTTTTTTGATCGGATCGTACGCCCTCACTTTAAAGAAAATTTCATACACGCCGTCGGGAGAGAAATGGGGGAGCCCTTCCGTGTTCTCGAAGGAATCGGTCATTTCATCGTATTTAAAAACTTTGATGAAGGATTGAAACACCATTACCTTCTGATCGAATTCCTCGGTCCCCAACCAGTTCAGAACCTGAGGTTCGTCGCATTGGTCCAGGCGCGTTAACCATTCCAGAGCCCGTTTGGGGACAAACCGGTCCCCATCCCACCATTCCACATCAAACACGAACTGCACCTGTTCCTCGGACATCATGGACAAGACGGAGAGAGCAGATGAATCGCCCAATTCCTTGATCATCAGATAAACATCCTCTGGCGGCAAAGCTCGCGTGACCTGAACGGAGTTCCTGGAAAGGAGGAGAAGTTTTTGACGTTGGGCCCCTTCCAGCCGCATCACCAGGCGCGCCTGATCCTCCACCGGCATTTCGGAAAAAATCGCTTCGACTTTGCGCGGGTCCGAATCAATCCAGGCGGCGGGGAACGGCAGGCCGGCGTCCGGAAGTCTCTCGAGGGATGGTTCTTTAGGATTCATGGATTCAGGTCAACACTCCGGCAATGAATTCTCCCGGGCATGGAATTCTGTCTACCTTCGCCGGGGGGCGGGAATAAAAAAATTCGCCCGCCTTCCGAATAAAAGCAGGATGCCTGGAAAAGCCAGGATCGGTTTTGGAGGAACGAATCATATTCTGGAAACCTGAAGCTATTATAATCTCAATTGGCAGGGCATTCAACCGGGGCGCCGGTGTCCCGGGCGGGAAAGGAATGAGAAAGGTTCAAAGGGAACGCAACATGGCCACGGACATCATTCTTCCGGCGGAGCCCTCCCGGCGATAGGAATAGAACCGGTGATTTTCACAGGAAGTGCAAAGGCCCAGCCGGGCGAGGTGGTGGGGATTCAAGCCCGCGGCCCTGGCGTCTTCTTCATTCGCCTGGAACAGGTCGAGCATGAATTTTTTACCGGACGACGGGGCCGCGAATTTCTGCCATTGTGGATAATTTTTACGAAAGGGTTCCACGCAAGCCTCATCCACCTCGTAACAACAGCCTCCGATGGCAGGACCCATGCCGGCGAAAATATGTTCCACTCGGCTTCCGTATTCCTTATGCAGGGCCGCGATCGTTTTGGAAAAAATATTTTTCGACGTACCCTTCCGTCCCGCGTGGATCACCCCGGCGACATGAAGCCGGGAATCATACAAAACGATGGGAACGCAATCCGCAGTCAAGACACCGATGGGCCGGTTGAGTAAATGGGTGACGAGCGCATCGGCTTCCACCGAGGCGACCTGTTCGGGCGAATCCATGGGATCCTTCAAGACATAAACGCGGTCGCCGTGAACCTGCCGGGGAAGAAACACTTCCTCGTCATCGATGCCGATAGAGCGGAGGAACCATCGCCTGTGCCGACGTTCCACATCCGATTGCGGTTGCCTTGAAAAAACCAATTCCTCTTTTTCCCCATTCTCCTTGCCGCGGTGCCTCGAACTGAAGGCATGAACGAGTCCGGATTTTTTTTTCAAAAGATCGATGAAAAGCGAATGAATGCCAGCGTTCACGAGTTCCTTGTTTTAAATTTTTAAAAAAATTTTTTATCTCACAAAACACCCATCACTATTTTATTTTATTCCATTCCTTAGACGAAAAATCAATCCCCGCGTTCGTCCAGTCCCAGCAGGGGTTTCCGCCGCATCCATTTTTTCATCCATGCTCGTTTTTTTTAACACGCCAAAACTGGAATGAATTCTTGTTAAACCGTTAGTTTTTTTGTCAATATTTGCTTGACTTTAAATGCGTATATCATAGAATAATTAAACAATCATTTGGGCGCTGAAGCAAATGCCTCTTTGGGGATAAAGAGGTGAAAAGGAGATCTTGATGGCAACCAAGAAAAAAGCTAAAAAGGCAACCAAGAAAAAAGCTGCAAAAAAGAAAGTAACAAAAAAGAAAGCGACAAAGAAAAAAGCCGTAAAAAAGAAAGTAACAAAAAAGAAAGCGACAAAGAAAAAAGCAACAAAGAAAAAAGCAACAAAGAAAAAAGCGACCAAGAAAAAGGCTACAAAAAAGAAAGCCGCAAAGAAAAAAGCATAACCCGTTGCATCCGGAAAGAACCGGGAGCAACGGGAATTTATCTTTGCTGGAAAGTTCAACCTTATTATTCAATCAGCCTCTTTTTAACAATCCCCTTCGATTCAATTTGTTTCAGCGCCCAGAAAATTCCCCGTTACAATCATCGGTGCACCCCTTCCCCCATTTTTTAAACCCCCTTGTCCGTTTTCCTGTTTCTAAAAGATTCGCAGATAGATGGCCTTGAGGTAACCCCCTTCTTGAAAAGAGACGGGATGATCCACCGAGTGCCCCGTCCGCAGAAATTCCCGGCCCGTCTTGCCCGCCGAATGAATTCCGGATAACACGGCGTGGAAAAAATCGTCCGGGGAAACATGCACCGAACAGGAAGCCGCGAACAAAACTCCTTCCGGCCGGACCAATCCCGCCCCGGCGGCCGCGAGCCGCCGGTAAGCATCGACCGCCCTGGCCTTTTGTTTCTTTTTTCCCGCGAAGGCCGGGGGATCCAGAAGAACCATGTCGAAGGTTTCTCCCACCCCGCCCAGCTTGTCCAATAACCGGAACGCGTCTCCATGGAGTTGTCTCCAATCGGATGACCCGGGAATCCGGTCCTGAAAATTAAGGCGAATATTTTTTAGCGATGCCTTTAGCGCGTGTGGATTGGAATCGATTTCCAGAACCGACCGGCACCTTCCCGCCAAGGCATAAACGGAAAATCCGCCGGTGTAGCTGAATACGTTCAGGACGGACCTGTCCCGTGACAGGGTGCGGACGCGTTGCCGGTTTTCTCTCTGGTCCAGAAAGAACCCGGTCTTTTGCCCGTGGAGCACATCCGCTTCAAACCGGAGTCCGTTTTCCCGGAACCGCACCGGTGAATCCGGCAGGGCACCCAGCAAGGCCTGGCCATCCCGGAGACGAGTATGCGTTTCCACCGGTTTTCTGGCATTGCGGCTCAATCGCAGAACGCACCGGTGAACGGGAAGGACCTCCTGGATCAATCCCAGCAGGCATTCCAGATAGGGTGCCCAGGAAATGGTATAGAGTTTCAGGACCAGAGTGTCCTCATAGCGGTCCAGAACCAGACCGGGGAACCCATCGTTTTCTCCGTGAAGGACCCGGTACCCGGTGGTTCCGTGGAGTTCCAGGGATTGCCGGAGTTTTACGGCTTCCGCCAGCCGGCGGCGGAAAAAGTCTTCGCCGATTTCAACCGGGGCGCCGGTTTGCAGGATTCGCAATCGCAGGTCTGAAAAAGGATCGTAAAATCCAATCGCCAAAAATTTCTTACTGGAATCATAAATCACCCCCAAATCGCCGGGGGAACCCGTGACCCCGGGGTTCTGGAGCTGATAGGAAAAAACCCAGGGGCACCCCTTGCGGATTTTTGCCTGGAGGGTTTTGGATACCTGGAGGGTGATGACCATTCTTGCACACAAGGAGGAACCGCGGGTGAAAAGGACCGGACGGATGAAGCCCCGCCGGAATCATCGCCAACGCGGCAAAGGAGCCGTTCTCATGGTTTTTAAAATTCTTGCCTGCCTCTCCTCAACGTGTTTTTGAGGTTTCCGGATAGACCAGTCGCGGGGATTGGGAAGGATCGCCGCCATCCAGGCCGCCTCCACCGGGGAGAGGGTTGCCGCCGAGTGGTGGAAATAGGCTCGTGAGGCCCCCTCGCAGCCATAAATCCCGGTACCCCATTCAATGATGTTCAAATAAATTTCAAGGATGCGCGCCTTGGACCATAAACTTTCTATCAGCACCGTAAAATAAGATTCCAGCAATTTCCTGGGCCAGTTCCGTCCCTGCCAAAGAAATACATTGCGGGAGGTTTGCATGGATATGGTGCTCGCGCCAAGGGTCCGCCGGGAAGTGAGATTGGCCTTGAGGGCCGATTCAATCGCCTTCCAGTCGAATCCATGGTGTTGGAAAAACTTCTGGTCCTCCGCCGAAATCACCGCTTTGATGAGATGGGGTGAAATCCGTTTCAAAGGAATCCAATGATCGACGAAACGGGGATATTCCGGCTTGTAATCGTTTTCGGCCCAGCGGATCCACATGAGGGCGGAGGTTGAGGGATTGGTCAGCCCGTAAAGGAGTACCGGAAGTACCGTGATCGCGAGAAAGATCAAGATCAGATCAAATACGATCTTCCCGAGCCGGATGCGGATTATTCGTTTGCTTTTTCGGCGCTTTGCCTTGACCGCGGACGGCGACATCATGCCTCATCGAGAAAAAATGAAGATCCCCCCTCTTTCCCCGCGAGAGGAAGAAACGGTACGGGATTCCCCGGCATCCGGCGTCAGCTTTTCCGCAGGAAGGAGCCGTATCGGCTCACCGTCTTTTGGTAGTTATCCCATTGCGCGTGGGGGATTTTCCGGTTGTAGGTTTCGATGGATTTAAATTCAAAAGGATTATAAATAATTTTTCGGTTCCCGCGGTTTTTTATTTCAAAATGCAGGTGGGGGGCGAAGGTGCGCCCCGTGTTTCCCGAGGCGGCGATGTTTTCGCCTTGCTTCACGAATTGACCGGGCCGGACCCGTACCCGGCTCAGATGAAGGTAAAGCGTTTTCACGCCTTTCGCCGGATGATCCAGCTCCACGCAGTAGCCATTGGACCGGAGGTTCCAGTTGGTGCGGGTCACCCTGCCTGCAAAACTGGCGTAGATGGGGGTGCCCACTTCGGCCTTGAAGTCGGTGCCCTCGTGCCCGACGGGGCCCTTACGAAAATCCCCGGGCAGGGAAGTGATCTCCATATAGTTTTTTATCGGGGCATACCGGTCCGCGATCCTTTTCGGTATTTCCCGGCCCTTCCCATCGAAGTAGGAACCCGGCCCTGAGTCGGCGATACGGTAATAGTTGGCGTGAAAGGTTTTTTGGAAATGGAGACTCCGGTAAACCAGTTTCAAAACTCTGAACCGCTCCGCGCCGGCTCTCTTTTCATACACCAGGTCCAGGGAATCCCCTTTCCAAATGCCTGTTCGGATATCAAAAAACCACGCCAGCAACCGGCTGATGTAGGCGGACAAAAATTCACAGTCCGCCTCGGAGGACAAGGCCCGGCACACGGTGTGGCTCAAGGAACCTCGAATATTCAGATGCAGGGCGCGAATCTCCTTCCCGGACCAGGAGTCCGGAGGCGCGAAGGAGACCTGCTTGATCCCCACCGCGACCGGCTGCTTTTCCGCCCCGGGAAGCTCCGCCTCCCCGTTCACGGGGACCGGGCTCGAACCTTCCAGTCCGGCCAACTCCACGGACGCCGGGGGATCATCCAGACTTTCCGCCATGGAATTCGGCTCCTGGCTGTCCAAAAGAATAAAATAAAGGTTCAATCCCAGGGAAAGCAGGAAAACAAGATAAAACATTTTTCCCAGGGAGGACCGTTTTCTGGGGACCACCCGCTGGTTCTGCAGATAAGGGGAAATTTCCATACGATCCGCCGTATTGTGTTGTAGGTTAAAAGCCATCGGGCCGCGGGATCCAGGCAGTTTGATCAAACCTTTTCATGGACCGCCGGATTCAAGACAAGAAACCCCTCCGTGGGCTGGGAACAAACACCTTGTGCAATAAATATATTCTAGGATTCGTTGATGATGCGGAACCCATCAGGACGGTTGAAATAAAATTTCCGGAAAATAAAATTCCTGAAACCCGGAAAAATTAGCACCGGCCGGGCGCGATTTGGACTATTATACGGAATCCCATGACGATCACGCCAACCGATTATCGCAAATAAAGAGCAATAAAACAAGATGTTGCCTAATTTTACCTCGAATACCGCCACCCTCTTCCAACCTGAGGCGATTTATATTGAAGGAGAGGCGGAGAATTACCCCCTCACCCGGAAGGTGCTTCAGCTTCTTCCGGACACGCCGGTGCGGCGCATCGAGGATACGGGGGCTTTGATCGAGGAAATGAAAAAGACCTCTTCCGACATTTTCGGTTCGGGAAAGAAACAGCTGGTGTTGTCCCGTTTCAAGGGTTCCTTCCTCAGGAAATGTCCGGGACTGAGTCCCGGAATGGTCTGCTGCAATTATTACGTCGTCAACCTGTTAAAAAACTGCATTTATGACTGCGCTTATTGTTTTCTCCAGGGGTTTCTGGAAAACAATCCGCTTCTCGTTGCCTACGTCAATGTCGAGGACCTGATCCGGGAACTGGACGAAGTGTTTTCAGCGCACCCGGACCGTCTTTTCCGGGTCGGAACGGGGGAGTTGACCGACAGCCTGGCCCTGGAGGACTTCCTCCCTTACTCGGATCAGTTGATCCCTTTTTTCAATCAAAAGAAAAACGCGGTTCTCGAACTGAAAACCAAATCCGACCGGGTGGACCGGCTGCTGGCGCAAAAGCATGTGGAGAACATCATCATCTCCTGGTCGATCAATCCTCCGGAGGTTATTGCCAGTGAAGAAATTGGGACTCCCGGATTATATGAAAGGCTCCGGGCCGCCCGGTTGTGCCAGGAAAAGGGGTACCGGATCGGATTCCATTTCGATCCAATCCTCATCTTCCCCGGATGGGAGCGGGCTTACGAATCCCTGGTGGCGGACCTGTTTGAATTCGTTCCCGCCTCCCGGATCGAATGGATCAGCCTGGGAAGTTTTCGTTACCGGTCCCGTTTGAAACAGATCGCCCTCGAGCGGCACGCAAACACCCGCCTGTTCACGGGGGAACATGTGCCCGGTAAAGATGGGAAATTCCGGTACCTGCGGCCCCTAAGAAACCACGCTTACGAAACGGTGAGAGGGTATCTGGAAAAATATTCGAAGGCGTTGAACATCTATCTGTGCATGGAGACCCGGGAAATCTGGGAAGGGGTCACCGGCAAGACACCGCGCAGCGATAAAAAGCTGGATCAATTCTTCGATTTGTAACGGGATCGGGCGCCGGGGGATCATAGCCGCATGGGCATGACGATGCCCATATAATCCTTATCCTTATCGAGCGTAATCAGGCAGGAATGGTTCTGGTCCTTCAGGTTGAAAATGATTTCTTCATCATCGACGGCGTTCAAAATGTCGAGAACGTACCTGGCGTTGAGCCCCACGGACACATCCTCTCCCTCGTAGGAGACGGGCAATTCCTCGCGAGCAGCCCCCAGGTCCGAACTGTCTGATACGAGGGCCAGGATTCCCTTCTGGATATCGAATCGCACCATTTTTGATTTTTCGTCCGCCAAAAGGGCCACACGTTTCAGGCCGTGGACCAGGTCCTCCCGATTGATCCGGATCTTGAGATTGTTATCCACGGGAACGACCTGCCGGTAGTTGGGAAATTTTCCCTCGATTTTTCTGGACACAATCACCTGCTTTCCCTGCATGAACGCCAAATGATTGTTCTTGGCCGAAAAAGCAAAGGTGGATTCTTCGTCCTCCATGAGTTTCAACAGTTCGGAGAGCGCCTTCTTGGGAAGGAGAAAACTCAGTTTTTCATCTTCCGGAATAGATGATTTGTAAAAGGGCCGGGTGATCAAGGCCAGACGATGCCCATCCGTCCCAACCAGATTCACTTTTTCGTTTTCCTTTTCGAGGAGCAAACCGTTGAGCGCCTGCCGGGTTTCATCCGGGGAAACGGCGAAGAACGTTTTCTGGATCATTTCCTTCAAGAGGGGGCATTGAAATTCGATCAGGCTTTCTTCGCTGTATTCCGGCAAGGCGGGAAAATCGGCCGCCGGCAACCCGGGCAGCCGGAACTTCGATTTGCCGCATTTCAGGGTCACCCATTCGTTCTCTTCCTTGACCAGATGAATTTCCAGGTCCGGCAGTTCCCGGACAATGTCGTATAGTTTCCGGGCATTCAGGGTCACGGATCCCTCGGCCGCCACGTTGGCGGAATAAAATCCCCGAGTCCCGATCTCAAGGTCGGTCGCTTCGATGCAAATTCCCTCCTTTTCGGCCCGAATCAGCAAATGAGAGAGGATAGGCATCGCCCCCTTTGTTTCAACAATTCCTTGAACCCGCTGTACCCCACTTAAAAAATTTTCCCGGTTGATTCTAAAATCCATGCTTTCTTCTCCAAAATGCTGAGTGGTCATGCGCAAATTTTAATTAGCACAAATACCAAAACCTGTCAAAAGTAATTATCGGACAAGGGTAACACCGCAAATCCGGTTCCGGAAGACGAGGAATTCCCCGCCCTCCGCGCACGAAACAGGAAGAGTTTGGATCGGAATTCCAGCCATTTTTTCGGCCACGGGCCAGCCGGGGCCACCGCTTGACGGGGTAAAACCGGTGTGCTAGTTTGCCATAACGACACCTTTTCAGGAACCGAAATGATTATCGTAATGAAATCGGGCGCCACCCCCGAACAAATTCAGGCGGTCGAAGACCAGATCACCCATTTGGGATATAAACCCCATGAAATCGTGGGTGTTGAACGTAAAGTCATCGGCGCGGTGGGAGACGAACGGGGAAAGGACCGGTTGCAAGCGATTGAAGCGATGGCGGGGGTCGAAAGCGTGCTCCCGATTTTAAAACCCTACAAGCTGGCCAGCCGGGAGGTCAAGTCACAGGATTCGGTGATCCCGGTAGGCGACCGGACCATTGGGGGGAAGGAAATCGCCCTGATCGCCGGACCCTGTTCGGTGGAAAGCAAGGAACAAATTTGCCTGACGGCGCGGCTGGTCAAGGAGGCGGGAGCCAATTTCATGCGCGGCGGCGCTTTCAAACCCAGGACGTCCCCTTACAGCTTTCAGGGGCTGGAGGAAGAAGGACTCCAGTTGCTCGATGAAGCTAAAAAGCTGACCGGACTCCCCATCGTCACCGAAGTGATGAATCCCCGCGAAGTGCACCTGGTGGCACGCTACGCCGATGTCATGCAGGTGGGAGCCCGAAATGTTCAAAACTTCTCCCTCCTGAAGGAACTGGGCCAAATCAATAAACCCATCCTGCTCAAACGGGGTTTGATGACCACGATCAAGGAGTTTTTGATGTCGGCAGAGTATATTCTCTCCGAGGGCAACAAAAATGTGATCCTTTGCGAACGCGGAATCCGGACCTTCGAGACGGCCACACGGAATACGCTGGATTTGAGCTGTATACCCGTCCTCAAAAAAGAAACCCATCTGCCGGTGATCATCGACCCCAGCCATGGAACCGGACACTGGGACCTGGTGATCCCCATGGCGCGGGCGGCCATCGCCGCGGGGGCCGACGGATTGATGATCGAGGTCCACCCCGACCCCACCAACGCTTTTTCCGACGGACCACAATCCCTCAAACCTTCGAAATTTACCCAACTCGTCGTGTCCCTCCGGCCGTTCATCGAACTGATGGGCAGGTCCCTGGCGGGTCCCCCCGCCACGCGGGAAGGGGAATAGGTCCAGTCTCAATCGCCTGTCGATCCGGGTTCGGCATATAACGCAAGACAAAACCATCCGCGGCGGTTCGCCGCCCTTTTGCGCCGATTTCATGCTCTTTCCTTGAATATCCTCCCGATTGAGTTTATTCTAAATTCACAAACGCCAATCCGGACCTTTCCCGGCCTTTCAAAACCTGCTTGGGCGAAAACAATTCGTCCCCACGTACTCCAAATGAGGGATTTTTACCTGGCCAACAGAACCCTTGCGGAACAGTATCGATTCGTACTGCAACAGAAAATCGCCGCCGATTTTTCTTCGGAAATCCAGGTGAATAGCGGAAAACCGGACCCGCAAAAATTTTATCTGGAATTCAAAAACCGGGTCCTCCCCCTCGTCCAGAAAGAATCCGAAAAACTGCAAGCGGAAATCCTTCGATCGGACAATGCCCATCTGTTACTGCTGAAACGCACGGCGCTGGTCGATACCATCGTCCATGCCGCTTTTCAAACCGCCATTTGGTTTTACAATCACCTCCATCAGTGTGATGTGAAGGATAACGTGGTTCCAGTGGCCATCGTGGCCCGGGGTGGGTATGGCCGGGAAGAGATGTATTTCCGGTCGGACGTGGATCTTCAGATCGTTTCCAAATGCACGGACGAACAAGGGAATGCCGGTCTCTGCCGGGAGATCATTCAACATTTCGAATACCTGTTCGTGTTTCAGGATCTGTTTCCGGCGGCGGGGAGTTCCTGTTTTTCCGAGACCACGGGAGGGGAACAGGAATTTCATACCGACAAGGTTCCGGATTTCTTTTCCCTGCTGGAGCACCGATTTATCGCCGGCAATCCCTTGATCTATACCGAATTCAAGAGCTCCATCAAAACAGCAAGCCTGATTCATAAAGAAAAAATATTGAAGTACTGTTTCAAGCACCGGACCTACTATGAGGTGCAAAACACGGTCTTCAAGCAGGAACCCAACGTGAAGGAGGAATTGCGCCGGCTCTACTGGGCGCTGACCCTGGTGCGGATCCGTCAGAACCTGGAAAAATTAAACCAGTTCGAAATGCTCAACGAACTGTTTTCGCATAACCTCCTGAGCGCCCCGGCTTTCAAGAACATGCAGAACGCGCTCAATTTTCTCTCCAGGGTCCGCATGCTCCTCCATTTGACGCAGCGGGGAGCTCATCGCGATGTGTTGAGCTATGAGGTCCGTGATGAAATCGCTCAGGCGATGGGGTACGATCTCAAAACTTTTTACAAGGAATACTTCTATCATGCGGGCTATCCCCTGAAACGATACAGCCGCAACCTGTTTTGGGAAAGCATGGCCTTCGACACCAAAAAGGTGGCCGAGATCTCGGACTATTTCGCCCTCAACGCGGAAAACCAGATCGTTTTCAACAAGGACCCGAAAAAACTATTTTCAGACTCCCCGCAATGGATATTTCAAGTATTCGTCTGGGTCGCCGAAAAGAACTACCACCTGTCTTATCCCGTGATCCGATCGATTGAAGATCATGTGGATCAAACGGTTCCCATCTTTCTGGACAGGCAAACAAAGGCCGGGGTCTTAAACGGCTTCAAAAAAATCATCGAGGGGAAATACTTTTCCAAGGCGCTCAGGCTTCTGCATGAATTCGGGCTCCTGGGAGATTATTTTATTCCAGAATTCAAAAATATCTGCGGCCTGCTCCAGGATATCTACGTACACAAATTTCCCACGGACATGCACATCCTCTCCTCGCTCGACGCCCTCAACTTGCTGGAGACAGGGAAAGAGGCCGATCCCTTTCTGATCGATTTGTACCAATCCCTGAAAGATAAAACCGCGTTGAAACTCGCGGTCCTGTTGCACGATATCGGCAAGGGGGCCAAGGTCAAGGACCAGAACGAGGAATTGGTGGGCGCCCGGCTGGTGCCGCGCATCTTGGGAAATCTCGGCTATACGGACAACTCCAGGCAAGTGGAGGATGTGGCGTTCCTCGTCGAAAAACATCTGACCATTTACGATTTGATGCTCCTCGACCCCGAGGAAGACGAAACCTACGAAATGGTATTGGACCTGGTCGGACACGATAAGGAGCGGTTGAAGATGCTGGTTCTGCTCACCTACGCGGACCGGGCGGGAACCAAGATGAAAATGTCCCCTTCCCAGATCGAACAACTGAAGCTATT
Organism: Nitrospinaceae bacterium; assembly: GCA_046754465.1. GTDB lineage: Bacteria > Nitrospinota > Nitrospinia > Nitrospinales > VA-1 > JBHHVU01. The sequence goes on along the minus strand of JBHHVU010000023.1, from coordinate 13,086 downwards.
TTACCAGTACACGCTTTATCACAAAAAACATGAGGAAGTGCCCAATACCGTGAAACTGGAGTTTCTGCAGATGGTCCGGCTGCCCCGGGATTTGCGGTCGCAACTGGAAACCTATTATGAGTTTTCCCAATCCAGCGACGAGTTCGCCGTGGAATTTCTGTTCAAACCCGGCCAGGCCGCCGATCTGATCGTCTGTGGCAAGGATCAAAAAAAGTTCCTCTTCAACATTGCCACGGTTCTCGCCTTCAACCACCTTAACATCGTTGAAGCCAACATTCACACGCTGGGGGACAACGTGTTCGACGTTTTCAAAGTGGTCACCTCAACGGGAGAACCCATCGATCATTCCAACTTTTTTTTCTTTCAAAAACAGGTCACCGACGATTTGCGCAGAACCTTTGTGAAGAATGAACCCGTTTCATCCCTTTTCAAGGGCCGGGACCTAATGACCCGCCAGGAAAAAATGCCGTATAAGGATGTTAAGCTGAAGACCAAAATCATTGGCCGGTCGGTCACTTTGTCCACGCACGATCTCATCGGCACTTTCATGATGGAAACGCGCGTGTTCTCGCAGTTCAACATGGAAATCCAGAGAGCCGTTCTCCATACCCATCAGGGTACGGCGTCGAATATTTTTTACCTTCGGCCTGAAGATGTGAAGCAGATCATTCAAAACGAGGATCATTTTCAGCAAAAGCTTAGAAAGGCCCTGCGCCTTTTAATCGATTCCAAGCCGTGCCTGATTGAACAAACTACCGAGGTGGCGTGATATTTTAAGGTCCCTCCTCCGGAGGCAAATTTCAGAATCGAGGTGCATCACTCTCATGAGTCGTCTATTCCCGTTAATCTCATTCATCGGTTTGTTGTTAATCGGCCCTTACGGGGTTCAGGCCCAAACCCCTCAAGAACTTTTCGAAAAGGCCCTGCAATTGGACAAGGATGGTTTTCTGGATGAGGAAGCGGAGACGCTGGAAAAAATCCTGAAAATCGGACCCCACCCCCCCCTCGAATCCCTCACCCGGCTGAAGCTTTCCGGCACCTACCTAAAAATGAGGGAACCTTACAAGGCCATCGAATCCGTCCAGCCCCTGTGCCTGTCCCAACCCGGGAATTTCGACGCCCAATTTCATCTCGGTAACGCCCTGGCCAGAATCAAGGATTTCCCCAAAGCGGTCGCGGCTTTCAAAAAAACCGTCGAAATCCGGCCGGATGAAGGGTTGGCGTATATCGGCTTGGCTCTGAGTTATTATGGCAATAGAAATCCGGACGCGGCCAAGGAAAACCTTCAAAAAGCGAAAACCATCTTTAAAAAGAAAAAGAACATCGCCTGGTACCGGGACGCGAGAATCATGGTATTCCAGATCAACAGTTTCGCTAAGTACCCCGCCAATTTTTCCGACCTTTGGCTGGAAAATAACCTGGACGTGGTTCGCAAAACTTATGAAAAAGCGGTTTTTAATCTGAAAAAATTGAAAAAACAACTGTGATCCCGCCCCGCGAAGAGCCCAAAAATATCCGGCTAAAAGTCTTGAAAAATGGATCTTTTCAACCCTTTCCGGCAAGATTAAAATAATTTAATCTTTGATTAATTTTGCTTTAATTTGCATTCGCTATAATCTCATCATTACTTTTCTCCTCCTTTTTTGGGGGACCGGCGTCCGGTGCCACGACCGGCCCGTCCCCCATCCTCCTCCTTCGGTTTGTTCCCAACCCCCCTTGAAATACAGCTATATATTTAATTTTCAATTAGTTAGCATCAGAAAACAGAACCCTTCCCTCCTTTCGATCATCTAAAAAGGCAATGAGGAAAACTTTTTCTGCCATGGAGGTTGGGCCATGAAAAAAAGCTTTTTTTTGATGTGTCCTCCAGAGTATTACAAGATCCAATACACCATCAATCCCTGGATGAAAAACCAGGTCGGACAAGTTCACCCTCAATGGGCTCGGCAACAATGGAACGATTTTTTTTCTACCCTGCGGGAACACGCCGAAATCATGCTGATCGAACCGCGTCCCCATGTTCCCGACATGGTTTTCACCGCCAACGCCGGGCTCCTGTGGAGAAATAAATTTATCCCGAGCCGGTTCCGCCACCAGGAAAGACGGGCCGAGGAACCCTGCTTCAAAAAATGGTTTCAAGCTCAAAACTGCGAAATCGTGGAATGGAAGGAACCCTGCTATTTTGAAGGCGCCGGGGATGCCCTCTTTCAACCCGGCCGTGATCTGATATGGGCCGGCCATGGATTCCGCACCGATGCCCGGGCGCTGGATCTCCTCGAAAAAGAACTGCGGGTGCGGGTGATTGGCCTCCGCCTGATCGATCCCCGGTTTTACCACTTGGACACCTGTTTCTGCCCCCTGGCGGATGACCAGGTCATGTATTACCCACCGGCGTTTGATGCCGCCTCCCGGCAACGGATCGAAGAAAATGTCCGCCCGGAAAACCGCATTATCGTCTCGACGGACGACGCCCTCCAATTCGCCTGCAACGCCGTCCTGGTCGATAAAACCATCCTCATGAACCATGCGGGCGCCCACCTGAAAAAGCGGCTGGAAAATGCGGGATACTCGGTCCACATCAAGCCCGTGACGGAATTCCTGAAAGCCGGGGGAGCTAATAAATGTTTGACCATGCAACTGGAAACACCCGCCGAAAGAGCCAAAGGGTTCATGACCGGCCCGCCACGCAGGCAGGGAGATTGGTCAAAACTGAATCGGCAAACAACGACGGTCCGCCCTACAACGCATGTCCAATTGCCAGCGGAGGCACTCCGCCCCAAAATGATCACAAAACGCTTGTCCTGAGCCGTTGGGAATTAAATTTCCCATTTTCCGGGAATTGGGTTAAAATCCTAAAAAATTAAGCTTTAACCAAAGTTTCAACCTCATCTCATGGACCATGAACAAACGTTCCCCCGACAATCTGGTATGGATGGACCTGGAAATGACGGGTCTCGACCCGGGTTGTGAAGTCATTATTGAAATCGCGACTCTGATTACCGATGGTGAATTGAATGTCATTGCAGAAGGACCCTGCCTGGCAATCCATCAAAGCAACGAAATCCTCAACCGGATGGATGAATGGAACACGACGCATCATTTCGCATCGGGGCTGACCCAGCGGGTCAGGGAATCCAAAATCACCCACCGGGAAGCGGAGCAGATCACCCTCGATTTCATCAAGCAATATTGTCCTCCGCAAACCTCACCCCTGTGCGGCAACTCCATCGCCCAGGACCGGCGGTTTCTGGTCAAATACATGAAAGAACTGCACGACTACCTCCATTACCGCAGTATCGACGTCACCTCGGTCAAGGAGCTGGTCAAGCGCTGGTATCCGGCCGGCCCTAAATTTCCCAAGAAAAGCCAGGTTCACCTGGCCAACATCGACGTGCGGGAATCCCTGGATGAACTGATATTTTACCGCAAACATTATTTTAAAAACGGGGCGACGTCCCCCGTACCGGAGATATCATGAATAAGGGGTCGTTGCTGACGATTGGATTCCTGATTTTTATCGGCTACCTTTCCTTTTCCCTGATCTGGACGGGCAACAAGTACGAGTGCGATGTCTGCATTCTTTACAAGGGCACCACGGTTTGCCAGAAAGTGAAAGGGATGGATAAACAGGATACGATAATGACCGGGGTCAGCACCGCCTGCGCGGGCGCCGCGGACGGCAGAACCGAAATCATCGACTGCCAGGCACGCCCTCCAACCAAGAAGGAATGCAAAAAACTCTAACCCGCCCGCGGGAGGGAATAGGTCGAATCATCATCGGCAACCAACGACCGTCCGCCATATAACGCCTGTTCCAACTACCTGGGGAGGTACTCCGGTACGCCGCTGCCTCCTTCGGTAAAGGGGGGATTCGCTTTTTCGGTCTGCTGCCTTCTCGAGGAAACCAGGAAATGAGACATTCGCGGATTCTTGTTGCGGCGATATTGGCCCTGACGATATTAACCGGTTGCTCTGGCCTCAAGCGGGCCGCCTACAACGGGTTCAATAGGGATAAATGGCAGCAACCCGACCGCGTGATCCAGACCCTCAGGATCCCACCCGGGGCGCAAATCGCCGATCTGGGAGCGGGCGGCGGGTATCTCACGTTTCGCCTGGCCAAGGCCACTGGACCCGATGGCCGGGTTTACGCCGTCGATGTGGACCCTGCCATGACCGATTTTGTGCAAAAAAGTGCAAGAGAACAGGGTGTCCAGAACGTGCAAACGATTCTGGCAGAACCCCAGGACCCCAAACTGCCCCAACGGGGCATCGATCTTATCTTCATCTGCAATACTTACCACCACCTGAAAGACCGGGTCGCGTATTTGGCGCGGCTCATGAAATCCCTTCGCCCCGGAGGCCGAATCGCCATTCTCGATTTCAAGCAAGGAAGGAACTCCACGCCCGCCAAGACCATCCGGGCCGAGATGATACAGGCCGGTTTCAACCTCGATGGCAAATACGATTTCCTGACCAAACAGAACTTCCAGATTTTCTCCGCCAATTAAGAAGCCGGGCCTTTTCCGGGCACCCTATCCTCTCCCGTCAACCCTTGAAGGACCGGAACCGGTTTCTTTTTTCCTCATAAAAAAATTAAAAAAAATTAATCCTTGGATTTATTGACAGGGTCCGGCACGGGTTATATGTTTTTTGTATTCAGCAAACAATCATTGGGTTTTGAAGGTCTTTCCCGAAGGAAAATTCATCGTTCACATTCAGGATCGAAGGTAACCTGGCGCCAACCTTCGTATTATTTAATGGCCATGACCGGAAGGGCCGCTCCTGGTTTTGGGCGCTTCCGCACCCGGTGGTTCACTGAATGATCCGTGAAAACCAGGCGCGGCGGCTTCATGTTCTTGACCTCTTTTATTATGTCCTTTTTTTTTTAGAAAGGAGATGAGACCATGAAAAGTCGAACTTTTTGGTATTCGGTTTTGGTTTTGATGGTTTGTTCCCTTTTCGCGGTGAGCCACGCAATGGCGAGCGAAAATGATAATCCGGGGGTATCCGGCTGGTTCATTCAGGACATGAACAACGGCGAAACCGTGTTGCAACCCGGAACCACCACTTATTGTCAAAAGGATTTCAAGGTCAAGAATATGTCCAATGATCCCGCCGAGGTGAGGGTCATCATGGGGAATGGAGCCAATTACTACGACGAACCGCTCAAGCCGGGGGAGACCAAAAGTTATAACCTGAAACCCGAATCTCCGTTTTCCGGGGGTTGGGAAGGAGCGAAGGGCGTCGCGATCCATGAAGCGCGAATCGTCAATGCCACAGCTGGAAGCGCGGAGGTAAAGGTTCTTTGCAAATAACGAGAACCGGGTAAAATTTGATCCGCTCCGAATTTCCTCACGGGGATTCGGGGCGGGCCGTTTTCTAATGAGCGTGATTCTAGTTTTCGTTCATCCGATCAGTGCCAAAAGTGATTCTTGGGGACATCTTGGAAAACCAGGGAATCATTGATATCGCCGAAATATTGATTCTTCATTTAAAAAACTCCTTAATAGCATTCCAAAGATCGTTTTCTGATCGAGCACCAGCTTGCAGTTTTTCAGCCCAATGACGGCCCGGATGCAGAACATCCCAAGGTGACTTTTGTTGATTGTATCTCCCCTTCCCGGGATCGTGGTTTCCAAATCCATCTATTATCATATTCCACAAGGGGGAAAACATTTCAATCAAAAGAGATTCTCCCAAAGGAATCCAAATATCATCTACAACCAAATACCTGCAAGCGAAATCCTCTAAGTTTAGATTCTTGGTGCCCTGAATTGACTCGGCGTGTTCGGTCAGTCTCTTATGAAGAACTTTCCCCGCGGGTTTATCCAAGCCAAAACCACCTTTTCTCGCGCCGGCTGGAACGGCCTTCCCCACATAAATAGGAGCTTCGAATTTTCTCACTTTATTTTTTTCCGCCAGGAATTTATAGGCCGGGAAACCCCCTGTATAGTAAATAGCATAAATACCTGCTCCAATAAATGGTTCAGGTGGCAGCGCGGAAACTGGCCGTGCGAGAAGAGCATCTGCGACGCTTACGCCGAGATTCTTTTTATCGAGGGGATTGAAAAACAGGATCTTCTTTCAAGCTAATTTTTCAGTTCGTGAGTTTGAAGTGTTTTTTTGATTTTATGCGCTATTAATGCCGCCAAGGTTACTGGCACGGCATTCCCCAATTGCCTCATTGATTCGGTCCAGGAACCCTGAAAAGCGTAATTGTCTGGAAAAGTTTGAAGTCTCGCGCACTCTCGAACAGTAAAGTAACGAACTCGCTGATCCGGAAAAACAACCATATTTTCACCGCCAGGCACCCCATGGTCTCCGGCCTTAAGAGTCTTCGCGGGTTCATCCAAGGGACTCCCCGTGTGCCCCTTGTATACCCTAGCTCCAGGATTGAATTGATGATTTAATATTTCGGAAGCAGGGATTTTTTGCGGATCCGGCAAATCGATAATGGCATCTCTAACGGTAGTCCAGGGTTTTTCTTGAGGTGGAAATAAATTGAATCGTAATTGTTGAATTCTAGGCTTGAATTTATCGGCTAATAAAGGCCGCTTCCTTTTTGGAATCTTATGCCTTTCCCAATACTCTCCAGTCACCCATTGTTGCCAAAGCAAGGCATCTTGAGAGTGCCCGGGTTCGGGGAATGACCACTCAACACCCAAATCCGACCTAAATCCTACAATAAAGACTCTTTCACGGCGTTGAGGAATTCCATAATCCGCCGCCTTCAATAAACGAAAAATAATCTGGTAGGAAATTCCATTGTATTTTGCCTTGGTGTGTAGTTGCTCAAGCCGGGACAAATGATCCGTCCACGTTTCGCTTTTTCTTCTAACAATCCCGGGATAGGTCAATTGAAGAAGGATATATTCGAAATAACCCGCGAACGATTGGCGTAAAAGCCCTTTAACATTTTCAACGAAAATTGCCTTGGGTCTTAATTCCCTTACCGCCCTGAAGACTTCCGGGAAAAGATTTCTTGCATCCTCGTGGCCCCGGTGCTTTCCGCCCAGGGAAAAGGGCTGACAGGGGGGGCCCCCCGCCAAAAGATCAATTTCCTTGTTAATACTTGAAAAGTTGAAAGTAGAAATATCTCCTTGATACAAAGGCCAATCGTTGCAAGGCCTGATTCCACGCCTTTGGTTAGCCCGAATTGTATTGATGGCGTCCTTGTCCCAATCTAAAACCACCTCGTGTTTAAAGCCCGCGTTGGAAATACCAAGCGCCAAACCACCGGCACCGGTAAAAAGCTCCACCGACCTCATAATCATTTCTCCAGGAATTTTTTTATTTTTCCGGACAGTTTGTTTTGATTTCCCAGGTCACATTCCCAAACCAGTAAATAATCCCAACCCATTTTTCGCAATAACCTTTGATTTCTTAAATCTCTTTTTCTATTGTCATTCAATTTTGGAAACCAAAAATCCTTGTTGGTTTTTGGCAGGCGGTAAATCCTGCACCCTTTATGCAAATGCCAAAAGCAACCGTGAATAAAAATCACTTTTTTCCGATTCGAAAATTTCAAATCTGGGGTGCCCGGAAGTTCCTTGGAATGCAGCCGGTACCTAAAACCCATTCCATGAACCATCCTCCGGACAGTCATTTCCGGTTTAGTGTCCGTGGAGCGAATACGGCTCATCCGCTCACTTCTTTCTTGTGGAGAAAGATTATCCACTTGAACTCGCGGCCCCGTTGGCATGAAGAAAAACCTTAGGGGCTCCATTAACCCCATAAAATCCCAAATTCAAATAAAATGGGCCGACAACTTTACCGATTCAAAAGGTAACGCATGATTCATGTATAGCATGAAAATAAACGATTTTTCCGTCTTTTCGCTTGGTTTCAGATCTAAATTAACGCCCTAAAAGGCTTCTTCAAACCCCTAATCGTGTAAAATCCTTGGACATCCATGAAAATTCCGAGTCTTTTTCCTTATCCCTACCGGGAATCGCCGCATACCAGTTGGTAGACTTCCTGGTATTTCTCCTCCACGCTGCCCAGGCCGAAGCGGAACCGGTCCTTGTCCATTTTCTCCCCCGTCTCCCAATGCCACAGCCGGCACCCGTCGGGGCTGATCTCGTCCCCCAGCAGCACCGTCCCCCCGTGCAACCCGAATTCCAGCTTGAAATCGACCAGACGGATCTTCCGTTCCTTGAAAAAATCCGTCAACAACGCGTTGATCCGAAATCCGGAAGATTTCAGCGTCTCCACCTGGCCCGCGGTGGCCCAGCCGAAAGTCGAGATGTGGTATTCGTTGATCATGGGATCACCCAGCGGATCGCTCTTGTAAAAAAACTCCAGAACCGGCGGGTCGAGTGGCCGTCCTTCCTCGATGCCGAGACGCTTGCACAGACTGCCTGCGGCGACGTTACGCACCACGACCTCCACAGGAATGATTTCCAGTTTCCGGACCAGCATCTCCCGGTCGGTCAATTGCCCGAGAAAATGCGTTTGCACGCCGTTCTCCTCGAGGTACTGAAATATCCGCGAGGAGACCTGGTTGTTGATTACCCCCTTGTCCACGATGGTGCCTTTCTTGATGCCGTTGAACGCGGTGGCGTCGTCCTTGAAATACTGGATCACCTTGCCGGGATCATCGGTGGCGTAGAGGATTTTGGCTTTGCCTTCGTATAATTTTTCCAATCGTTTCATGGTATTCAATCCGTCTGCCCGGATGGGCAAAAGTCCCGCAACCGGGGTTTAAGAAAGGGTTAGAATATTCTAGCGAATATATGATCCACGTTTTTGAGCTGGGTCTTCAGATTGAACGCGGCTTCCAGCTCTTTCGCGGAAAGGATTTTCCGGATTTCCCTGTCCTTTTTCAAAAGCGGCAGAAAGGCTTCTCCCTTTTTCCAGACGCGCATGGCGTTTCGCTGCACCATGCGGTAGGCTTCCTCCCGCCGCACCCCCTTGCGGACCAGCGCGAGTAGAACGTTTTGCGAAAAGATCAGTCCGCGGGTGATCTCCAGGTTTTTCATCATGTTTTTCGGGTAGACCAGCAGCTTGTCCATCATCCCGGTCATCCTCCGCAGCATGTAATGGGCGAGGATGGTGCTGTCGGGCCCGATCACCCGCTCCACCGAAGAATGGCTGATGTCGCGTTCGTGCCAGAGGGTCTGGTTCTCGAGCGCGGCGAGGGCGTTGGAGCGCACCAGCCGGGCGAGTCCGGACATTTGCTCGGACACCACGGGATTGCGCTTGTGCGGCATCGCCGACGACCCCTTCTGGCCCTGGGAGAAAAATTCCTCCGCCTCCAACACCTCGGTCCGCTGCAGATGCCGGATTTCAGTGGCAATCTTGTCGAGGGTTCCCGCCAGAATCGCCAAGGTGCTGAAAAACTCCGCGTGACGGTCCCGCTGGATCACTTGACTGGACACCGGCGCCGGTTTCAGTCCCAGTTGTTTACAGACATGGGCTTCCACCTCCGGGTCCACCGTGGCGAAGGTCCCGACGGCGCCGGAGATTTGCCCGAAGGCGATCCGCTGGCGAGCCCGCCGCAGCCGCTCCAGGTTGCGCCCCATCTCCTCGTACCAGATCGCCAGTTTCAACCCGAAGGTGATGGGCTCGCCGTGGATTCCGTGCGAGCGGCCGATCATCGGCGTATTCTTGTGTTTCAAAGCCTGTGTTTTGATGGCCTCGCGAAACCGGGTCAGTTCCTTGAGAATCCGGGAAGCCGCGTCTTTCAACTGCACCGCGAAGGCGGTGTCCAGCACATCCGAGGAAGTCATACCCAGGTGCATGTAACGGGCCGGTTCGCCCACGTGCTCCGCCACGCAGGTCAGAAATGCGATCACATCATGTTTGACCTCCTTTTCGATTGCATCGATCCGGGCCACATCGAACCGGGCCTTCTTCTTGATGACCTCCACCGCCGCCCGGGGGATTTCCCCTCGGCGGGCGAGAGCTTCACAGGCCAGGATTTCGATATCGAGCCAGATGCGGAACTTGTTTTCCGGCTGCCAGATGGCGGCCATCTCTGGAAGCGTGTAACGTTCGATCAATTCTTGATCCCCTCGATCAGGACCGGCCCAGATAAAGTTGATGGGGTCCGGTCAGTTATATAAAATAAAACAGTTGAGGACAACGGGCCAATCTTAAACGCAAACGCCGGTCAAATCAATCTTGGAGGTTCATGCATGTTTGCTGTCTGTTTTGTCTGCCTGGGAAACATCTGCCGTTCACCCCTTGCCCAGGGAGTCTTTGAAGCGCTGGTCGCCAAGGAAGGGCTGAAGGAACAAATCCGCATCGCATCCGCCGGCACGGGAAACTGGCACGTCGGCGACCCCCCGGACACACGGATGCAGATCACCGCGAGAAAATATGGTATCCGTCTCGACAACCGGGGCCGCCAGATCCAGCCCGCCGATTTTTCCGGATTCGACCTGATCCTCGCGATGGACCAGACCAATCTGGATGTCCTCCGGCAAATCTGTCCCCATCCCCGGGAAGCTGAAAAGCTCAAACTGTTTCGCTCGTTCGACCCCCAAGGCCGGGGCAACGGCGGCCTCGACGTGCCCGATCCCTATTACGGCGGCGCCAGGGGATTCGATCTGGTCTTCCAGATCGTGGACCGCACCTGCCCGGAAATTCTTGAATTCATCAAGGACCGGACCCACCTCAAAAAATGAAAGAGGCCCTCGAACAGGTCCTGGAATCCATCTACGGCGAGCCCGTTCAAATCCGCTCCACGGCTTCCGCCGGCGGCGGGTCGATCAACCAGACCCAGTCCCTGACCCTTTCCAACGGAGAAAAAGTATTCCTAAAATACAACCCCCACCCGCCAAAAGACTTCTTCGCCGTGGAGGCCAAAGGACTCAACCTGCTCCGAGCGGCTGAAAACGGACCCAGAATCCCCAAACCCCTGGGCCTGGAACCAGGGTCCCGGCCCCGGTTTTTTATTCTCGAATATCTCGAAGAGAGCATTCCCGGGAGGGAATTCGCGATCCGGTTCGCGCGGGCTCTGGCCGCGATGCACCGCGTCTCCCGGAACTGCCACGGACTGGACCACGACAACTATATCGGCTCCACCGTTCAAAAAAACTCACCGGAAAAGGATGCGTTGGTTTTTTTCCGCGACCGCCGCATCGGTTTTCAGCAGGAGTTGGCGCGAAAATCGGGAAAACTTCCTTCCACCCTCGACCAGCGGCTGGACGGCCTGCGCAACCGGCTGGAAGATTGGCTGGACGTTTCGGGCGAAAAACCCGCCCTGCTTCATGGGGACCTGTGGTCGGGAAATTATTTTGCCGGTCCGGGGCAGACCCCGTCCATATTCGATCCCGCCGTGTACTTCGGATTGCGCGAAAGCGATCTCGCCATGACCGAGCTGTTCGGGCGCCTGCCGCAAGCCTTTTACAGCGCCTATCACGAAGCGTTTCCCCTGAATCCCGGCTACGCCGACCGGAAGGACCTCTACAACCTTTACCACCTGCTCAACCACCTGAACCTGTTCGGCGGTTCCTACCTGTCTTCCGTGGAATCCATCGTCCGCCATTTCACCTGATCCCCAAGGGGTCTCCTCTTGCCTGCATGTTGGGGTGGGGGAGTGACCTCCCTCCCGAAATCTGTACGATTCCCGGTGGGACTTCTCCACGAAACTTGGTGAAGCGGGAAGTATACGTTTCGTCCACACCGTTCTCTGGAAGATTTAAGGTGCAAGAAATTTGCCGGGTCCGATGTTGACCCAGGGTTCGCTACGCTCCCCTTCACGCTCGACACTTTCCTCATCATTTAGCCCTCCTTTAAAAGGAAAGTTTATCAGAAAGTGTCCCTTAACTTCTTAACTCAAATGGTTCGCTTTTCGCTGAAGGAATAGCTAAAGGCTGACATTCCAACACTTTTTTCCCCACCATACCCACATATCCACACCGACTAAACCGAATAAAGCACCTTTTGTCAGTTCTGTCAGTTTTCAAATATAGGTAACCCCCGATTTTTTTTGGGCAGATATTCTTTTTTCGTTAAATTCGTTATTTTTGTTCCCCTATTGACAAACAGGGAAGCGGAGAACAGATTTTACATAACCATATAAAATTTCCAACAATAAGGACTTTCAATATAGAAATAGACCTGTTGCTTGGGCCATCCCCTAAATTCCCCTCCATTCCGATGACCCAACTTTTCACGCGAACAATTTTTTGAAAAGTGGCGACACGGTCACCTTTTGTGGAGGGAATTATGTATAAATTATTATTGTCCTCAATAATTTCAATAATTTTGGCCTCATCGATTTTTCTGTTTTCCAACCAAAGTTGGAGTAAAACCAAGTTAATCCCCTTGGGAGTGTCTCCAATAATTGCAACCGATTACATCCATTTGGTGATCGAAGCGGATCGAACCATCTACGCAAAAATGATCGTGGAGCGCCTTGGGGATGCCATTTCCTTAAAGGCAACCGAAAACTATCTACAAGAAAATACCCTGCCTCTTCCCGCCCAGTTTCTTTTATTGGCCTCGGAAAACGTCACCTCAAAGGGATTGGGAATGACCTACCGGCTTATGAGTTTGTGGCCGATTAATCCCCAAAACCGCCCAAATGATGGTTTTGATCAAAAAGGGCTGGAGGAAGTAAGAAAAAACCCGAATAAACCCTTTACAACCATTTTCACCTCAAAGGGAAAACGGATGTTCAAAGCCCCTGTGAACATTCAGTGTCCTTTGCAATCGTACTTAAAATTCAGGCATTGAGGGGAAAGATTCCCGACCCTTCCCTCTGATAAAAAAGCGAAACGAAGCGGAAATCCTCAGCATAAAAATCTAGCCAAATCCAACAAAATTTTTATCTGAAATTATGGTTCGCTGTAATCAAGACGACTTTCTTTGAATTTTAATTTTCATTTGCGAAATCCCGGCTTAAAAGTAGAAGTCAGCTCGGGAATATTAAAAACACGAGTGGAAAGCGCACCTGGGTTTTTGGTATGCTATCCCAAACAGAAATAACACACGTTTCCGAGACAACCCGATTTCTACAGGGGCGATTCATTCCGCTCAAACATTGCCAGGAATGCTATGCCCAAGTTAGCAATGAGACCCTAGCCCGTCCCATGTTCGATACCTTGTGGCAACGATGATAATATCCAAAAAAAT
>JBHHVU010000022.1:0-47087 GCA_046754465.1 Nitrospinaceae bacterium | reverse complement strand
AGCGCACTTATCGTTGGAATCCCCCGGCGATTATGGTATAAGCATGAAAGAATGATTCTCTTGCCGTTTCAACCCGTCTGATCCTTAAACCATGGAAACCTCCCAACTGGCGAATACAGAAATCGAAAAACTTGAACAAACCGCGAAAGAATTGCGCCGTATGAGTTTGCGAATCATCCACCACGCGGGATCGGGGCACCCCGGGGGAAGCCTTTCCGCGGCGGACCTGATGGCGGCTCTTTTCTTCGGTGGAGGGATGAAATTTGATCCGCATAACCCCCTGGATCCGGACAGGGACCGGTTTCTTCTGAGTAAAGGTCACGCCAGCGCCCTGTATTACTGCACCCTGGCCCTGGCCGGGTTTTTCCCACAAAAGGACCTGGAAAGTTACAGAAAAATTAACAGCCCCCGGTTTTTATCAGGTCACGCACATCCCAAAACCCCCGGAGTGGAAATTGCCTCCGGCAGTCTGGGCCAGGGTTTGAGCGTGGCCCATGGAATCGCCCTGGGTGCCCGGCTAGACAAACGCCAATATAAGGTGTTCGTGATTCTGGGGGATGGAGAATTGCAGGAAGGGCAGATTTGGGAAGCGGCCATGTCGGCAGTCAAATTCCAGTCCACCAACCTGACCGCCATTGTCGATAATAACAAGGTGGCGCAGGATAACCTGACCAAGGATTTAAAGGATCTGGAGCCTCTTGAGGATAAATGGCGCGCCTTCGGTTGGGATACCCGCAGGATCGACGGACACAGCATGGAAGAAATTCTTAAAACCCTGCGCCTGGCGCCGCATCCTGAAAAACCCAGGGTCATTATCGCGGATACCGTGAAAGGGAAGGGGGTCAGTTTCATGGAAGGCAAACCGGCCTGGCACGGCAAAGCCCCCTCCGATGAAGAACTGGAAAAAGCCTTGCAGGAATTACAATGAAAGACGGCGCAACGCGAGACGGATATGGGACCGCACTCCTTGAAATCGGGGAAAATCCCCGGGTCGTGGTCCTCGATGCCGGTGTGAGCGACAGTACCCGGACGAAAAAATTCGGCCAAGAATTCCCCGGCAGGTTCTTCAACATGGGAATCAGCGAGGCAGACATGGTGTGTACCGCCGCGGGCCTTTCCAGGACCGGGAAAATTCCGTTCGCCACGAGTTTCGCCTGTTTCCTGCTGGGGCGTTGCATGGATCAGATCCTGGTCAGTGTGGCTTATTCCGATTCCAATGTGAAACTGATCGGAACCCATGCGGGCATCGCCGTGGGTGAGGATGGCCCCTCGGCGCAAATGATCGTTGATCTGGGATACATGCGGGCCATTCCCAACATGACCGTGATTCAACCCGCCGATTGGGAAGAGGCCCGCCAGTCCACCCACACTCTCCTGAACCACAAAGGTCCCGCTTACCTGCGATTGGGACGTTCAAAGGTGACAGGGGTCTATGATTCATCCCACTCGTTCGAAATAGGTAAGGCCCATGTTCTCCGCCAAGGTGAAAAGGCCGTCATTTTCGCCACCGGCATCATGGTTCAGGAAAGCTTGAAGGCCATGGAAATGTTGCGTGAGGAGAACCTTCGGGTGACCCTGGTCAATGTATCGACAATCAAACCCCTGGATGCGGACCTGATCGCGGACCAGGCGAAAAACCATAAAGCGGTGATCACCGCGGAGGACCACAATCTCATCGGCGGACTGGGCGACGCGGTGGCGGAGGTTCTCGTGGACCGGAATATCAGCGTTCCCTTTAAAAAGGTCGCGGTCCAGGACCGTTTCGCAGAAACGGGAACGGCAAGTGAACTTTTCGAAAAATATGGCCTCTCGGCGGCTCATATCGTCCGCGCCGTGAAAGACGTTTGCACCGGCAATAATAATTGACCCGGAAAATTTCCTTCCCTGGACAAAGGGGTCTTTATTCCCTTGATCTTTCTTTTACCTGATTTTCTTCTTTCCACCATTTTTTAACATTCGAGTTACCGGTTTGGGTTTTAATCGGCCTTAGTTGACATAATATATGTTATGGGAAGTTAAGGGCGGGATAATTTTTCCAGGAATTTGTGGACAAATCTACCTATCATGTGTGGTATAGCGGGTTTTTTGGATTTCAAGGGATCACGGGTTCGGGATAATCCTGGAAAAATCCTCAGGAACATGCTGGACGCTTTACGGCATCGTGGACCGGATGACCGTGGTGAGGAAAGACTGACAGGGTCCGATGGAACCACCCTTTATTTAGGCCACCAGCGGCTGTCCGTGATCGATCTTTCTTCACGGGCCCATCAGCCCATGGGCAATGAATCCAAAAACCTTTGGATTTCCGCGAATTGCGAAATATACAATTTTAAGGATCTACGGGAGAAACTCCGGCCCAAGCATGATTTTTTTTCCGAATCCGATACCGAAGTCCTTTTAAAATCGTACCAGGAATGGGGCGTTGACTGCCTGGAACGTCTGCGCGGGATGTTTTCTTTCGCTGTATGGGATTCTGGTAAACAAAGGTTGTTTCTTGCGCGGGACCGGCTGGGGATCAAACCTCTTTATTATGTTTCGGGACCCGATTTCTTTCTTTTTGCCTCGGAATTGCGTGCCCTTCAGGCTTCGGGATTGGTTTTTCCCACCATCAATACCACCGGACTTTTTAATTATCTTTCCTTTGGGAGTTCCATTGGCCCGGATACCCTGGTTTCCGACATCCGGGAAGTTCCGCCGGCGCATTTTCTCACAGTTCAACCAGGCGGCGTTTCGGAAAAAAAATATTGGGATCTCCTGAAATTCCGTTCCCCCCAAGGTTCACCGGACGGCATCGGCGAAGAAAGGGTTCGCCAAACCCTGGTAGATTCGGTAGGCCTCCGCTTGGTCAGCGATGTTCCTCTTGGCGCTTTTCTCAGCGGGGGTGTGGATTCCAGCGCCGTGGTCTCTCTGGTCAAGGAACACACTTCCGCGGCTTTCAAGACGATCTCGGTGGTATTCCGGGAACAGGAATATGATGAATCCCAATTTTCAAGACTTGTGGCGCGGGAGTTTGAAACCGATCACCAAACCATGGAGCTGGATGGGAAGGAACTTTTGCGGTCCCTGCCGCAAGCGGTTTCCGCCATGGATCAACCCACGGTCGATGGGATCAATACCTACCTGATTTCGCGGTGCGCCAAAAAAATCGGCTTAAAGGTGGCCCTGTCCGGCTTGGGGGGTGATGAACTGTTCGGGGGTTACGATTCCTTTCGCTGGATACCCCGATTATCCCGTTTGGAAGCGATTTTGGGCGCCCTGCCCCGTTCGTTGCCTTTGTTTCTGGGAAAATGTCTCCAGGCCCTTTTACCCGCCTGCGACCGCAACAACAAGCTGGTCCATTTTTTCCGGGGACAAAAATCCGGCAGCCATGTTTATTTCCTGGTCCGCGCCCTGCTGTGCCTGGACCGTGTACGCACCCTGTTCGCCGACCCCGATCTGGCCGAAAACGAAATTCGTAAGAACCTGGAATCCACACAAAACCTGACCGATTCCCTCAGCCATCTCGATCCCATGGACCAAATTACCTGGCTAGAGCTGAATCGTTATTTGACCAACACCCTGCTGCGGGATACGGACATGATGAGCATGGCCCATGGATTGGAAGTTCGGGTGCCGCTGATCGATCATAAACTCGTGGAACTGGTATTTTCCATTCCTTCCCGAATAAAAATGAAGGGGAATCTTCCCAAACCCCTTCTGTTGAGATCCCTTTCCCGGAAATTACCCATCTTCGCGGTCAACCGTAAAAAAATGGGATTCACCCTTCCATTTGAATTCTGGATGAGGAACGAATTGAAAAAGGAAATTGAAACCGTGTTGTTCACTCCAGTCGCTCCGCTTTCGGGACTGCTTTCGGAAGCGGGAATTCGGCGAATCTGGTCGGATTTCCTGGCTCGCCGCACCACATGGTCCCGACCATGGGCTCTTTATGTATTAAAAAAGTGGGTTCACGAAAATCTCTGATCCTGAGCGGAGGTAAAAAAAAGACCCACCCCGAAACGGGGTGGGTCTGGATAATTCGTGAATGGGTTCAAAATTCTATGACAATATATCGTCCAGGAAATTTCACGCGCTCTTTTTCTTTGAATTCTCCACTTCGGTGGAGCGGACATGAGAACAACTGGAGCACAAATGGTTTATTTCTCTAGAGCACATCAGACAAGTTTGAATTTCTCCTCCAGGACGGATGGGGCCGCCACAATGGTTGCAACGAACAGAGGGTTGCGACGATTTCCTTGCTTTCCGGTACGAGCGACGGTTATTGATCAAAAGCTTGCTTCGGGAAACATTCACATACATCTGAACACCTCCTCGCTTAAAACTTTTTTCACCTAAAAATTCCTCTTGGAAAAATGCCCGTTTATTTTGAAGCTATGATGTTTGAAAATCAAAAAGGTTCCAAAAAAAGCGGCTCGCATGATTTTTATTTTCCGTTCCGCCGATCCGAAAATGGAAAAATGATTTATAATTCAAATAGTTATATAATATTTATAATAATTTTTCCAGTAAAATTTTGTGGGGAATTCAAATTTTTTGCCGTCCCTTGCGAAATCGAAAATCGGAAGGCTGGAAATATCCGTCACACAGGAAAGGAAATTCAGAAACAGAAAAAAGGTTTACCTCCGCTTGCAAGGGGTCAGATTTTGGCCATTACGCCTTTATTCACCGTATGCACCCGGTCGGTATCAAAAAGGACCTCGACCAGTTTCATGGCGAATTCCATGGCCGTCCCCGGGCCGCGGCTGGTGATGATATTTCCGTCGACTACCACTCGGGCCTCAGAGTATTGGGTTCCATTCATTTCACTTTTGACGGAGGGATGGCTGGTGATCATTTTATGGTGCAGCAGGCCAGCGGAATGAAGGACCATGGGCGCCGCGCAAATGGCGGCAATCTGTTTCTTGGCCGCGTCCATTTTTTTCAAGAGTTCGACGATCCGCCGGTCGTTCTTCAGGTTGTCGGTTCCCGGCTGGCCCCCTGGAAGAATGATCAGATCAAAATCCTCATCCTTCACATCGTCGAGGAGGCAGTCGGGTGAAATATGCACTCCCCGCGAACCTTCGATGAGCCCCTTGACCGTTCCCGCCAGGGTGACCCGGGCACCGGCGCGCCGCAGGATATCAACCACCGTGACCGTTTCGATTTCTTCGAATCCGGGCGCCAGGGTCAATAAAGCTTTTTTCATAATGGAATTCCTTCTGATAAATTATAAAAGAGATGCTTTTGGAGGGATCCATACCATCTTTCCACTCCGGCTGGATTTTACAACCATGCCCGGGGAAACACAAGACGGTTACAGGCCGGATTCGTGGCCAGTTAGGACCGGGTATTATCCGGAACCGGCTTGTTTCGCCGGCACCCAGGTGTTAAAATTTCATTAAAATTAACATTTCCCGGTTGATCGCCGATGCCTTTACAGGAAGGATACCCACCCGCCCCGGATCATGAAATTAGGGGGAAGGATCAGTGAATTGAAAATTTCGGGAGAGGGATAAGAACCATTCCTCCGCGGGGAAAGGAAGGGATGCAAACTCTGGAGGATGCCGGCGTTTTTTCGCGGCGGATCCAAGCCATGTTCAACGCGGTGGCTCCGAGATACGATTTTTTAAATCGATTCCTGAGCGCCGGGCGTGACGGTTACTGGCGAAAAAAGGCCGTGAACCTTTTGTCCCCCCGGGACAACGGGTTTTTCCTGGACGTTGCAACCGGAACGGCGGACATGGCGCTGGAAATAGCTTCCCGGCATGCCGGCCTTAGAGTGGCCGGTATCGATTTCAGCGCTTCTATGCTCGAGCTGGGTCACCGGAAAATCCGCTCCCGGGGCTTGGAAAAAAAGATCACCCTGCAAGCCGCCTGTGGTGAAAATCTTCCTTTCGCCGAGGGGAGTTTCGACGGCGTAGTCACGGCTTTCGGGATCCGTAATTTTTCCGACCCGGCGCGAGGCCTCCGCGAAATGTTCAGGATTCTGAAAACAAAGGGAAGGATCGTGATCCTTGAATTTTCCCATCCGCGAAATGTTTTGCTCGCGGGGTTGTATCGGCTATATTTCCATCACATCCTTCCACGGTTGGGCCGGCTGGTTTCGGGACATGACAACGCATATCATTATCTTCCCCAGTCAGTTTCCAGATTTCCCGCCAGGGCGGAATTCGCGCGAACCATGAGTGAAGCCGGATTCCAGGAGGTAACCTTTGAGGACCTGACTTGCGGGATCGTCACGATATATTCGGGAATCAAACATGGTCGATAAATTCCGCCGAAAAAAAATCACAAGAATCCAATGGATTCTTATCGGCTTATTTGTCCTGGGAATTCCGCTTTTCCTGCAATATCCCTGGCAGAGTGCGTGGTTCTCCTTCAAGGATACCCCGGCGCGGGGCTCTTTGGTGGACCGGCAGGACTTTAAGGACGCTCTGGCCCTGCAGGATGCGTTCATCCGCAATGCCAAACTGATCAAACCCACGGTTGTGAGCGTCAACAAGTTGACCGAGATCGTGCAAAAATCCAAATCGCGCGACTTTCATTCCGCCGATCCGAAACCCTGGTATTTTTTGCTGAAGGAATGGTTCGTCAATACCATTTCGGAAAAGCAATACAGGGTGGAAAATGTGGGTTCGGGAGTCATCATCAACTCTGATGGTTATATTCTCACCAACAATCACGTGGTTTCCGGGATTTCCTCTATTTTGATCAAGTTGTCCAACGGAAAGGATTATTTTGCCAAGCGGGTGGGGTTTGATGGAATGACGGATTTGGCGGTTTTAAAAATATCGTCGCTGAGGAGTCTCCCCCATCCCGCTTTCGGAAAATCCGAAACCCTGAAGGTCGGGGAATGGGTCATGGCCATCGGCAATCCATATGGATTGGAGGGCACGGTCACCGTTGGGGTGGTCAGTGGGAAGGGAAGGCGCAACCTGGGCATCGCGACGTTTGAAAATTTTATTCAGACGGATGCTTCCATCAACCCGGGAAACAGCGGCGGACCGTTGATCAATATGGGCGGGGAAGTCATTGGGATTAACACCGCCGTCGCGGAAATTGGGTCCGGTGTGGGATTTGCCATTCCCATCGAAATGGCCCTGCATATCACCAACCAGTTGATCGATTCCGGCGAAGTGAAACGGGGCTGGCTGGGAGTGGGCATTCAGTCCCTCACCCCCGAACTGGCGGACACCTTTCATCTGACCCGTCCCACCGGCGGGGTACTCGTCAACACCGTGGACAACAATACGCCGGCCCAGAATGGGGGTATCCAACGGGGGGATATCATCATTCAGTTTGATGGAAGAGAAGTTCCGGGTTCAAAAATATTCCAGGAAATGGTTGCCGATACACGGATTGGGAAAGTGGTGGCCATCAAAGTTATCCGTAACGGCACGATAAAAATTCTGGAGGTAAAAATCGGCAAACTGGCCTCCTGACCGGGTTCCAGTTTGGAAGAAATTCCCAGAAAAGGAAATCTCAATTTTTCACGACCTCGTACCCCACCCCGGTTATCATGGCCGAAATATTATGCAGATCGGTTTTGCCTTCATCAAAATCCACGCGCACCTCTTTTTTCTCCAGGTCCACTTCCACTTTTTCGATTCCCGGGATTTCATTGACGGCTTTTTTAATGGTCTGCACGCAATGGTCGCAGCTCATTCCCTCTACTTTGATCGTATTGCTGGTCATGAGTTTTCTTCTCACTCTTTTTTGAATTCAAATGTTTGTATTACCCAAACAAATTTTTTCCCAAACCTTGTCTTACCCGAAGGATGAAATCGCCGCCCTCCCCTCCTCCTTATTACTCTCTCGGCGGAAATTTTTCGCTGAAAAAACTTTCCAAAATCTAATTTACACCGTCGGAGCCGTGGCGCAACCTCCTGGCGGATTTCCCGCGAAAATATCAGGTCAGAATTGTCTTATATTTTATAAAACTGTATGAAAATTCGATAATTATTTCGAAGCCGCCTGCGGGGTTTTGAGAATAAACCTTTATTTTTCAATGGTTTACATTTTGGCACAAACCTTGCCTCTAACTCATTGATATTCAATGAGTAACTTGGAGGAGGCGGCCATGTTTTATGAAGTGAGAGTTTTTAATGCTGATGGAAGAATCAAGAAAGTAATCACTACCAACGAACTTCGGCGCACTCACTGGGACAATTTCAGAAAGGCGGAGGAATCGATGTCCCTTCCCAATTCAGAGCGGGTCCGGGTTCCCCAATGGATTAAAGATACTCTTGACTTGGAATTTGTCGGTGTAAATGACCATAATTTTTTTGAAAAGGACTGAAGCCATTCCAACCAGTTGCATGGCTTTTTCTCACCCGCCATTTCAAAACCGTTGTTCCCGTTCAGGCTCACCGGCACCAATGGCTCATGGGCGATTGAGCCTCCCCAAATGAATTTATAAAACCTGTGGAAAGGGTAGCAGTGGAATTCATGAGGGTATCCTTTTCGAAGGATGCCCTCATGAAAAGACCCGCTTGGCAGGCGGGGGAGCCAACCTTGCCAGCGGGTCCGCTAACGGGAGGTAACTCACTGTTAAATATAATACTCCTTTTTTATCACCGAATCAATACATAAAATTTGATATTGTTTTTTATTTCTTCTTTAAAAATTTAATGGTATTTCAATGATTTTCATCAAATTTCCATAAACTTTTATATTTTTAATTGAATTCGTGGGGACTGCCAAGGAGCCGGCGTGAGCGACCGGAAAGTTTTTTGTTCGATTAACCGATTCTTTTGTGAAAAAACTCAAGTAAAACGGAATTAGACCGAAAATTTAAACATGGGCCAATCTAGGAGGGCCTATAGAAAGCTCTGAAAAATAATTGGTTTAAAATCCACATGGCAACGGGGATGGAAGCGGTACGACGCTTTTCCCTATTTCAATTTCAAGGAGGAAATGGAACGTGGAGCATCCGAGGATCAAATACCCCCTTTTCCCTGGGGCAGACCCGGTTTCTTTCCGGCACCTGCATTCACGGTCCAAACCGGGGGCGCGGATGGGAAGGCTTCCCGGGCAGAATTTTTCTTTCACACCTTTTTCCAAACCATCCCTTCATTTCCTGCGTTTTTATTTAGAGGATCGTTTCGCATCCGGAATCCTCGAGGGAACCTTATATTTTCCGGTGAAGGAATTACCGAATTCACCTTATAGTTCCCAACCGATATGACAGAACTGGACCCGACAGGGAAGGTGGGGAGGAGAAATGCTGTTAACAAATCTCCCGGTAAGATAAGGCCAAACCTTCCGTCACAAAAACAACCCGGGGAAATGGTGGACCGGGTCACTTTATCTCAAACCTCGAAAGTGCAGGCATCACAAAAACCCAAGCTGGCCCATACCAGCGAGGTTCGCAAAGAATTGGTCAGCAAGTTTCGGGACTTTTTGGAAAAAGGTTCTTACCAAGTCAAGGCGGATGAAATCGCCGACAAAATGGTTCAGAAGATTCGGGAAAATAAAAATCGCCTGATCATCTGAGCGGGGCCCCCCGCCCTTTTTAAGCGGACGTCATGCGGTTTTCAAATCCATCAGTTTGGGGAAATTCCCTGAATCCTTGAGTTTTTGCTCCCAGCTTTTTCCCAGTTTGTTGCACCGCAAATCCAATTTTTCCAACTCCCTCAATGTTTTGGATTGGGAAAAAGACACCACTCCCCGGCGGGTGATCAGATTATTTCTCAAATCCAGTTCCCGCAAATTCTTCAGCATGGGTGCATGGGCGATCGCATCCAGTCCCTCGTCCCCAAATCCGTTTTTTCTCAAATCCAGAATTTCAAGATCCCTGAGTCCGGGATATTGGGTTAGATACAGCACCTCAAGAGGGGAAACATCCAAATTCACCATCTTGAGCACCTTGGAATTGAGTTGCAGCCGGGCCTGGATATATTTTTCAAACAAGGTAATTTTACGGGTGCGTGTGTTCTGCAACCGAGCGTCTAGGATGGCGTTGATTTTATCGAGGTTGCCTTTGTTGGCATAAAATAAATCGAGAATCGCTTCCTGGTTCAATTCTTCATGGTCCAATTCTTCATGGTTCATGAATCTAGCTCCTCACATCCTTTGGGTCCGAAGGGGTTCCTCTCATTGTATTGCCCCTGTCTCGCTTGTCAATCGAAGCGCCAATATATTTGGATTTCAGGGGTTATTTCGGTATACTTTTCCAAAAATAAAAGGGATTATTTTTTGAGGCATTCTCATCATGGGTGGAATCGGATTCCCGGAACTTTTAATTGTTCTGGTCATTATCATGATCCTGTTTGGAGCACGGAAGATTCCAGACATAGGCAGCACTTTTGGGAAAAGCATCCGCAATTTCAAAAGATCCATGAATGACCCGAGGGACGATAAAATTTCAGTCACCGAAATATCACGCCAGGCGAAGGGGATCCCCGCCGAATTGAAGGCCGTACCCGAATTGTCCGAGTCCTCCCAGTCTGACAATGCACGGCATCACCCAGACGCGGTTTCCGAAACGATGAATAAGCAATAATCGCATCCGGGGATTCCCCGTGGGGGAAATTTCCCCAAGTGAAATTTTTGAGGCGAGCTTGTTCCGCATCTTGAATTTGGGCCGATCCCGCCCCACCCAATCGTACATTCAGGTTCAACCCAGCTTTGAATCCTTATCCAGACGGACCCGGCGGGGAAATTCCATCCCTAGAGCAACATTGATCGGATTTTTCAGTGATCCTTCCCAAACCTCTGGCCCAAAAACTGTTTTCCGCCTTGTTGGACGTCGTACCCATCATAGCGGTCATCGCTTTTTTCCAGGTTTTTATCATTCAAAAACCTTTTCCCAACCTGGGGCAAACGGTTCTTGGGATCGGCCTTGTGGTTTTCGGACTTTTTATGTTTGTCTGGGGACTGGAAACGGCCCTGATTCCCCTGGGAGAGAACATGGCGTTTCAATTTGCACGCAAGGGCAATATCTGGTGGATCATTCTCTTTGGTTTTGCCCTGGGATACTCCACAACCATCGCGGAGCCCGCACTTACGGTCATTGCCAGTAAGGCCGGAAATTTGGTTGCCGCGGAGGGAGCCATCCCCCGCCAGGAGGAGCGGATTTCATCCTTTGTCATGGGCCTCCGCGTGACCATAGCCATTTCGGTGGGACTGGCCATTGCCCTGGGAGTTATCCGTATCATCAAGGGATGGCCCCTGGCCTGGTTTATCCTTGCCGGGTACAGTCTGATCATTTTGGCCACCAATTATGCACCCCAACCTATCATAGGAATCGCCTATGATTCGGGGGGCATAACCACTTCCACCATCACCGTGCCCCTGATCATGGCCCTGGGTGTGGGGCTTGCCACCTCCCTTCGAGGACGCAATCCAGCAATGGATGGATTCGGCATGATCGCCTTGGCCAGCCTGTCCCCGATTTTTTTCGTCATGCTTTATGGAATCATTATTTTTGGAACCGGCTGATGTTGGACTACCCCAGTGTGACCAGTTTGATTCTTCCCGCCCTCAAAAATTCTCTTTTCGATATCTTTTCTATCGTTTTGGTCCTGGCCCTATTCTGGGGAATGGCTCTGCGGAAAAGAATTGGCCATCTAAAGCGAATTTTCCGTGGATTTCTTCTTGTGATTGTTGGGTTGGCGATATTCATTATCGGGCTGGAACAATGTGTTTTCCCCATTGGAACGCGGATGGCAAGGCAATTAACCGACATTGCGTTCCTTTCGAAGGGGACACAATCGAACTTGGGTGAAATCGGGAAATTTGGCTCCAACAATCCGTCCCTTTATTTATGGACTTACGCTTTCGCGTTCATGATCGGTTTTGCCACCACCCTGGCGGAACCCGCGCTGATTGTCATTGCCGGAAGAGCCCGGGAGCTATTCACCGGAGCTGTTTCCGAATGGGGTTTGCGCATCGCCGTGGCCTTGGGGGTCGGATTGGGAACGGCCTTGGGATGCTACCGGATTATCACGGGGACGCCGCTCTATCTTTTTCTCACCGCCGGTTACATGTTCCTTTTGATCCAAACCCTTTTTGCTCCGAAGATCATCATCCCCCTCGCATTCGACTCAGGTGGGGTCACCACCTCCACGGTCACAGTACCTCTTTTAACGGCGCTGGGGATCGGTTTGGCCTCTCACGTCCCGGGCCGGTCCCCTCTTCTGGACGGCTTCGGTCTCATCGCCTTTGCGTCCCTTTTCCCTATGATCACCGTCATGGCGTATGCTATGATCGGCGAAATGCGGGCAAAAAGAAAAAACCTCCATTCCAATTATTAATTTTCAAGGATAGGACATGCGCTTTAAAGTCATACTGGCACTGGTTAACGACGATTTTCAGGATAATGTCATCGAAGCCGCGAAAAAAATGGGCGCCACAGGAGTGACGATTTTAAACGCCCGCGGTGAAGGAATCCACGAACAAAAGTCCTTCTTCGGACTCACGATGGAAGCCCAAAAGGACATGTTGCTTTTTCTGGTGGAAGATATCATTTCGGATGAAATCATGGAGGCCATTTACCAGGCGGGCCACCTGGATGAACATGGCAATGGAATTGCCTTTTCATGGACGGTGGACCGGGCCATCGGACTGGAAAGTCAGCTTCCCATCCTGGAAAAGGACGCCAAGAAAAATTATTTTTGAGAATATTATTTCGAGGAATTTCCGGATGGCCGAATACAAAATGGTACGGGACGTGATGATGCCCAACTTCAAGAAAATCGATGGGGTCACCAAGGTATCCGAAGCCCTCAAAATGATGAAACATGAAAATATCAACGCCGTTCTCATCCAACCCCGCTCGGAGGCGGATGTCTTTGGCATCCTGACCCTAAGGGATATCGCCCGTAAAGTCATCGCCGCCCGAAGAAAACTTCATGAAGCCCACGTTTACGAAATCATGTCCAAACCCGTCCTTTCCATTCCCTCGAACATGCCCATCCCTTACGCCGCGAGACATCTGGCCAACTTTAAAGTGTCCCACGCCATGGTCCTGGAAGATAATCGCGTGATCGGCCTGGTTTCCTTGAATGGAATCGTCCACAATTGGGATCTCGATTGAATCTCTTGCGGGTTTTTGAGGGAAATACCCTCGGGGCGGGATTGCAGGGGAGGGTTTATTTTTGACGGCTGCTTTTGGTGTTAAGCTTTGTTGCCAGGCTGAAGCGCCTGCAGGATTTTCCGGTAAAGATATTCAAAATTGACCGGTTTTTCGATCACCGCGAATGCACCGTCCCGAAGGCATCCTTCCGCGATTTTCAAGTTGGTGACGCCGGTTACCATGATCACCTCCACCGAAGGCTGGCGGTCCTTGATCATTTTCAAGGTATCGATCCCGTTGAGGTAGGGCATCCGAATATCCAGGAGGATGCATTGGGGTTTGAAATCCTCCAACCTTTCCAGGGCCTCATTCCCATTGTAGGCTATATTGACTTCAAAATTCTTGTTTTCAAGAAAACGTTTCAGATTGGTTTGCGCCTTTTGCTCGTCGTCAACGACCAGGATTTTAGCCTGAATGGGTAAATCCGACATATTGCCTTTGGGAATGAGGGTTCCTTCTTACCTGCTAGTTTAACAACAATGCGGAAACCGTCCAATAAAAAAGCCGCGTTCCCCCAGGAACTCGCGGTGCATCCGGTAATTTTCCGTTCCGGCCCACGGCCCTTCACTCCCGGGCGAAGAGCACGATTTATTTTCGCGATTCTGGGATTTAACGGGTGGTTTTTTCAAGGAAATTCGGTAATAACCTGTTCACAAACCAGCAACCAATTCACCAAGGGATTGACGTTTCCAGGGAGGATTTTCAATCACCCTTTTTTGAGGGAACTGCCCCTTTCGCTGTCCCACGTAACGATATCCGGACTGGAAACGTGTTTGGCCTGGGCGGACCAATGATTCCAGGTGGCCTCGATTTTAAGGATTTTGACACAGGGATCCGTCCCATGCGCTCCCGCGGTATGCGAATCGAGTTTGACCAGGTCCTTGAGGAAGGTATCGTGTTCGGATTTATATCGGTCCTGGGCCTCGGCGATGTTGGCCAGGGTGTTTTCAGCGGCTGCGTTGTAATTGAAGGTTATTCGCTTCAGCTGGTCGTAATCCACGAAGTAATTCACATACCCCCAGGCCAGGAACGGCAGGAGGGCCAGCACGAAACTCCCCACCTTCAATAATTTTTTATCCAGGAAAATACCCAGAAACAACAGGGCGAACCCGGCAATGAGGGAATACAGGGAGACATCCTCATAATATTTCGGGGGCCGCATTTTCTCACCGCATGCGGCCTCCCCCGCGTCTCCGGTAACGGAATCGGCAAGGAATGCCTGCCAGGAGAACAGATTCGCTTGCGCCAGGACCGGCGATGCAGGGTTATAGTTGGGGATCCCGAAAAAGAATAACGCGCTTGTGACTACGGCCAGGAGGGTTTTCATGCTCTTATTTTTTTTCGTTTTAATCGTGTATTTTTAATATAATTGGAACTTCACAAATAAAACGCCATAAGTTAACATTTTTTTTAAAAATAGTCCCTGCCAAATTTTAGAAATTTTCAAGGTTGCCGGGGAAGAATCATGGGATGATCTCAGAAAGAAAAATCAATCATGAATAAAGCAACAAGATTTGTCGACAATGGGAATGGGATGATCACGGACAACGAAACCGGCCTGGTGTGGGCGCGGGAAGATTCATGGACCATCGCCCAGGACTGGTTGACGTTTCAGGAGGCCCTGGCGTTCGTGGATGAAATGAACAAGAAGGATTATCTGGGATTCCACGACTGGCGGATTCCCGAAAGGGAGGAAATAGAAAAACTGTTTGTTCCGGAAAATACCATCATGGCCCGGTCCAATCAGGAAATCCATCTCGACCCCGTATTCGCGCCGGGCGGGGGAACGGGGTCCTGGTGCCTTCCTTTTGATCAGCAGGCGGCGTTTTATTATAATTATTCGAGTGGAATTGCCCAAGGATTCGACCAGGATTTCTCCCAGGGTTATATCCGGCCGGTCCGTCTCTATCCCGATTGATCGGGGGAAACGGCGGACCGTTTACGGCAAGGTATGATCTTGGGCATTTCCTTTGCGGGCTGGATAACTTGGCGAATCAGGATTTGATCCTCTTCAATGGAAATGGAGGCCAGCCGATACCTTTCCAGGTCCACTTTCTCGCTCTTGCCATAAAACTGGGCCAGTGCGGTTTTCAAGGCCTCCCACTCCAGGTATAAAAAAAACTGATCTTCCGGATCGTCCAGGCCCAGCGTCTGAACCAGATCATTGAAATCCAGGGCGGAGATTTCTTCCCCGCCCCTCCCCAGGCAATATTCTTTAAAACCGGTTCCCCCCCCGATTTCCTTATGGCAGGTGATTTTCGAAAAATCGAAATCGATCAGCCGTTCATCAAGATCGAGCTTGACTGTTACCTTGGAAGAGGGTTCTTTACAGGGCATGAGGTCACCTGGAAGGAGGAAATGAACTTGGATCTTATTATATCACTCCTTTCCCCGCTCCTCTTGATTATCCGGGAATCCGGCGTTTTTTTCCGGTTTCTTTTCGAGAATATTCATGGTGATGTCCACGGCCCGGGCCGAATGCGTGAGCGCTCCCACGGACACGAAATCGATTCCCGTGGACGCCAATTCCCCCAAACGCTCCAGGGACACCGATCCGGACACCTCGATCCGGGCTTTACCTCCCACCCGTTCGACCGCCCGGCGAATCGTTTCCAGCGGCATATTATCCAACAGGATCACATCGGCTCCGGCGGCCAACGCCTCATCCACTTCGTCCAAATGGGTGGTTTCGACCTCCACGGTTTTTATTTCGGGTGAATTTTTCCGGACCCGGTCCACCGCGTTGCGGATTCCCCCAGCGGCCTTGATGTGGTTGTCCTTGATCAAAACCGCGTCGAACAAACCGAATCGGTGATTGTTCCCCCCGCCGCATCGGACGGCGTATTTTTCAAAAACCCGCAAACCCGGAGTGGTCTTGCGGGTGTCCAGGACCGTCACGGGCCCGGCTTTCTCGACATATTGCCGGGTCAGGGTGGAGATACCGCTCAACCGCTGGAGAATATTGAGAGCCGTTCTTTCGCCCTCGAGCAAAGCCCGGCACCGGGCTTTCACCCGCAAAATGGTTTCCCCCCGGGGCACCTGCTGACCGTCCCGGTAACCCTGGCCAGGAAAGGCGGCGGATGAATCCAAAACAGTGAACACCCTTTTGAAAATCTCCACCCCGCATAGCACCAAGGGTTCCTTGGCGGTCACTTCCGCTTCGGAAACGGGATTGCTCCGCAAAATTCCCCCTGTCGTGACATCCCCCGGTCCCAGGTCCTCCTTCAGACCCTGTTGGACTAGGAAGTCAATCTGTTCCCTGGTGGGTGACTGGATCATGGTTCCCTGCTTGGAATCCGATAGGAGGAATAAGGGAACCTAAATCCTAAATTGAGAAGATTCCCTCTGCTATAATCTGAATTCAACAAATTGGGCCAGGAAAAATCCGCCATTTTTCCGGCCTCCAATAATGCCATTTTAGTTGGCAGTTTTCACCTAATGTAGCCGAACAATTTTTGGACTATTTTTAAACCATTATAAACTCTACGTTTCGGCGTCTCTTTGGCCACTATCACTTTTACTTCCCAAAAAGTCACTTTCCCGAATTTTCCGATATTTTCCCCTATTTTCTGAAAATTTTGGCTACAGTTTTGGCTACAGTCGGGTTGCCCCATTAAATTTTACCTGTTTTCTGGGTTTGTAATTAATAGGTTAATAGGGTCCATTACTTCGAAATAAACTTGTTAATTGTTTTATTGATGATTCCCATCCGGGCCGAATCGGCCCGGGCCATCGCCCACATATCCGAGTTCACCCCCTTAAGCTCTCCGAGTTTTATCAACCTTCCCTGGGACAATGCTTGGTTGACCGTGTTATGCGGCAATACAGCCACACATATTCCTTTTTCGGCTCCGAGTCGGAGCAGGGCCACATCATCCGCCTCTCCAATAATTTGAGGATTGATTTTATGCTTGAAAAAGTACCTGTCAATTTCATCTCGAATTTGACTGTGCCGAGTCAAATGAAGTATTGGGGCACCAGTCAAGGAATATGGAAAATTTTTTTTCAAATGGGAAAATTTATCTTTTGCGACGACAACAATTTTCTGGGGCATCAATCGATAACTTCTAAGTTTCTTGTATTTTTTTTCTACCTCCCGGTCGCTAAGAACAATTTCCAGTTCATGATTATCCAATTGATAAACTAATTCATCCAACGGCCCCTCTATCACCACGACCGATACATTTTTGTCCTTAAATAAGGGCATAACAAATTCGTGGATATTTGAGGACGAAAGTGAGGGCAACACTCCAACTCTTAGGCGAAACTTTTTATTTGGAACCTTCTGTTTGATGGCAAGAGTCATTTCTTCAGTTTGATGGAAAATTTTTGTGCAGTTTTCGAACAGCATCTTCCCAGCATCATTCAATACAAGCTTCCGCGTTTTTCTTTCAAACAGTCTTTTCCCAAAATACTCTTCAAGCAACCTTAATTGCTCGCTCAACCCCGAAGGCGTTAAATTTAATTTATCGCCTGCCTTTTTTATCGATCCTTCTCGGGCAATCGTCCAGAAATAATAAAGATGGCGGTAATTTGGAAGGTCATACATATTTTTTTCCGTTTTAAGAAGGTTTGCGCCTATAACTCATAAATTTTGATTTTAACATAAAGTTAAATCAATTTTTTTGTTTTATAAGATACTGATATTATTTTTTTAAAATATTTTTAGAATATTTCCATTACGCTCATATTTTTTGAGGTTAATTTTTTCAAATTGATCCAATTGCGAAAGCCCGTACTACAAGATGGCACTAAAATTTTTCAACTCGCCAAATCGGCAGGCACCCTTGATGTAAATTCTTGTTACCACTACCTTTTGCTTTGCCAGAAGTTTTCTGACACTTGTGTGATCGCTACTCAAAAGGAGGAATTAATCGGTTTTTTAACAGCGTTTCGAGATCCGAACCATGCCGAAACTCTTTTTATTTGGCAGATAGCAGTGTCTCAAAGCCAACGCAATCAAGGCATTGCAAGGGCAATGTTAAATCATCTCCTGCAGCGGGATTTTGATCCTGAAATCCAATTCATTGAAACGACAATCACTCCCTCAAATACGGCCTCTCAAGCTCTATTTCGGGGTCTTGCCAAAGAACTTCAAAGCGAAATTAATGAAAAAAGGTTTTTTGAAAAGAAATTTTTTTCTGAAAACGGTCATGAACCGGAAAATTTGTTTCGGATTGGCCCTTTAACCCATAACCCCAAAAGGCAACTCTACAAATGAATATATTTGAAGAAATTGAATCAGAAGTTCGTTCCTATTGTCGGACTTTTCCCGCTATATTTCAAAAAGGAAAAGGGTGTTATCTTTTTGATCAGAAAGGAACTCCCTATCTTGATTTTTTCTCGGGAGCCGGGGCATTGAACTATGGCCATAACCCACTCTCCATGAAAGCCAGGCTTTTGGAATATATTGAGGGAAACGGTATCGCTCACAGTCTGGATATGGCTACGGAAGCAAAAGGTGAGTTCCTTGAAAAATTCAACGAAACAATTTTGAAGCCAAGAAACATGGCATACAAAGTTCAGTTTCCGGGGCCTACAGGCACCAACGCGGTGGAGAGTTCTCTTAAACTTGCCCGGAAAGTCACCGGGCGGGAAAAAATTCTGTTTTTTACTCAGGCCTTTCACGGAATGACACTGGGTTCTTTATCCATTTCCGGCAATGCCTTTAAACGGGAGGGAGCGGGACTGCCCCTGACCAATACCGTTTGCATGCCTTACTGCAATTACATGGAGGACATGGATACAATCGGCTATATTGACCGCCTTTTGGAATGCAGTGGCAGTGGTGTCGATCTTCCGGCGGCCGTTATCGTGGAAACGGTGCAGGCGGAGGGAGGAGTCAACGTAGCCAGCCAGGAATGGCTGGAAAAACTTCAGGCTTTATGCACTAAATATGGCATGCTTTTTATTCTCGACGATATTCAGGCGGGATGCGGAAGAACCGGCACGTTTTTCAGTTTTGACAATATGAACCTTTCTCCTGATATTGTCTGCCTTTCCAAATCCATTAGCGGTTATGGTCTTCCGATGGCGCTTTGTCTGATTAAACCGGAAATGGATATATGGGAACCGGGAGAACACAATGGAACTTTCCGCGGAAACAATCTGGCTTTCGTGACAGCAACAGAAGCCATGAAGTTTTGGGAAAATCCTGCTTTTTCCCAGGAAGTTATACGCAAAGGATTGATCGTTAAAGAACACTTGCATAATTTGATGGATTCGTTTCCGGATGAAATCAGCGAAATCAGAGGCCGGGGGTTGATATATGGAATCGTCTTTAGAGCGGAAGAACATGGTTCTCTGTTATCCTCAACTTGTTTTGAAAATCAATTATTAGTGGAAACCTCCGGCGCCGATAGCGATGTGGTCAAGTTACTGCCGCCCCTTACAATAAGTGATGAGGATTTAAACAAGGGGTTGGATATTCTTAAGGAAAGCATGTTGATTACTTCAGGTGAGGTTTATGCCTAAATGGTTAGATTTATTCAAAATTCAGGTGAAATATGATTGTCAGAAAACTTGAGGACATCGCGGGAACCGAAAACGATGTTTCCGCGGAAAATTGGTCCAGTCGGCGGTTTTTGCTGAAAAAGGATGGAATGGGTTTTTCTTTTCACGATACGCAAATTCACCCTGGAACGGAAACCACTATGTGGTACAAGCACCACGTGGAAGCGGTCTACTGCATCGAAGGGGAAGGCGAACTGGAGGATTTGACGGATGGCAAGAAATACCCCATCGCCCCCGGAACGCTGTATGCCCTTAATGGAAATGAAAAGCATATTCTTCGGACGCAAACGGGTTTGCGGATGATCTGCGTTTTTAATCCGCCTTTAAATGGCAATGAAGTCCACGATGAAGAGGGCGTTTACCCCCTGGAAAATGCCTCGGAAATGTCCCGATAGGAATTTATTTTATGATCCAACAGACAACCATTGAAGATGTTTATCCCTCGCGATTGAAAACCCCGGGAGTAATGGGACGAAAAGATCCCGTTGTTTATGGCCAACGCCCTTCGGCCTCTGATTCTTATTTGAACGATGACCAACTCGATTTTTATGAAAAAAACGGGTTTCTTATTTTCGAGTCCTTCTTCTTCCAGGAAGAAGTAACAAAGCTTCAAGAGGAACTGGATCGGTTAAGGATCAACAAAGCCGCTGAAGATAACCCGGAATATTTTCTCGAACCCTCCAGTCGAGAAGTCCGGTCCATCTTCAACATTCATAGGACAAACGAATTATTCCGCAAGGTTTCTTGCGATAAACTTATATTAAAAATAGTCACCCAACTTTTAAACAGTCCCGTTTACATCCATCAATCCCGGATTAATTACAAACCGGGTTTCGATGGCAAGGAGTTTTACTGGCATTCGGATTTCGAAACATGGCACATGGAAGATGGGATGCCTCGCATGCGGGCTATCAGTTGTTCGATCACATTGACAGATAATAATGAGTTTAATGGGCCTTTAATGTTGATTCCCGGGTCCCAGCAAAATTATATTTCCTGCGCCGGGAAAACTCCTGAAGATCACTTCAAACAATCTTTAAAAAAACAGGAATACGGCGTTCCCGATCCAGATATTCTAAGAAAAATGGCTGACCAAAATGGAATTGTTTCCTTTAAAGGCAAGGCCGGTTCAGTTATTTTCTTCGAGTGCAATATCATGCATGGCTCCAATGGAAACATCTCCCCCTGGCACCGTAGCAATGTATTTTTTGTTTACAACAGCATGGAAAACACCCTCGTCGACCCCTTCTGCGGTTTGAAGCCCCGCCCTGAATACATTGCCAGCAGGGATTTTTCCCCCTTGAAACCTTTCTAGAAATTTAGATATGGGGCGGTATCCTTGTATTTTGATTTTGATGATAGCCGCCTTGTTGGGATGCCAGGATACCACGCCCACTGACAACTCCAAATCAACCCAAAGTACGTTGGCCCAGGCCAGGGACAAAGGAACCATCCGTGTCGGTTATGCCAACGAAGCCCCGTATGCCTATTACGATCCTGAACAGGACCGTTTAACGGGAGAGGCGCCGGAAATCGCGCGTCATGTGTTTGAAGAGATGGGAATCGAAAAAATCGAAGGTGTCCTTACTGAATTTGGGGCCTTGATCCCCGGATTGAAAGCCAAACGATTTGATGTAATCGCCGCAGGAATGTACATCACTCCGGAGCGCTGCAAGGAGGTAGCATTTTCAAACCCAACCTACGGCATTGGGGAAGGATTTATTGTTAAGAAAAACAATCCAAAAAATCTGCACAGTTATGAAACCGTGGCCAATCATGACACCGCTAAATTGGGCGTAGTAGCTGGAACCATTGAAATAAGTTATGCCAAGGCTCTGGGAATACCGGAGGCCAGACTAATGATTTTTCCCGATGCTCTCGGGGCCCTAGCCGGAGTTCAAACGGACCGGATCGACGCCTTCGCGGCCACCAGCTTGACGATTCAAACCTTATTAAACAAGGCAAACGATGAAAGTATCGAACGCGCTGAGCCCTTCCAGGACCCGGTCATCAATGAAAAGCAGATTATTGGCTATGGAGCCTTCGCCCTAAGAAAAGAAGATCAGGAATTGATTCAAGCCTTAAACAAAGGGCTTGCTGAGTTTTTAGGTACCCAAACGCATCAGGAAATGGTGCAGCCTTTTGGATTTACAAAGAACGAATTGCCTGGAAACGTCACTGCGGAAGAACTCTGCACATTGAGGACCGTTTCTGATCGAAATGGTGAATGAAAATAATTCAGGAGATTGGAATTGTCAGAAATTGTCGGTTGGCTTCCCTCTTTATTAAGCGGATTAAAAATAACGCTGCTATTAACGGTCGGGGCAACCTTTATTGCTTGCCCTGTGGCTTTGGCCGCGGGCCTGGCACGCCTTTCCAGGAATCCATTTTTATATGGTCCTGCGGCTTGTTACGTTGAAATCTTTCGTGGTACGTCTGCATTAGTGCAACTTTTCTGGTTTTTTTACGTCCTTCCTCATTTCGGAATACAAATGGATGCACTTACAGTAGGCATCCTGGTGCTGGGATTGAACATTGGCGCATATGGGGCAGAGGTGGTTCGGGGAGCGGTCCAATCCGTCCCAAAAGAACAATACGAAGCGGCAAAGGCTTTAAGTTTTTCGAAGAAGCAGACCATGACAAAAATCATTTTGCCTCAAGCGTTTGTGGCCATACTTCCCCCTGCAGGAAATCTTTTGATTGAGCTTTTAAAAAGTACAGCTC
Organism: Nitrospinaceae bacterium; assembly: GCA_046754465.1. Lineage (GTDB taxonomy): Bacteria > Nitrospinota > Nitrospinia > Nitrospinales > VA-1 > JBHHVU01. The sequence goes on along the minus strand of JBHHVU010000022.1, from coordinate 24,793 downwards.
TTGTCTCCATGATCACGTTAACGGAACTGACTTTTAAAGGACAGATGCTTCGGGCATCGACACATAAATCGACAGAAATTTTTGGAATTATTTTGATCCTATATTTTTTGCTTGCGCTGTCCCTTACCTACGGGGTCCGAAAATTGGAACGGCGTTATGCTTACGCGAAGGATTAATTGTGAAGGAAACAATTTTCGACTGGGCGTTTGCCTGGAACCTGATGCCAAAACTAATGGACGCACTCTTGGTCACCGTCTCGGCGACGATTCTGGGCATGGCGTTGGCGATGTTTCTGGGCCTGTTCTGGGCGGTAATGAGAAAATCGAGACGCCCTCTGGTGTATTGGTTTGCAACCACGGTGGTCGAGTTTTTTCGCAGCACACCGCTTTTGGTTCAGATTTATTTTTTGTTTTACGTGTTACCGGATGCGGGATTGCGATTGACCCCATTGCAAACAGGGATTCTGGCTTTGGGCATTCATTACAGTGCTTACCTTGCGGAAGTGTACCGGGCAGGAATTGACAGTGTTCCGGAGGGACAATGGGAGGCGGCCAAAGCGCTCAATATGAGTAAGGTCCACACCTTTAAATCGATCATACTGCCTCAGGCATTGCCTCCTATTATTCCGGCGATGGGAAATTATCTCATCGCCATGTTTAAAGATACGCCGATGCTGTCCGCCATTACGGTTTTGGAACTTTTGCAGACAGCGAAAATAATCGGGGCGGATACGTTTCGCTACATTGAGCCTCTGACTCTGGTGGGCGTGCTATTCTTAACCCTCAGCTTGATTTCCGCGAGAATGATCCGGTTTCTGGAACAGCGTTATGTCCAATGAAAATAATCTAAATCCCGCAATTCAAATGCAAAGGGTCTGCAAAAGCTACGGAAAATTAGATGTGTTGAAGGATTTGGATTTAGAAATAAATCCTTCCAGGAAAGTCGCTCTGATTGGCCCCAGCGGCTCAGGAAAATCTACGATTCTAAGAATTTTGATGAACCTGGAGTCGATCGATTCCGGCCGGGTGCTGATAGACGGGGATGTGCTATACGACATCAAGGAAGGTGAAACAGCCACACCTTTACCGGAGGAGCGCGTTTCTAAGATTCGGTCCAAGGTGGGGATGGTGTTTCAAAGTTTCAACCTGTTTCCACACATGTCGGTTTTGCGGAATGTAACCGAAGCGCCCCTCCACGTTTTGAAGCTTTCCAGGGAAGAGGCCGAGCAACGCGCCCACAAATTTCTCGACCTTGTGGGATTGACAGACAAAGTCAAGGCTTATCCTGCCCAGTTATCCGGCGGACAAAAACAACGCGTGGCTATCGCCCGGGCTCTCGCCATGCAACCCAGGATAATGCTGTTCGACGAAATCACTTCGGCATTGGACCCGGAGTTGGCGGCGGAAGTTTTAAGCGTATTAAGAAATCTGGCCCGCTCAACAGATATGACCATGTTGCTGGTAACCCATCAAATGCATTTTGCGCAGGAATTTGCAAACCGGGTCATTTTTATGGAGCATGGGACCATCGTGGAAGAAGGCACGGCAGAGAAAATATTTAATCAACCTGAGGAAAAACGAACCCGAGATTTTCTGAAGACTGTTCTGGAAGCCACCTGAAAAATTTTTCAAAATTTCGATAATCTTAACAATTTAAACTCATTACGAATTGATTTTATAAAAAGGGATTTTTTTATGACTGAAGAAACAAAATTTGAGCATCGACCATTTACCGAAGACCTTGTGGAGGATCACTACAAAAATCTTTCCAAAAATTATGACGATTATCTTCTTTACTCACCAACGTTTGTCCGGACGCTCACCCAAAAAATGATCCACATGCTTGATTTAAAAGAGGATGACGTTTTTATCGATCTTGGGGGAGGAACCGGGATGTACACCAAGGATATTCTGGAGCAGGTCCCCTTAAAAAAGCCCGCTATTCTGGTTGACCCATTTGCAGAAATGCTTTCTCAAGCAAAGTCCCATCCTAAGATTGAATGCAAGCAGTTTGATGGCCTTGCTTTTTCCGCTCTTGCAGGAAAATATGACAAAGTGTTAATGAAGGAAGCCGTTCACCATGTTCAGGATAAAGACCTGTTGTTCCGCAACTTGTTTGAATTCCTGTCTCCCGGAGGAAGATTGCTTCTGGTGCATGTTCCACCTGAACTGGACTACCCCCTATTTAAAAAAGCCTTGGAGAGGGTACGAAACTGGCATGCCGACCCAGAGGATCTAAATCGGACGTTAGAAAATGCCGGGTTCCAGGTTAAACATGAATATTTAAAATACCGTCATTCCATCCCCAAGCAGAAATACATCAATATGGTCCGAACAGGCTATATGACTGTTCTTTCATCCTTCAGCGATGAAGAAATTGAGGAAGGAATTAAAGAAATGGAAATCAAGTTGGCAGGAAAAGAAATCCTTGAGTTTGAAGATCATTTCGATTTTATCGCAGGATGGAAACCGGAAATAGTTTAGCTGAACCAAATCCGTTTTTACCCTTTCAAGCTGGCCCATAAATTTACTTTGGCTACAATTTGGCTACAGTGAAACAAAATAAAGTTTTATTGAAGAGCTCAACCCATTTAAATATAACGGTTTCAAATGTTGAGAGAATATGGACCTCTTGAACACTTTGAATGCCATAAAAGAAATCGTTAATCCTTCCAAAATTGGGACTGAATTGCATCTGCCCAAAAAATTGGAGCTGGAACCCCTTCCTGTCATAACCAGGCGGGACCGCTTTTCATCCGACGAAGAGAATCCCCCGGAACAAAGAATCCGCATCTACGATCCCGCGGCTGGAAAAACCTGGGGTTATGTCGTGGTGGACAACACTCTGCGGGGGCCGGGATTGGGCGGAATCCGCATCGCCGGGGATTTGACCCTGGCAGAAGTCTCCCGCCTGGCCCGGACCATGACGCTGAAAAACAGTGCCGCCTGCCTGCCATTCGGCGGCGGTAAATCCGGATTGATTGCCGATCCCGATTTGTTCCTTGAAAATCCCGCCTTCAAATCCGGATTGATCCACCTTTTCGCGGAAGCCGCTTTTCAGATAGATAAATATATTCCCGCACCGGATATGGGTACTCAGGAAAAGGATATCCAGCAAATCTACGAACTGTATTCCGATAAATTAGGACGTGCAAACCACATGCGCGGGGGAGCTGGAAGGCTTCCCGAAAAAGGGGGGATTCCCATCGATGCCTGGGGCCTCACCGCGCATGGTCTCTTTGCCGCCGCCCGGGTCATGGAACACCTCGAAGGGGGTGTCCCCATCAAAAACGCCCGCGTGGTGGTCCAGGGCTACGGCAACGTGGGAGCCCGAATCGCCACCAAACTCCATGAAGCGGGAGCCATTATAGCCGGCGCCTCGGATATTCACGCCGCCCTGTGGAATCCCAAGGGATTGGATATCGAGGAAATGAACTCCATCCGGCGCGGCATCCAGGGCCTTCAGGCGTATTCGGGATCGGTGGAAAAACGATTCGGGCCCGGGGGATTGGACTGGCTCCTGGAAGCGCCTTGCGATATCCTCGTTCCCGCCGCCCGGCCGGATGCCATCACCGCCAGAAACGCCGACCGCATTCAATGCCGCATGATCCTCCAGGGAGCCAACACCCCAAGCAACAAAATGACGGAGTATTACCTGAAAAACCGGAGAAATATTTTGTCTCTTTCGGATTTTATCGTCAATGTCGGCGGGGTGATCGGGTGTGCGGTGGAATTGAAAATGACCGCCGATCAGGATTACAAGAAGCGGGTGGAAGGAAAAGGCCTGCGAACCTTCATGGAGGATTTGATATACGATACCGTATCCAAGAATGTGATGGAAATCCATCAAAGGGTGGCCGCCAGCGGGCAAAAGGATACCATTTTCCGGGAAGAGGCGGTGAGACTGGCCAGGGAACGACTGGACCCCCAAAACAGGGAATGCTGGTTGTAAATGCGGACGACCCCGCAACCCACCATTCCCCTTCTTAGAGAAGGACCCTCTCTCAAGGCATCGCAAACCCGGGATGGGCCGACCCAGGGCCCAACCCGGAAGCAAAAAAACCGCTTTCCCCAGCCGATGGAGCTGGCCGGCTGTCAGTGGTGGATCATCTTGCAGGTATTGATTTTAAATAACGCGTAAAGCGGGCACCATCCGGTAAGCCCTGTGATCAGGGGAACCAGCCCGACGATACCCACGATCAGGCCCCAAACTCCCCATAAACTAATCCCCACCGCGATAAGAATGACCCCCAAAACAATTCGACCGATCCGGTCATATTTGCCTTCGTTCAAGGTAATCGCAGTCATGGATTTTCCCTCCCTTCAGGTTCCGGAAAACATCATTGAGGAAAAAAGGTCTTCGTCCTATTAGATCAAAAAAAATGAGAAAAAGATTCCCTTAAAATGAAAATTCAGGCTGAAACCTGGGGCCGTGGCAGAAGGACAGGAATTGCAGTAGTTAACGAAATATTTAGGGGTTGGAAGGGGGAGTGGCATCGGATTGACGGTAAATTTCCTCCAGAATCCTGTCGGCGCCCATTTTCAGGAGGTCCTTGCCCAGTTCCCGGCCCAGTTTTTGGGCGTCATGACGGGGTCCTTGTTTGTCCCATTTGTAAACGGTTTTGCCGTCCAGACTGGCCACCAAGCCCCGGACCGTTAATTCATCGTTTTCGTCGTCGAGGGTGGCGAAGGCGCCAATGGGAACCTGACAACCGCCTTCAAGTATTCCCACGAAAGCACGCTCGGCATCAAGGGCCAGGTGTGTCTTTTCGTCGTCGAGATCCACGATCAATCCCTGCACATCGGGGTCATGTTTCCGGGTTTCGATGCCGATGGCCCCCTGCCCCATCGCCGGCAACAGGATATCCGGCGAAATGATTTCCGTGATCTTTTCCTGCCAGCCCATGCGCCGTAACCCGGCGGAGGCCAGGATCACTCCATCCAGTCCTTCGGAATCCAGTTTTTTGATACGGGTATCGATGTTGCCCCGAAGGGAAACGATTTCCAGGTCGGGCCGGTATTGCAACAACTGAGAGGACCGGCGGAGACTCCCGGTCCCGATTTTCGCGTTTGGGGGCAAATCCGCGAGCGGCGTCCCGTCTCTGGAAATCAATGCATCGAACGGGTTTTCCCGCTCAGTAATCACCGCGATGCACAACTCAATAGGAAGTTTCATGGGGACATCTTTCATGCTATGAACCGCAAGGTCCACCTCCTTGCGCATTAGGGCTTCCTCGATTTCCTTGACAAAAAGTCCCTTGCCGCCGATTTTCGTGAGCGGGACGTTCTGGATTTTGTCTCCGGAAGTTTTGATGATCCGGATCTCCACCTGCAATCCCTTGTGGAGGGTTTCCAGTTGGGACTTGATCCAGTTTGCCTGCCAGAGGGCCAGTGCGCTCCCCCGGCTGCCGATGGTAATTTTTTCGGGTTTCATTCAGTCATCCAGGTGGAAAAGGTGGCGGATCGCTTTCAAATAGACATGCCCTTCCTGGGACTGGATCTTCCTTTTGAGGTTGATGGTGGGTTTGTGGAAAATTTTGTTGATGATGGACTGGGTCATCAAATGCAGGGTGTTTCTGTCCTGTGCGGAGAGGTGGGACATTTTCTTCAAGGTTTTTTCCATTTCCTGCAGGCGTATGGTTTCCGCCCGTTTACGCATTTCGACGATGGTGGGAACCGCGTCCAGCGTGTCGACCCAACTGTTGAACTTAACGACTTCGCTTTGGATAATATCCATCGCGCTTTCCGCTTCTTTTTCCCGTTCCTTGAGGTTCGCCGCGACCACGGTCTGCAAATCGTCGATATCATACAAATAAACGTTTTCCAGTTCGTTGACTTCGGGTTCGATATCCCGGGGGACGGCGATATCGATAAAGAAAATGGGTTTGTTTTTCCGCAGATGGATGGACCGCTCAACCATGTCCTTCTTAATGATAAAGGTAGGCGCGGCGGTGGAGGTGATGATGATATCCGCCCGGTGCATCTCCTCCTTGAACATTGTGAAATCGAGAGCGCATCCGTTCAGGGCCTGGGCGAGGTTGACGGCCCGCTCATAGGTCCGGCTGGCGACATAAACGGTTTTGACCCCATAGGAGATGAGATGCTTGGCCGCCAGTTCCGCCATCTCCCCGGTTCCCACAAGCATGACGGAATGGTTTTCGAGATCTTCAAATATTTTACGGGCGAGTTCGACGGCGGCGCTGCTGATCGATACGCCCCGCTCGGAGATGCCGGTTTCCTCCCGTACCTTTTTGGCGACATTGAAGGCTTTTTCAAATAGCTGATTCAGAACCATGCCGGTGGAACGAAGCGCCCGCGCGGTGCTGTAGGCGTCCTTGACCTGACCCAGAATCTGCGCCTCGCCGAGAACCATCGAATCCAGGCTGGAGGATACCCGGAATAAATGTTCCACCGCCTGCTCGTTCTGGTAGCTATAAAAATATTTTTCCAGTTCCTGCAGTGAAATATTGTGATAACCGGAGATGAATTCCTTGAGTAGCCGGACTCCTTGTTCCGTATTGCGGACACGGGCATAAATCTCGACCCGGTTGCAGGTGGAGAGAATGAGATTTTCGACGATTTCGGGGTGACCCACCAGGTGTTCGAGCGAGGTCTCCAACTCTCCCCGGGTGAAGGCCAGCCGTTCCCGAATCTCCACGGGGGTGGTCTTATGGTTAACGCCCACCATAACCAGATTAGGAGTTGCCATGATCAAATGTGCAAGAAATAGGTGACGACCACCATCACGAATCCGAGGATGGCGCCCTGGGCGGCTTTTTTGCCACGCACTCCCGCAATGAGCCGTCCGAAGAACACACCTCCATAAATGATCCAGACGATAACCAGGGGCCACGTTTTAAAAAGGTCCCAGGAAAAAAAAGGCATATCCATCTTGGTATTCAGGATCGACCCCGTCATGAATCCCAGGGTAAACAAGGGAAAACCAATGGTAATGACCTTGTCGTTCAGATTATCGAGGACCTCCAGGGAAGGCATCCGGAAATACATGATGCCCAGTTTCTTTGATTTTACTTGATGTTCCTGAATAAGATACATGATCCCCGCGGCAAAAGCGATAGTGAAGGCGGCGGATCCGAGAACCGAAAGAGTCCGGTGCAAGGTGAGCCATAAATGGTTCTGTGAATTCTCCACCAGGGCAACGTCACTTGAGAGGAAACCGGAAAAAAGCGTGATCAGAAACACAAGGGGTATGACGAATGCCCCCAAATCCTTAATCTTGTATTTCCATTCCGTCAGAAAAAACACCAACACGATCACCCAGGAAAAAAACATCGCGATCTCGAACGAGGTGGTGTAGGGCCCGTGGCCCGTCTGGACGGACCGGATACCCAACCAGGCCGTATGCGCCACCAGCCCGAATCCCACGGTGGCATTGGCGGCGTTGGACACAAATTTTCTTCGGTAGGCTAGATAGATAAAATAGCCCAGGGAGGCTGCCAGGTAACTCAACAGCGAAATATTAAATATGATTTTTGCCATGGCAACCGGGAAAGGGACGCTTCCTGCCCGGTCCCTCCCCTGAAAATTGGGGTGTAATGACACATCGTTTAATGGAATTTATCGTAACATTTTGTTTTCAGGGATTCAACGGCGGGGTGATGGAATAAATTCCTCACCCGTGGGGAGCACACGCAGTGTGGGGGTTGGGTGAGTTGGGTGGATATTATTGAAGGCGGTCGGATTCTTTGATGTCCTGCTTGTCTTTTAGCACTTCCTTCAACTCGACCATGAACTCGTTGACGTCCTTGAACGACCGGTAAACCGAGGCGAACCGCACGTAGGCGACATCGTCGAGGTGGTAAAGTTCCTTGACGACTTTCTCGCCCACGGCGACGGCGGAGATCTCCTTTTCCCCAAGGTCCTGGAAGTATTGTTCGACACGGTCCACCAATCCTTCAATTTTTTCGATACTGATGGGCCGCTTTTGGCAAGCTTTCTTGATTCCGGAGATGATCTTCTCGCGGTTGAATTCCTCCCGGCGTCCGTCTTTTTTGACCACGAATGGCAAGGACTTTTCCAGCCGCTCGTAAGTGGTGAACCGATCCCCGCAATTGAGGCATTCCCTCCGCCGCCGGATGATATCCCCTTCCTTGTTGAGACGGGAATCGATGACCTTATTTTCCATGTTGGCGCAGGCGGGACATTTCATTGGGCAGTCAGTACTTGCTGGTGAGTTCTAAATTAAGCGGAAATTGTTCGCACAGTTCGCGCACCTTTTTGCGGGTCTTCTCGTGGAATGCGTTATCCTGGAGACGCTCCAGGGTTTGAACGATCATCCCGCCGATCAATTTCATTTCGTTTTCCTTCATCCCGCGGGTGGTCAGCGCGGGCGTGCCAATCCGGATTCCGGACGTGATGAAGGGGCTCCGGGTTTCAAAGGGAACGGTATTTTTGTTGACGGTGATGCCGGCCCGTTCCAGGGCATGCTCGGCGTCCTTGCCGGTGATATCCTGGGCACGCAGGTCTACCAGCATCAGGTGGGTATCGGTTCCCCCACTGACGATTTTGAATCCGTTCCCCGCAAGGTGATCTGCCAGACACCGCGCATTGGCCAACACCTGTTTCTGATAAGTGGTGAAATCCTCGCACAAGGCCTCCTTGAAAGCCACGGCCTTGGCCGCGATCACGTGCATGAGGGGTCCGCCTTGAATTCCTGGAAAGATTTTTTTGTTCACCTCCCGGGCGTATTTCTCCTGGCAAAGGATCATGCCTCCCCGAGGTCCACGCAGGGTTTTGTGGGTGGTGGTGGTCACGAATTCGGAGTACGGGACGGGGGAAGGATAAAGACCCACCGCGACCAATCCCGCGGGGTGGGCGATATCGGTCATGATTTTCGCGCCCACTTCATCGGCGATTTCCCGGAACTTGACGGGATCGATCACCCTGGGATAGGCGCTGGCCCCGACAACAATCATCTTGGGCCGGTGTTCCTGCGCCAGGCGGGCTACCTCCTCGTAATCGATCCGTTCCGTTTCCTTGTTGACTCCGTAGGGAATAACTTTATAGGTATATCCCGAGAAATTGACCGGGCTGCCGTGCGTCAAATGTCCACCATGCGCCAGATTCATTCCCAGGATGGTATCGCCAGGCTGCAACACGGTGTGGTACACGGCCATGTTGGCCTGGGATCCGGAATGGGGCTGGACGTTGGCATGTTCGGCGGCGAAAAGTTTTTTTGCGCGTTCGATGGCCAGGCTTTCGGCGACATCCACAAACTCGCACCCACCGTAATATCGCTTGCCGGGGTACCCCTCGGCGTATTTGTTGGTCATCACCGATCCCAGGGCTTCCAAAACCTGGGGGCTGACGAAATTTTCGGAGGCGATCATTTCCAGGGTGAAATTTTCCCGGTCCAACTCACCTTTAATGGCATTCGCAATGTCTGAATCGAAATCCGCTAATGACAATTTAAAGTTCTCCTTTTATTTTCAACTTGCGATCGATTTCCTCTATTTTTTCGAGGCGTTTTTGATGACGGCCTCCCTCGAAGGGGGTATCGAGCCAGGTTTTCACGATTTCCTGGGCGAGTCCCTTGCCGATGACCCGCCCTCCCATGATGAGGATATTGGAGTCGTTATGCTCGCGGCACATTTTGGCGGTGTAGACGTCTGAACAAAGGGTTCCGCGGATCCCGGGGAACCGGTTGACCACGATCGACATCCCCACCCCGGTGCCACAGATAACGATTCCCCGCTCTACCTTGCTTTCAAGAATGGACTGGGCCAGTGCGATGCCATAATCGGGATAATCCACTGAATCCGAGTTCAGGGGACCGAGGTCCTTGACACCGACTCCTTCGTGGTGAAGATAGGTGATGACGCTTTCTTTGAGATCGAATCCCGCGTGATCGGAAGCGATGGCTAATTTAATCATCTCGTTTGATTTCTTAATGGGAAACCTGGAAAGGGGGCTGAATGCGAAATGAATCCCGCTCGAATCAGAAAAACCAAGTTCTTTAAAGCATTGTAATCCGATAGCGGATAGTAAATAAAGACCTAATTTTTGTCAACACCCCCGCTTCGGTCAGGAGGGGGCAAAGAAGGCACCCGGCGGAACCTGATGGGTGGTATAATTATTGAAATCCCCAGGCAAAAATTTTAAAATGCCTTTATTGATATAAACGTTTGAAAACAAAAATTATGTGGAAAAACGTTTTCATTGAATCTTGTATCCTCTCCGCGCTGATCTTCGGCGGATTTTATTTCAATGCCTCCATCCTGAAAAAAGAGATCACCGTTTCCCAGGATAATATTCAAAACGAGTCGGCGGCCAAAAACGTCTGGACCCACATCAGCGGCAATGCCGTTGCTGACAAAAATAACAAGGGAAAAGACAAAACGGCTCACCTCAGCGGGAACCTGACCGAAGGAATTCCTGTTCCTCCAATTTCCGGGACCCGTCAACCTCCCCTTCCCTCCCATCCGGACAACTGACGCCGGCCCCGGTGTTTCCCCGTCCCATGATCACGCCGTGAATATCAAAAAAGTGGAACTGGCTGGCAGCTGGGGACCGGGCCTCCCAACAGTGATTCTTGCCCTTCTTGTTTTCGTTCTTTTCCCGGGTATCCAGTTTTTCCTGCGTAACCCCCCATGGCTGCGTGATTATGGAACCTTGATATATGAGGCGGGCTTTCTGCTCTGTATACTGGCGGCCAGAATGTTGTCGTTCCGGGACTTGGGATTTTCCCCACGATATTTGTGGAACCACCTCATGACAGGCGCCGTTCCCGGCATGGTTGTGGTCGCGGGCCTGCCTCTCCTGGATGGACTCTTGACGGTCACCCGACTGGACCAAACCGAACTTTTTTCAGCGGTGGTGCGGACGGGTTCTGAAGGGGAACCGGGTCTTCCCGATTTGGAGAACCTGGCGGTTTCCGTCCTTCTGGGTCCTTTGGTGGAGCAGACCTTTTTTAGCGGATTCATCGTTCAAACCTTCCTCAGGAAATTCCATCCCGTCCTGGCCATCTACGCGGGAGGGGTTCTATTCACGCTGGCGCATTTTAAGCTAAGTTTAGGCCTGTTCCTTTTGGGACTGGGCAGTGCTTTATTATTCCGGTGGACAGGGACGATTTACGCTTCCCTGCTGGTTCACGCCTGCTGTGCGTCGGCCGGGATTCTTCTTGTGCATTTCTATCCACGTTTGATCACGCTGCTGGGGTTTTTATTTTGAAATCGGCTTGAAAGCTCACTCACGCGGAAACAAACCGCTCCGGTTTCAGGAAGGGAAAAATTTGAGAGTCAATCGGAGGCGGATGGAGAGGCCTATTCCCTACGCCTTTTTGGCTTTTCGGACCACTTTTTTGACAACTTTACGGGTGGTTTTCTTGTTAGAAGAACTGCGCCTGGCAGCCTCTTTCGCGGCTCTTTCATCCGCCATTTGCTGGAGAATTTTCTCCCGGTTTTTCGGATCCTCAAAGAAATAGGAGACTACCACGCCAAACTCATACAGCGCATACAAAGGGAAGGCTAGCAGAACCTGGGTGATGATATCCGGAGGCGTCAGGACGGCCGCCACGCCGAAGGTTCCCAGAAACGCCCATTTCCGGTACATCCGCATCTTTATGGTATTGGTCACGCCGAATTTGGTCATCAGCACCATCAGCAGCGGAGTCTGAAAGGCGAAGGCGAACGCCAGCATTAATTTGACCACGAAGGAAAAATAAAATCCGATGGTTACCTGCATCCTCCACCAGTTGGTGCCATAAGTCAGCAGGAACTTGAGACCGAGCGGGAGAACGAGGAAATAACAAAATACACCCCCCAGCACGAAGAAGAAGGTCCCAAACCCCACGAACATGGTTGTGATCTTTTTTTCCTGGACCTTGAGGCCAGGGGAGATAAAGCCCCAAATATGATAGAGAATCACGGGCATGGAAATAAAAAGGGAACCCATGAAAGAAACCTTCATGGCTGTAAAAAAGGGTTCGGTGGGAGTGATGAAAGTCAGTTCCGCGAATTGCTTAGGGAGAGGGTCTTCCAGCCACAGCAGGAAAAAGTCGATGAAATAAAAACAAATGCCAAAGAAAAATGCAACGACAATGGCGACGATGACAAACCGGTCCCGCAATTCGATCAAATGGTGGCTGATCGGAATTTTTTCAGTAAAGTTAACTGGCCTGACCACGAATTTCCCCGCTGAAGATAATGGTGGATTGTCTGATAACCGGAAAATCGGTCCCGCCCCAATTCATGCTCGGAGACGGAAAAACCCCGGCTCTCATAAAAAGCTTATGAGTTTCAACAAGTTATTGAATGTTTTTTTATGGAGAATTATATTACTGAATTCATAAGGCAATTACAATCATCATTTCCTTTTTCGCTTTTCCGTTGGAACTAAGCATTGCCAGGCCCTTCCATCTCCCTCCCGTTTCCCACCCAGAATGCCCGGCGCTTGTCCGCCAGCAAATGAAACCCTTGACGGGCAGGGTAATATTATTTGATTACTCAAGGTAAATGTCGGATAATGACCGGAAAGAAAAGACCTCATAAACAGGGTTTTGCCTTGTTTTTCAAGGGAAAATTTTATCGATGGCCAATGATGGATTGTCACGGGAAACAAAAAATGGGGCTGGAAGAACAGAGGGTTGTATCGGTTAGAGTGCTCGACATCATGGAAGAAAGCGCCGGCGCCATCGAGAAAATGGTCAACAAGGCCATCGATGAAATTTATGAGGACAACAAGAGGATATTGGATATTCAGACGACCGGGGACAACCTGATCCTGATTTTGGGTGAAAAGAAATCCTGAAAGGGCGAAATGTCCTTGTTACCTGCGGGAGTAGCTCAGTTGGTAGAGTGTCAGCTTCCCAAGCTGAATGTCGCGGGTTCGAGCCCCGTCTCCCGCTCTTGTTTCACAGAGGTGGGGGTCATAATGCCTGCCCTGAAAAACCACTTTTACAAAAATTTGAAAATTAAAACCGGCCCATGAGACTCAGAAAGGAACTTGTTGAAAGTATCTCTCAAAAAATCGTTCAAAACCTGATAGGAAAGGACATGATTATCTGGGATGATCGTCCCGAAAAACTGCAGGCGATCGTAACCGGCATCATCATTGAAGACCTGATGGTGGAAGACCGGTTGAACGATGAGGTCAAGATGCTCCTGGAATCGCGTACCCAGGAGTATGAACGGAACATGATGGATTTTGGTCGGGCGTTTCAACTGGTCAAATCCAAACTGGTCCGGGAACGCGGTCTAATTCTCTAAGTCGAATTGCGGAAGCCATGAAAATCAGCCGGGAAAAAATAAATCACATCAGCAGCCTCATTATCCACGATTTCGAAAAACGGGAGGAGATTGACTATAAAGTGGATCTCAACGACGTTCGGCTGGAAATCACCCGGGTGATGACCCAAATTTTAAAAATAGACGATCTGGCCGATGAGGAAGCCCGGAAGATTATGGCCTCATACAGCAATAAGAACCTTCGCGAAGGCACCCCGGAATGGGAAATCCTTTTCCATAAGCATTACGAGGAAGAGCTAAAAAAACACGGTCTCTAAAAAATCCGGTGGGGCAGGTTGCGACCGCACGGACCATTTTCTTACCGGCCAGAATATTTTTTCCCCCACAGCGCCGCCCCCTTTCCTCCCCTGTTTTTCCCCACGGAATGTTCAAAGATCCCAGGCAAGAATTTGACAGGGTCACCAACAGGATAGTCCGTTTGGTCTGATATAAAACAAGCCAATCAGGCCAACGTTATTGAAGTTGCAGGCAAGGGGAAATTTGATCCCATTGCTTTGCTTATGCCAGCTCACGTTTCGCGGAACTTAGAATTTCTTCATACACGGTTTGGATGGGGAGCTTTTTCCGGCGCGCTATTTTTTTACAATCCTCATACTCCGGCGCTATATGCACGATGGCACCGTCCAGGATTCCCAATTTCACCTTCACCCGCCCATGGGCGGATTTCAAGGTACGAATCTCCCGGTCCAGGGTGATCCGGTTGACGGGATAAAATCGAACTCCAAAGGTGGAGGTTTCGGACAACAGAATTCTGGATATTTCGTCTTTTTTATCCGCCGGGACCAGCACGGAAATCTTCACGGCGGGGCGGTTCTTCTTCATAATAATGGGCGTGAAATAGACGTCGGCCGCACCCGCCAGGAACAGGGATTCCATCACGTGGTCATAAAATTCCGGGCTCATGTCGTCGATATTGGTTTCGACGACAAATTGGGTCTCTGTTTTCCCGTCTTCCTCGATTTCTCCCAGGACGACACGGAGCATATTCGGGGACTGCTCGACGATGTGGTCCCCGGCCCCGTAACCGGAACCAAGAATCTTCATTTGAGGAAGTGAATGGAATCCGCGGGCGAAGAATCCGATCATCCCCGCGCCGGTGGGTGTGGTCAGCTCTTTCCGGACCCCCGAGGAAAAACAGGGAATCCCTTCGAGCAAAATAAGGGTGGCCGGAGCCGGAACCGGCAGGGCGCCATGTTGGCAGTCTACCAATCCTTCTCCGACATTGAGGGGTGAAGCGATTATACGCTGGACATCCAGCAGGTCGATGGCCAGGACCCCGCCCACCACATCCACGATCGAATCCACCGCACCCACTTCGTGAAAGTGAACCTTGTCGATTCGGGTATGATGGACCTTGGCTTCCGCCCGGGCGATTCTTCGGAATATTTCGATGGAGCGGGATTTTACGGGGCCGGATAGGCCGGAGGTTTGAATGAGTTTCCGGATATCGGAAAAATTCCTGGAAGTCGGGGTGGCGGGGGATTTTTTTTTCAGCACCACATCCACCTTGGTCCCGGAAATCATGCCGCGCCGCACCCGGCGGGACCGGATTCGATATCCCGGTAAATCCAGGGTGTTCAATCCGTCGCGGATTTTCCGCAAATCCACTCCCAGGTCCACCAGGGCGCCCAGGATCATGTCCCCGCTGATTCCCGAATAACAGTCGAAATAGGCCAGGCGGGATTTGGTCGAACCCATATTACTTGAAAGATTCCTTAAACAATTCGCGAATGGCTTTTTTGCCTTTCTCGTTCAGGAACCGGGTTCCCGTGCCCGCGAAATGTTTTCGCCGAATGCGGGGGGATTTGACTTTTTTCCAATGATCCTTTTCCCAGTGAAACCACTCGCCCTGATCCTGATCGAAAACGTTGAGGGGTTTGTTGCACAGTTTGGCGAATTCGGCCCCCCAGCCCGTCCCCCCCTTGACGGTTTCATCGGGTAATATTTTCCCGACGACAAAAATCTCTTCGGCGTTGTTGATCTGGTGCCAGATGCTTTGAAGAACCTTGCGGAACAAAGGACCGGAGTTATACGTGCGGTTCATTATCTTGGACAGATAGGACAGGCTGACGTCACCCCGCATCAGTTCTTCCGAGGTCAGAAAACGAACGCCCCGTTTTCTTTCGATTTTATGACCTTCGAAAGTGAAGTTGACTTCTTGAACACCCGCGGTCTCCGCCTGCCGGCCAAATGCCGCCTCCGCGCCTTTAACGCCTCCACTGAATAAAATACAATTCCCGCTTTTCATGGATCGATGCTCCTCCTCTGTAGGAATAAAAAGATTTCCGCCGCCCATGCTAAACCCGGATGGCCGGGAAAACCCGCGCGGGGCGGTCAATGTCTTATCGGGTGCCGTATTTTACTCAAGGGGGATTTCTCATCGAAATTCCCGTCTACAACGCAGACATGTTGAAGACCCTCGGAGTTCTGTCCCCTCAACCTTAGTTAAATCACCGGAGACATTCAAGAAAATACGGCGCGGCCGCTGTTTGCGGAAAGGAAATTTTTTCAGGATGGATCAGGCGGGCCAGTTGCATCCCTCGGGACGGCCCCCACCCAAATCCGGTTAACAGGTATCAGGATGCCGAGACGGGCGTTTTGAGTTTGCGGAAAAACCGGCTCAAAATTCCGCGTTTTTTGACCTTTTTGGCGTGCCCCGCGACCAGGGTTTCCATGGGTGTTCTCTTTTCCAAATGCTCATCGATAAACAATTGGATCAGGATATGGCAGGAATGGCATCCTCCCCCGGCCTCACAGGCTTTGGTGACATGTTCGATGCGCGACAGATTTTTGGATACGATGCAGGACCGGATGGTGGCCTCGCTGACCTGATGGCATTGGCAGATGATATCATCCTTTTCGACAGTGGGGATATCCATACGACTCGGGAAGGTAATTCTAGTTCCTAATAATGAAAATAGTTATCATAATTTTAATATTTACATTCCGGATTGTCCATGAAATAATCCACACCTTCTGAAAAATGGGTACAACCTTTGAATTCAAAAGGTTATTAAAACGCAACCCCGTGAATATAATGAAAACTGGTGGCGGTGCAGGGACTTGAACCCCGGACGCTACGGATATGAGCCGTATGCTCTAACCAGCTGAGCTACACCGCCTCAAGTTCGAACGATTGTTTGGTAAAATAAAAAAAATCAGGCTAACTCCTTGAATTTATTTGACCGAATAGAGGAGTCTACCGGTTTCTTTATTTTATGTCAATATTATACCATCCGCTTTCCCGGCCGGGAAATTTGTTGGACCCGGAATCAGGCTTTATTTTTCCAGCGGCGGACATCCTTCATGAATTTTTCTCGGTCCATTTCCTGGTCGGGAGGGAATATTTCCATCAGCGGCAGTGGAAATTTTTTATCGTGGGAATAATATTCGAACTGGCCATTTCCCACCCGATAAATGTTTTGGAAGGTCCTGTACTGCGCCGCAACCCCCACGAAATCCCAGTTGGTTTCCTTGCGGATGAACTTATAAAATTCAGAATAACTGATGCCTTCATAGACATTGATTTTTCCCAGACTCCCATCCACCAGGGCGGGTTCCGGTTCGCCAAAATCCACGCTCCAGACCCGGGAATCGTCATTCCCGAATACTTCGAGTTGGTAAACGATTTTCCAGTGTCTCCATACTTCCCCCATGGGATGAAGGAGAAGACGGTTGAAAAATTCATTTTCCACGAACTCATGGACCGCCTGTTTTTCCTCTTCCCGTGCTGTCTTATCCCGGGTGAGCGTTTGGATGGGAGTGACCTCCGCCACCGGTTTGAACTCCACCATTTGGCCGTTATTTTCACGGGTCCGGATAAAATCGGATCCTTGCCTCTCGATGGTTACCCCCTCCGGCGAAATTTCCGCAGCATCCCCCGGGAAAAACGTACTACTCTTTACTTCGGGACAAAAATCCGCCAGATCCTTTAAAAACTGTTCCTGGGTGGTTGGAAAGGTATACCGGTTCAAGAAAGCGAACTCGTCCTTGTAACGGAACCCTGCCGATCCTGGAACAATGAATTTAGGCCCCAGCATTTTCACGACCTTGAGGAAGGAGCTGTATTCATCAAAAGGAAGGTTCACGGATTTGTGAAAGGTGAAATTCCCTTCCAGCAAGGGAAGGTACCGGGTATGGGCGAAATCGATCCGCCGGTAGAGTTTCTGGATGTGCTGGATAATCTGGGGGTTGACGATGGTATCCACTTGGTTCCATAACGTCACCTCCCCATCGTGAACGAGCAGGCCGTGTTCGGGAAAATAATCCTGTTGGTTCAAGGACGGCGTGGGGGTGAGGACAAAATCCTTTATCTCCATCGGCTCGAAATCCTCCACCACACGGATATTTTTGAATTCCAGTTCCTTGAGCACATCGAGAAGAATTTCGTCCCGGGGGGCCAGCACCGTGACTTCAGGAGAGAGAATGTGATCGTTCTTCGCCAGGAAAGCCAGGGTACGCACATCGAAATGGTCCTGATGACGGTGCGAGATGTTCAGGATATCGACGCGGGGAATTTTATCCCGGTCGAGATCGAGACTCGGACAGTGCACGTTTATCTCTTCCCAATGATACGTGGAAAAAACCGGATCGGATAACAGGGTCGTGTCTTTGGATTGGATCAGAAGGCAGGCATGCCCGATCAAAGTGCTTTTCATGGTTGCATCCGGGGCTTATAACAAAATGCGTAGATTAAACGAACCGGGAACATATCGCAAGGCGTTTCCTCGCAGGGTAAGGCCCACCCCCCCTTCCCGCCAACCGGGAACAAGGGATTTCTGTTGACTTTGACCTGGGGGAACGAGAATAATAAAATTATTTATAAAGCATTTGGATTCATTTTTAATCAAAAATATTCCCGGAAACGGAAACCCCATGGAGAAAACAATACGATTTGAAGAGGGCCAACCCTGCCCCGTTGATATCCAGGGAGAAGGCGGCGGCCTTTCCTTCTCTCCCAATGGTGAAATGCTTTTGATTGGAAAATTTCCCCGTCCCTCAAAAACCCAAATTGAGGCGTGGGGAGGAAAATGGAGGGCCAAACTCTGTACCGAATCGGAATTTCCCGCCATCCCCATATTCGCGGTGGGCAGCGAGGACTGGATCCTTGAAACGCCCTGCAACCCCACCCAGCAGGAAAAAGAGTCCCCGGGGTTTTGCGAGGCCCTTTATGCAAAGGATGAATACAACATGGCGGCGATCCTGGTGGATTCGGAAACCAATGAGATCGTAAAAATCGCCAACGTTCCACTGGACGAAATGTTCATCGAGCGGCTGGTCCTTTCCTGGAATCCCTTTCGAGGTCCTTCGGACGAGTATAATAAATCCTTCAATTCGGAAGAATTCGCCAACCGCATCAATCAAATTTTCACAACCCGGAGCACCCGGGATATCTGGACGAGTTCGTGGTAGCCCCCTGCCCTCCCCTGAGGGGCGCGGAAATAGAATTGAAAACCTGACAACGCGGAAAGGGCGTTTTCCGCCACTGAAAAAACTGTTCTAAAGAACGGCCGGCGCATTTTAAGAACCCCTCGGAAATCAGACTTGCCAAAGGGAATAGGAATTTTTTCCTGAAGGGGGAAGGGTTCAGGCCATCCCCCGGGACTCATTTTTCGTAATCGGAATCCTCCAGGTCCTCTTCTTCCTCCACCTCCACGATTTCTTCGACTTCTTCAAATTCTTCCTCCTCTTCCTCCTCTTCCACTTCCTCCTCGATTCTCTCGAACTCGGGATACTCCAGCTGGGTCAGAAATTCGGATTCGCCAATGGCATAATACCCTTCATCGCTATAAGGATTGCCCTCGATGTAGAGCCGCGTGAGCTGGGCCATGTTTTCCGATTCCGCGATCGCCAGCAATCCTTCATCGGTCACATCGTTATATTCGATCATCAGAATTTCGAGATTTTGAAACACCTCCGAATCGGCGATATAGCGCACGCCCTCATCCTTGATTTGGTTTCGGTCGAGGGACAGCAGCTTGAGGTTTTTGAGATAAGGCGACTCAGCCAGCCGCCGGATTCCCTCGGGGGTGACCCGATTTAATTCCAGGTAAAGTTTCTCAAGGTTCTCCAGGTCCCCGTCTTCAGCGATGACTCCGCATTCCAGGTCCCCTATGCCGAGCTTGCTGAGATCAAGCACCGCCCCTTCATCCTGGAGCCGGTGCCGGATGAGTTTGAGAATGAGAAAACCCGACAAGGCTTCCCGTCCGGTTTCTGTCAACGGGTTGTCGGAAAGATCGATTTTTTGCAAATTCGGGAATAACTTGCTCTTTGACAAATAAAGGGCGCCCTGGTCGGTGATCCCGTTTTTTCTCAAGTCCAGAATCTCAAGATTGGCCAGATCGGCCGAATTGGCTAAATGCCGGGCCCCCTCGTCCCCGATTTTATTTTCCGCCAGGCTCAACGAGGTCAGCGACTTGAAATTGGGAGATTCGGCGATATAGCGGGCGCCTTCCGGTCCTATCCCGTTCAACGCCAGCCGCAATGACTTCAAACGAGGTAATTTTTCAGATTCACTCAAGTACCGGACCCCCTCATCCCCAATTTGGTTTTTATACAGCTTCAAGGACTCCAGATTTTGTAATGCCTGGGACGCTCCCAGCGCCCTGGTGGCTTCCGGACCCAGTTTGTTGCCGGTGAGGGTCAGCCTTTTAAGTTGTTTAATGGAGCGGGACCTGGACAGGGCTTTTACTCCGGCGTCCCCCAATTTGGTGAAATTGAAATCCAGAATTTCATAATTACGGCTCAGTTTGAATCCACTGCGAATGATACCCTCAATGTTATAAAATTTTCTTTCCATTCATTCCACCTGCAAGACTTTTAAAAATACCCCGGAACACCACCGGGATCTTTATCTAATTTAATTGAAACCGGAAGAATCCAACCGTATCATTCCGGCGGGTAAATGGTATCGAAAAAATACTTCAGGGAGGAGAAATAACCGTTTTCCCGTGCCATCATCATATCGTTATGCCCTACCCCTTCCAGAATTTCCAGATATTTTATGGCGGACCCTGCCTTCCGGTAATTGAGTTCGGCCTCCTTGGGGGAAATCAAAAAATCGTCTTCCCCGTGGAGGATGAGCACCGGGCAGGTCACCTGTTTAATTTTTAAGCTGTTATTGAATAACGCGTCTTCCTCGGGCGTGGCAGCAGCCATTTTCAATCCCCGCCGTTCCACCAGGGGAACCGGGTCGGCGTAGCCGCTTTCGATCACACATCCGGAAATCTCCCGATGGACCGAACACAATTCAATCGCCGCGGCGCTCCCCAGGGAGCGGCCCATGAGACAAACCCGGTCCAGCAATTTGCCTTGATCATACAGGGTCCGGTAAATGGTGTGGGCATCCTTAAGGAGGTTTCTTAAAGTAGGTGTCCCTTCGCTTTTACCATATCCCCGGTAGTCGCAGACCGTCATTTCGGCACCCAAGATAGCGAAATAAGGATTCAATTCATTGTAGTCCGAAACGATCTCGCCGTTGCCATGAAAATACAGCAGGCTGAAACGGGCCGGGCCGGTCGGGTACCGCCGGGCGTGAATACGGACCCTGGGTTCCACTTCAATATAAATTTCCTCCGAATCCCCCGGGACGGGCGATGGGTCTTGACGCGGGAAAAAAAGATTTTCATTAAATTCGCTGGAATCGAACAGGGACGGCATCCGGACCTCCGTTCATGGGATTCTAACTGATTGATAATACTTTCGTTTATTTCACCTTGGCCGGCCCTCGGCCGGGCTCCGAAAAATATTGAATTTTGGAAAAATTCATGACAAAATGCGCGCTTCAACCCACAATGAATCGCATTCCACCGGATCATACCAAACACACACAGGTATTTTTTTTAAACGAATTTTTCTAATATATAAATTTTAGGGTGAAATCAAATGTTATTGGAAATGGGACCCATTGAAAAATTATTTCAATCCTTAAAAACAATCCATGAAGAGGCCCGGCAACAGTTGGGCCGGGGGCTCACCCTGGTGGAAAAGATTTTGTTTTCCCATATGGACCCCACGGATTTTTCCAAACTGGAGCGGGGCGAGTCAAATATATTTCTCAAACCAGACCGGGTAGCCATGCAGGACGCCACGGCGCAAATGGCCATCCTTCAATTCATGTCGGCTAAAATGCCACGAGTGGCGGTTCCCACCACGGTTCACTGTGATCACCTGATTCAAGCCTATACAGGCTCCGCGGCCGACCTCAAGGCGGCGGAAGAAACCAACAAGGAGGTTTACGAATTTCTTCGCTCGGCGGCGATGAAATATGGCATGGGATTCTGGAGACCCGGATCGGGCATCATTCACCAAGTCGTGTATGAGAATTACGCTGTTCCGGGCACGATGATGATCGGCACCGATTCCCACACTCCCAATGCCGGGGGACTGGGGACCATCGCCATCGGGGTAGGCGGAGCCGATGCGGTCGATGTCATGACCGGACAGGCGTTCATGACCAAAATGCCAAAGCTCGTGGGCATCAAGCTCACGGGACGGCTGAACGGTTGGACTGCTTCCAAGGACGTTATCCTGAAGGTCGCGACCATGCTCACGGTGAAGGGGGGAACGGGCAAAATCGTCGAATATTTCGGCGAGGGAGCCCGGTCCATGAGCGCAACCAGCAAGGGAACCATCACCAATATGGGAGCCGAAATCGGCGCAACCACTTCTATTTTCGGATACGACGAAAATATGGATCCCTATCTCAGGGCCACCGGCCGGAGCCCGGTCGCCGACCTTTGCAAGCAATACGCGGAATTCCTCCAGTCTGATCCGGAAACCGAATCCGATCCGCTAAAATATTACGACGAGTACCATGAGATCGATCTGTCCACCCTGGAACCGCATGTTGTGGGGCCGCATACCCCGGACTTGGGCCGTCCCATTTCCGCATTGGCCGGGGAGGTCGATGAAAAGGGCTATCCGGAAAAGATCTCCGCCGCGCTGATCGGCTCGTGCACCAATTCCAGTTATGAAGACCTGACCCGGGCCAACAGCCTTGTCCGCCAGGCCCGGCAAGCCGGGCTCAAGGTCAAAACCCATTTCATGGTGACCCCGGGATCGGAGCAAATTTTCGAAACCATCAAACGGGACGGAATCCTCCAAAGTTTCCAGGAAGTCGGCGGAACGGTGCTTGCCAACGCCTGCGGCCCATGTATCGGTCAATGGAAACGCGATGATATCAAGAAAGGCGACAAGAACAGCATCCTCACATCCTACAACCGGAACTTCGCCAAACGCAACGACGGCAACCCGGAAACCCTTGGCTTTATCAGCAGTCCGGAACTGGTCGTGGCCATGGCCTTTGCCGGATCGATGAAATTCAATCCTCTGACCGACACCTTGAAAGACAAGGAGGGAAAGGATTTCAAATTCGCTCCTCCCCAGGGTGAAGTGTTGCCCGCCAATGGGTACGTTTCCAAGGATGACGGGTACGAGGCCCCCACCTTCTCTGGCGAAGTGGTCATTAACCCCAAAAGCGAACGTCTCGCCCTTCTCGAACCGTTTCCCCAGCCCAACCCGGTGGGGGATTACAAAAACCTCGCGGTCCTGTTCAAGGCCAAGGGAAAATGCACGACCGATCACATTTCCCAGGCCGGGCCCTGGCTAAAATACCGCGGGCATTTGGATAATATCAGCAACAACCTGTTTTTGGGGGCCACCAACGCCTTCACCGGCAACACGGGAACTGGTAACAACCCGCTCAACGGCGATCAGGATATCGAACTCAATAAAATCGCCCGCAATCTGAAGGAAAAAGGCATGGGATGGGTGGTCTTTGGGGAGGATAACCTGGGAGAAGGATCCAGCCGGGAACACGCCGCCATGGAACCCCGGCACATGGGTTGCCGCGCTTTCGTGGCCAACTCCTACGCACGGATCTTCGAGGCCAACCTCAAAAAACAGGGAATCCTGCCCTTTACTTTCGTTAACAAGGATGACTACGGCAAAGTCCAGGAAAAAGACCTCGTCACTTTTGAGAATTTGGATAAACTGGCTCCTGGTCACCAGGTGACCATGACTCTGAAACATGATGATGGGTCCGAGGAAAAAATCTCCCTGAACCATACCCTCAATGAAAAAGAGATCCAATGGTTCTACGCGGGTTCGGCACTCAATTTCGTTGGCCAGCAAGCGAAATAAATTTCCCTCTGAATATCACCCCGGGTCCCTCAAGGACTCGGGTTTTTTTTTTGCGGAAAGGGGAGAACGCTTCCCATCCTCCCATGGATTCCCTGGAAATATAAAGCCACGGGTTGGAGCAGGAGAATTTTGGATTGTTTTTATATCGAAAAAGGAATGGGATGCAGGACGGAGTGGGCGCAGGCAAATAAACAGGACCCAAATATTGGGAGGAATAGGCGCGCCAAGCAGTAAGAAAAGGCGATCACCTCCTTTGGGGACGAAATTCTCCCCCAGTTTCAGGAGGGACCAAGCTCGGTTATTCGCTTTCCCAGAGGCATCTAAACTTCAATTCCTGCTCTATCGATGCAAGCTTTTGCTGAATCGCATGACTTTTCTGGGAAATCGGCGAATCCGCTTTCTCCAGGCCCGTTTGCAAAAGCTTCTTCGTGGAATCGAACAAGCTCAGCAATTCTTCGTCATCCAGATCTTCCAGGCTTTGAATGCCCATGGTCGACCATCAACAAAAGAGTTAAACATAACCTGTAAACACTTCTCTTTCGAACCCGGCATCAATGATCGTGGAACCCATGAAACTTTCAATCCCTTGAATTTTCCAGCGAGGCCAGGGGATTACGAATCCAACCCTTTTTTTTCCCGTTCCTCCAGATCACCTTGGTCCACTGTCCCCGGTGTTCGACTGGGTGGACCCGCGTTCCCCGCGTGAGCCGGTTGCATATCTCGCCTCCCTGCTTGAGGTGAACGGTGTGGGTTTTTGCTAATGTAATAACTTTTCCCATTAAAATGTCAAGGCAAATCCTGCCTTAATTGCAAGGTCTTGTCTTTTTTATATTTACCGTCCCTTACCAGTTTGATCAATTCCCCGCTGACCGGGGTGCTGCTTTCTTTTCTTCCATTCAGCACGGAAATTTCAAGATCGCGCCGTTCATCGTTGAGTTCCTTGGCGGCGATACTTTGAAACGTGTCACCGGGCTGAACTTTGTAAACATCGATATACTGCGATTTATATTGTTTTAAATCACCGGCGTTCTTTTTTCCTCCATAGACCAGTCCCTTGAGTTGGCTCAGATAAACGGCCTTGTTATCCAGCAGGTTTTTTGTTCGCTTTTTGAAGGAAGACGCAAGAATCCCGGCCTTGATCACCCGGTCCTTGGTATCGGGATGGGTGGCCTGGAAACTGTGATAGGCTTGTCCAGTCATAATCTCCTGCCGCCGGAGATTTTTTAAAAAATCCACCATCCCATCGGGATCGTACCCCGAATCGGTAGCGTTCAACATTCCGTGGGCATCCGATGCCAGTTCGGCATCTCTCCCATATCCCAGATTGATTTGTTGAAATATAGCGGTGCTCACGGTCAACCATTGACCGGCATTTTTAGGACTGGC